>DPYP01000268.1:0-2866 GCA_003545375.1 Lentisphaeria bacterium
CAGGGATGACGCAAAAGGCGCGCACAACCCGGTGCGTCTGCAGGCGCTGACACTGCCACCAGCGGTTCTGATCAAGAGGAGACGGAAAGCATCCAACAATGACTCGGAGCCGACGCTTTACAGCTCGCCTCAAGGCTGAGCGTTGGCAGATAGCAGGATGAAGATTTGAAACAGATCGCAGCAGCAGTCTGTAGCTTGCTTCTGAAAACTCTCCTCGGGCTTTTCCTTGCGCTGCTGGGGTTCTGGGAGAACAGTAACGTGTCCGCAATGAACAGAATCTTCGAGATCGAGGAACACAGTAAATCTGCCAACATAGGCAAGTCGGATGCTGATATGACATGCTTAGGATGTTTGTTCGATCCTGGTATTGATAGTCTAAGAAGAATGTGCTTATGCAATGCCCAAACGCCTCGAGCACATTTACGGGTGCTCGAGCTCAGATTCTTAGACACTCATTTTAACCCCAGAAACGCAGTTCCAAGGCCTCTTTTCCGGTTGCATAAAAAGTTGAACCCCTGGATGGCAAAGACTTGTTATGGTGACACCAAAAGCAGTCCCAGGAGCTAAAACAAATGACAGAATTCAAATTGACCGACCATCAAAAGGCCTTCTTTCAGACCTTCGGATATCTGCAGTTGCCAGGGCTGATGTCCGATTGCATCGACGACATCACGGTTGCCTTTATGCAGGTTTTCGAGCGCAACGCGTGGCAACACGACGACAAGACCCGGTCCACGTGTCTGCAGTTCATCGATCAACACGAATACCTGCGCGGCTTGCTGGACGATTCCCGGATCACCGGGATTGCCGCCGGGTTGCTGGGCGATGATTTCAATTACACGAGCAGCGATGGCAACCAGTACGTGGGCGACACGCATTGGCACTGTGATTCGATTCACGAACACAGTGACTATTTGAAGATAGCCCTGTACCTGGATCCTGTACGTCGGGATTCCGGCGCGCTGCGTTTGATCCCCGGCAGCCATATCGTGAACGAGGCCCGTGAGGCGCTTGGCTACCGGGTGCACGGCTGCGATACGGCGTTCGGCATTCCCGGATGCGACGTACCGGCGTTCGCACTGGAAAGTGACCCTGGCGATGTCGTGGCGTTTCACCAGGCGATGTTGCACGCTTCCTATGGGGGCGACACGCGTCGGCGAATGTTCACACTCAATATGTGCTCGCGTTACGCCGATGCCGACCTCGACGACCTGGCGAGATACCTGCAAACTAGCGATGAGAAATACCATCCCGATCTCGTCGCCACAGCTGGCCCGGAACGCCGTCGCCATCTTGAACAGTTTCTGGAAGTCTGTTCGACGATGCAAGAATGATGGCATCGGGGTCGGATCACGGTAAATCATTGGTGGGCGTCTGTGGTGTCACCACGGAAAGTCCATCACAACTCAACGTTTTATAACGAAAACGTGAAGGAGGCACTCCTCGCCCTCATTACGGCCTCACGCGAGCAAGAGGGCGAGGTGTTCATATAATGACAGCGCAACAAGACGTCTGCACGGTACGTCGCTATTCGCGCCGACCGTGAGGCGCGCCGGCCATCCAGTCGCATGCAACGGACGTCCAGTTGGCCGCCGCTGATGCGCGCGCCGTTGTACTTCCAAATAGCAACACGTTGAAGCGCCGGCGACAGGGATTTGCGAACTTCGCAAGTCAACGTTAAGAGGCGGGAGCAACGGAATTGGGAGTCGAAACCGAACAGGGAATGAATTAGCGATCAACACGGATTGGCCGGGCGACCGCCAAGCTCGAGGCCAAGAAGAAGAAGAAAGAATGCGGGTATTCAAGGCTCGCCAATAGCCGCCCGGTTCCGCAAACGAAGATCAACCTATATTACGAACGAAACGACAACCACATCGATGCACCGAATGCGGAAGCTCGCTACTAAAAACGCATGAATACGAAGGCGATTTTCTGATCGAGTACCAGGGCGAAGACAACCCCTGCAGCGCAACCACGGACTGCATCGCCCAGGCCGAAGTAATGTTGGGCATTGCAGGATTCATTTCTCCTTGAACTGATCGATCAGCACCTGCTCGTGTGCCGTTGATGGCAGAGACTTCTGTCCGTTTGCATCCTCCCAGATCACGAAGTAGAAGAGCTTGACCTCCGGCCGCATGCCATGCAACAGCGCGCCGTTGGTGGCGCCGGCCGGTGTCAGGTTCACGGCGCCGGTACCATTGGGGTATGCACTGCACCAGATGAAATACTTCGCCGCGCCCTCAACCGGCTCGAAGTGTACATGTGCCCGGGTACCGTCCGCATGGTTATTGGGCGGCACAAGTTTAATTATCCGCGTCGGCTCGCCCAGGCCGGATTCGGCTAACTCGGCAATGGGGTTCGGCAGGTCGGGCATCCCCTCGGGCAACTTCATGCGCAGTCGGTTGATGCGGACGGCTTCGTCAGTCTTGTCATCGGGGGTTTCATATTCAGCGTAAACTCTGCCCAACCGCACGGTGTCGGAGGCGGCGGGCTGCACGTCGTTGACGTAGATCACGTGGCTGCGCTGCTCGATGATGATCTGCTCCAGCGCCAGCGGCAGGTCGACGATCGTGTCGCCGTCGTCGGCGCGCCACCATGTCGTACCGTGCTTGCGGAAGTTATCGTAGCCGACGTGCCCGGGCAGCTCGAAACGGACGTAGCGCCAGCCGTCGAAGTTAAAGCTGGACCACGAATGCACGTCGTCGCAGTTCCACTGATCGGGGTGGCCGATGCTCGTCCAGCGCTCGCCGGCGGCGTCGCGCAACACGTAAATAACGCGACCCCAGTCGCTCGCCCCCTTCACCCACACGCCCAGGTGCGAGGGTACGCCCTTGATCGGCACGGGGTTGGCGGGCGTCAGCGTGTT
>DPYP01000182.1:0-542 GCA_003545375.1 Lentisphaeria bacterium
GCGTTCGAACGGATAACGCTTTACGACGGCGAAATGGACGGCAGCCGCGCAATGTGCTGGGCCGATCTCGACGGTGACGGCGACCTGGACGTTTATGCCGCGGGCATCGAGGGCGGCCCGGCCCGGGATATGGTGCTGACGAACGATGCGGGCAGGCAGTTCCTGAAGACCTTTGAACACGCGGGCCTCTATGGCCGGGGTGTCACAGCCTGTGATTTCGACCAGGACAATGATATGGATGTCTACGTGACAAACTATCGGCTGAAACCAAATCACCTGTGGCTGAATGACGGCAACGGCAAACTGACCGACGTCGCCGCCGAATACGGCGCGACCGGCGGGCGCGGGCACGGCATCGGTTCGTGCTGGGGCGATATCGACAACGACGGCTACTTCGACATTTACGCCGGCAACTTCGCGCACCGCGGTCAGCCGCACTCAAGGTTTCTCAGAAACCTCGGACCGGAGAAAGGATTCAAGTTCGAGGACCTGGGTGAATGCGGCGTCGGTTATCAGGAGTCCTTCGCTTCACCGACGCTCGC
>DPYP01000182.1:915-4806 GCA_003545375.1 Lentisphaeria bacterium
ACCGCCTCATACGGCAGGAGGAATTATCCGGTCCTCTATCGCAACGACGGCGACTGGAAGTTCACGAATGTATCGCCGCCGGCCGGTATCGATGGTTTGGGGCCAACGTACCAGGCCGCGTGGGCGGACTTCGACAACGACGGTGACCTCGACCTCATGACGGCGACCAGGATATTTGTCAACGAGGGCAATGACAACCATTGGCTCAAGTTCCGCCTCGCAGGCGACGGCAAGACAGTGAATCGTGCCGCCATCGGCGCCCAGGTGCGGGTCCGTTTGGGCGACAAGGTGTTGACACGCCAGGTCGAGGCCGGCACCAGCGGCCACGGGAATCAGAACGACCCGACACTCCACTTCGGGCTCGGCGCACACGGCGAGGAAGTGTCATATACCGTCACCTGGCCCGACGGCACCAGGCAGAAGGGGATTACCGGCGTTGATCGGCACGTCACCGTTCAACTGAAGCGCTGACCGGTGGCCGGGACGGTGTCGCGTATCGTGCGAGAATTGCACTGACACGCACGGGGCGGATCAGTATCGAACCTGGGTGGACTGAGCCGTTCCGCGAGCAGGCGGATTGCGGCTACCCACGTTGCCTTGAGGGCTGTTTTTTTGTACGCCTTCCTTTAGTCCTGTTGAGCCTGCAGGGCCTCAATCTGGCGCTGCTGTTCTTTGATGGCTTCGATCAACAGCCCGGTCAGATTGTCGTAATTAATGCTCTTGTAGCCATCGTCGCTGGTGCTCACAACCTCCGGGACGATCGCTTCCACTTCCTGCGCGATCAGGCCGAGGTGCCGGCCGGTCGTCGGGCCGACTCTGCGCTCGGCATCTGCACGCCAGTCATAGTTCACCCCGCGCAGGCGCGTGACCTTGTCAAGCGCGCCAGACACCGTCTCGACGTTCTGCTTCAGTCGCGCGTCGCTATAAGTATCCCACCCGGCAGATTTGGCGGTACCGACGACAAAGAACTTCGTGCCTGAATTGCTGTATAAATCACCCGCCGGCATATTTATCCCAACCTGGCCGGTGGCCATCGCAAGGAAGACCGGAGTATTACCCCGGGAACCGGTGTAGAGCGACAAGATAGCGTTCTTGTTCGACCCTGCATCGTCATGCGAAATTAACATCACGGGTCCGTCAGCCTTGGTATGAGAAACTTTTGCTGCCCATAAACCGTTACTGGATTGCACCACTTGCAACCCCGCGCTTGGGGCCGTCGTCCCGATACCGACAGAAGCATCTGTGGTGGGGTTACCGCCAGAGTCCGTCCATAAGCTGCTTCCCGGGGCACCTGGGTCACCTTGCTTGCCCTGTGGACCCTGCTCGCCCTGTGGGCCCTGCGCACCGTCTCCGCCGCCGGACGGCGCCTCGGCCCATGCAGCGACACCCCCACCCTGATCGACCAAAATACTGCCGACGCCCGGCGACGCAGTGTCGGTCTTCAATGTGATTTGCGCCTGCAAGAAACCGGCGGTTACGATGACGGCGAGAACTGCGGTCAGAAACTGGTACTTTAGGGTGTTCATTTTTTCCTCTCTCTCTCTGGTTTGCCACCCGTGTTAAACGGGCGAATAGGTCATTCATTGCGTTTGGCAGATTATAGTTTTACACAAATAAAATCGAAATTCCAAGTAAAATATTTATCAGTTCAGAACGCCGTTAGAGCCAGCCTTAACTGCGGCGCCGTTAATTGCGTGGCAGCCCAGATTCCGATCGCCCCAAAATCAACGGCATGGAGGCTAAGCTTCATCACTGATTCAGACCAATATCATCGCCGTCTCGTTCGATGTGCCAGAAGAATCCTTCGACGTTCCCCTGCGACACACAGACCGTCAGGAAATGATCGACCGACAGCTCTACGGTCGGTGCCGGGAAGGAGTGATCGTCCGTCATGACAAACCCTTTGGCGTTACTGATTGAAGGCGTTCCGTTCGTCGTGTCGTCCAGCCAAGTCTTGCCGCCGTCAAGGCTGATCCTGGCAAGCAGCGCCCCTTCCTCGTTCTGGTGCGTGACCAGCACAACGTTGTTCCCGGTCCAGAGAATCGCGGCGCGGTGCGAGTAGTATCCCAGATAGCTGTCGGGAACTTCATGGAATGAGCGTGCGCCGTCGGCGGATTCCAGCAACAGCCCTCCCTTGTACGGGTAACCGGCCCCGGGCTCGCAGCCGGTGAGCCGCTCCACAGTGGCCTGGTCCTCGCCGGAGAGCAACTGCCGTTGCTTGCGCGATGCCGCCAGGATGTGATCGGGGTCGGCAGGATCGACGGCGTACTGCGTCTCGGTAGCGTGTTGGTGCACGACGGTGGGATCGCCCCAGGTCTTGCCTCCGTCGGTGGACCGAATCATCACGTCGCGGATGCCCGGCCGGGATTGATCCTTCTGCGTGTAGTCCATCCAGTCGGCGTAGCGCAGGCTGCACGAGAACATCAGCGTCCCGTCAGACCGCTCCAGAAAGTTGACGTAGCAGCGGTTGACGCCGGCCGTAACGTACGGGTCGTCGGCGCCGCCGGGGGATAAGTGGCCGAACGCCACCTGCCGCGTTTTCCACGACCGCCCGTCGTCAGCCGAGCAAGAGACGAACATATCCGTCTCGCCGCCCTGCAGGGGCTGATGCACCACCCACAGGCGGCCGTCACGTGTGATGCCGAATCCGCCCGGGTCCTGGTTGGGCGGCGCGTCGGGGAAGTTCAACGGGATTTGCGTCCAGCTCTCCCCCTCGTCGGTGCTTCTGACCAGCCCGAGCTTGTGGGCGTTGATGTAAATCGATCGATCCGGGTGTCGCACCATGTGGAGCATCGTATGCTCGTTGACGCCCGGGCTGCAGATGATCATCTTTTTGTCTATGTTCATGCCTTCACGCGCACCCATTGTATGTCGGTGCGGTCGGTTTCCGCACCGGCGTAATACACAACGAGCACATCACTGTCGGCGGTGACCGCTGTTGCCGGCAGCCCGACAGAGTAGTCCCCGATTTCTGCCCACGCGTCCTGCATTGTCGTTTTTTTTCTGGTCTGGGAATCGGTTCGGGCCTCGTAAAGCACCATTCTTGTCTCCTCCGGCCAGGTTCGCCCCATGTCGTCACTGGTTCGCATTTCGATGGCCGGCGCACCAGTGCGGTTGACGTGCACCATGGCGACTCTCCCGTCCGGCATGGACACCGGCGTGGCAGGCTGTCCGGGGACCCCGGTATCCCACATCGGTGACCAGGTGCGCCCGTTGTCGGTCGATTCCCGTGCGTGGATGTTCAGGTAGACCCCCGCCTGTTTGTCATACGACCAGAAGAGATTGAGAATACGTCCATCCGCGAGGACCCCCGGCCTCTGATCCCAGTGGAAAACCCTGTTCTGCGGGTCGTTGCTTGTGATCACGTACTCGGGCCAGGTTTTGCCACCGTCCGCGGAAAACTTGAGGACCGAGGAATGCCGCCATTCGGTCGGCTCGTAATAGGATTTGTTGAGTTCAAACTGGCAGCCCAGGTCGCCGTTGGCAAGAGAGAAGACCGGCCCGGTAATGGGGACCGGGCCATAGAACGGCGCGGCATCCACGAACCCGGGCTCCGACCACGTCTCGCCGGCGTCCGGCGATTCCGAGAGCATGATCCTGCAGTCGAGCAACCCCTCCGTGTCCTCGTTGAAAAACGGCAGGTCGGGCTCTGAGCGGTCGACCCAGCAGACAACCGCCAGCACCTGTTTCTCGCCCAGCGCCGTGCAATAACCGCAGTGGTCCGAACCGATGCGGCCGCCGACGCCTGGCACCGGCCATGGCCTGGCGGGTTCACGCCACGTTTTGCCGCTGTCGTCGGACCAGGTCAACAGCGTAGCTTCAGTCGAGCCTTCCTTTATTCGGGCCGCCCGAAACGTACACAACCAGCGCCCGCCGGGCAGGACACAGATT
>DPYP01000570.1:0-7922 GCA_003545375.1 Lentisphaeria bacterium
GGTGGTTTCGGTGTCGTCTATCTGGCCGACGATCAGCACATCGGTCGTGACACAGCGATCAAGCTGCTTTTCGCAAAATGGTCTGAGAACGAACAGATCGATGCCAGGTTCGTGCAGGAAGCACGGATTGCCGGGCAGCTCGAGCATCCGAATATTGTCATCGTTTACGATTTGCAGCGCCACCCGGAAGGCTCCTGCATCATCATGGAGTATATCCGTGGCGGCAATCTGTGCGACTGCCTGCGCATGGCCGGACGGCTGCCGCTCGACCGAAGCGTGTCAATTGTTACGGATATTCTGCATGGGCTGCAGGCGGCGCATGAGCTCGGGGTTATCCATCGAGACATCAAACCGGCAAACATTCTTTTCGGCGTGCGCGGCGAAGCGAAGATCTCGGATTTCGGCATTGCACATCTGCCGTCGGATCGCGGCGGCCTGTTGAGCGATGAGGACCGGCATCAACGTCTCGGTTCACCGTATTACGTTGCGCCCGAGCAGTGGCGTGGGCGCGGTGTGGATCAACGCACGGACCTGTACGCTACCGGAGCGATCTTGTACGAGATGTTGAGCGGCCAGCGGGCTCACCGGTTACCGGATAATTCGTCAGCGCTCGAAGTGGTGAAGGCGCTGGGGAAGAATCGCCCGCAGCCGCTGGGAGAACTCTGTCCCGAATTGCCTGCCGCTGTGGCCGAGGTGGTGATGAATCTCCTGGCACGCGACCCGGAAGACCGCATGGAAACCGCCGCACAAGCGCGGTTGGCACTGGAAGTCGCGGCTGGTGTCGTTGCCGGCCAGGCAACGGGTGACCTCCACACTGCCACAAGCCCGTCGACAGACGCGGAGCCGAAGATCACTGACATCATCCGCCTGTTGCTGATTGACGGAGTCATGGCGCCGGCCGAGCGTATCGAGCTGTATCGTCGGGCGGAGGATCTCGGGGTCGGCCGTGAGCGCGTGCATCAGCTTGAGCTGCAGGTACGTCAGGCGATGAACATTCCGACAACGGACAATGCCGATGTTGATATCGATTGACGTCATGCAGGGGAGCGATGACGGCACTGCGGCCACGCGGCGGCTCGACAAGCTGTTCGGAAATTCAAGCGATTGACCGAGGACGGCGCCGCCGTCGGTTCATTCGTCGTCGAGTCGATCGATCTCATCCTTGATCCAGTCTTCCCAGCGCTCACGCTGCTCCTTTTCATAGCCGCTGTTCCCGGCGTCCTTTGAATCAGTTTCGTCGGGTGCCTCCTCAAAGCCCGGCGGTTCCTCGACTTTTGCCGGTGGAATTTCGGAGTCTATCGCTTCGGCGGCTGCCGAATCGTCTTTGCCCTTTTGAACGACTTGGGCGATGGGCTCGGCTTGTATGGTTTTCATTTCGCGGCTGGTGATCCAGAATGAAAAGAGCAGGGCCAGAACAGTAACAGGATGAGCGATGTCGATGTCCGGCACCAGGCTGGCCACGATGGCGCCGAACATGGCAAAAACGGCCCACCACTGGTCGGGGCTCTCCGTCAGCCGCGTCATGATGATTCGACTGACGCGGGCAAATCCGGTCTGTTTCTTCGGCGCACCAACTCCGGCACTGCGTACCACGAAAACCATGGCAGCGGCAACGATCACATAGATGATTCGTAGCGTCAACCACGATGCGGGAATCAGGGCGTTGATCAGAATACCCAAGCCGACGGCAGCGAGCAGATGATTGGGCTCTCGCGCTTGGGCAACTCCGGCGGACGTGGGACTATTGGTTTGGAGGCTATCGGACATTGACACTGTAGACTATACGGGTAGCTGTCTTGCTGTCGTTGAGGTAATTCTATCGCGCCGACACCGGCTGTACAACCGAGAGATCGGCGCCAGGTGACTTAATTCACAGCGAGGGCCGTTCGGGCCACACGCGAAAAAGCATATTGCCCTGTGCAACTGAACGGAAACACGGTAGATTTCCTGTCCGTCCTTCATGCCCACAACTCTGTGCGGATACAACTATGTATTTCCAAGACCTTATTCTGAACCTGCAGCAATACTGGAATACGCAAGGTTGCCTGCTGACCCAGCCATACGACATCGAGACGGGCGCGGGCACCTTCAATCCGAACACGTTTCTCAGGGCGCTCGGGCCGGAGCCGTTCAATGCCGCCTACGTGGAGCCCTGTCGGCGCCCGACCGATGGCCGCTACGGGGACAATCCGAACCGGATGCAGCATTATTTTCAGTTCCAGGTTGTCATGAAGCCGAATCCGAAGAACTACGTCGAGCTCTATCTCGGTTCACTGGCGGCGATCGGTATCAAGACTTCGGAACATGACATCCGTTTCGTGCACGACGACTGGGAATCACCGACGCTGGGCGCCTGGGGTCTGGGCTGGGAAGTCTGGATCGACGGTATGGAAGTGACGCAGTTCACCTATTTCCAACAGGTCGGCGGTGTCGAGTTGTCGTTGATCATGGGCGAGATCACCTATGGTCTTGAACGCATCTGCATGTTTTTGCAGCAGGTCGACAACGTCTACGACCTGGCGTACAACCAGCATTTTTCCTACGGGGACCTGTACCACCAGAACGAGGTGCAGTTTTCGGCACACAACTTCGAGCTGGCCGATGTCAGTTTGCAGCTTGACTCCTTCGCGCGCTACGAGGCACAGTGCGTGTCTCTATGCGCTGCCGATAAGCCGTTGCCGGCAACCGACTACTGTCTGAAGGCGAGTCATGCCTTCAACCTGCTCGATGCGCGCGGCGCGATATCCGTCAATGAGCGACAGGGCTATATCCTGCGCGTCCGAACGCTGGCCAGAGCGATTGCCGAAGCCTGGTTGAAGAATCGTGAGGCGCTCGGGTATCCGTTGGCTTCGAAGCCGCCCATCAGCATAGATGCAGCCCCGCCGGCAGCTTCACTTGCGGACGAACTGGCCGCTGCCGTTGCCGGCGCCCCGGCGGGCGACGGGCGTGCATCGCTGCTGCTGGAGCTTGGCGTCGAGGAGATGCCCGCCCAGGTGTTCGGCCGCTTGCTGGCCGACCTGCCCGAACTGTTCCGCAAATATTTTGAACCGACTGGACTCGACCCGCAGGACGTGCGTTTCTTTGTGACGCCGCGGCGCATCGCCGTCTCCGCGGGTGCCGTCTCGGTGAACCAGGCCGACCAGAGGATCGAGGCCAAGGGGCCGCCGATGAAGATCGCCAGGGATGCCGACGGCAACTGGACCAAAGCGGCTCTGGGCTTCGCCGCCAAGAACGGAATTTCGATTGATGATGCCGAAGTGCGCGAGATCAAAGGCGCCGAATACCTCTTTGCCTGTGTCGACCGCACCGGCCGGCCGGCCGTGGAAGTACTCGCCGCAGTCATCCCCGAATTTTTCGGTGCGATCCACTGGTACAAGACGATGCGCTGGGCCAGTGAATCCACGCCGTTCGTACGACCGGTCCACTGGCTGGCAGCAGTTCTGGGTGATGCCGTCATTCCAACGGAGTTCGCCGGCGTTCGCAGTGGCAACCAGTCGCAGGGGCATCGCTTCCTGGCGCCGCAGCCGATTGCCGTGACGGCCGAGCGTGAGGCCTACTTGCAGATCCTGCGCGAGGCGTACGTCTATGTTGATCAGGACGAGCGCAAGCAGCGCATCCGCGACAAAATTGCGGAGTATGCAACAGGCGCCGGCCTGATCTGGCGTGAGGATGACGGGCTGCTCGAGGAAGTCACAAATCTTGTCGAGTATCCGGTGCCCGTTCTGTGCTCCTTTGCCGAGCGCTATCTGGAGATCCCGGCAGAGGTGCTGGTTTCGGAGATGCGGGAGCACCAGAAGTACCTGGCACTCAACGGCACGGACGGCGCCCTCAGCCACTCGTTCATCGCCGTGTCGAACACGATTTGCGACGACGAGGCGGTGATCCGAGAAGGGTACGAAGCGGTGTTGCGAGCGCGTTTTGCCGATGCCGAATTTTTTCTGCGCGAAGACCGCAAGCAGAAACTGGAAGAGCGCGTACCAAAGCTGGCGGAAGCGATTTTTCAGGCCGACCTCGGCAGTGTTCTCGACAAGGTGGAGCGCGTCCGCAAGCTGGCGGCGGCGATCGGTAGCGAGCTCGGCATGTCGGCCGATCAGCTCGCGACGGTCGACACGATTGCCCACCTGTGCAAGACGGATCTGACGACGCATCTGGTCGGGGAATTCCCTGACTTGCAGGGGCAGGTCGGCTGCTACTATGCACTTGGCGAGGGTCTGCCGGCAGTGGTTGCCAACGGTCTGCGGGATCACTACCTGCCGCGCAACGTCAACGACGACTATCCGTCCTCGGACGAAGCGGCGGTCGTTGGCATTGCAGACCGCGTCGACACCATGGTCGGTATCTTCGGCGTCGGCAAGGCCCCGACCGGGTCGGCGGATCCGTACGCCTTGCGGCGCGCCTGTCTGACGAGTATTGCGATCATCGCAAATCGCGGTTTCCGGATCGACATATCAAAAGTCGTGTCGGCAAGCATTGAACTGTATGCCAACGTGCTGCCGGCCACGGCGACGGATGGTTTGCAGGATGCCATTCTCGACTTTTATCTGTCGCGTGGCACCCGACTCTTTGCCGACAAGACGCGCTCTGGTATCCCCGGTGGCTTTGCCAAAGACACTATAGAGGCGGTCGTCCAGGCCTCGACGCCGTGGCATGACTTCACCGATTTGGTGGCACGTCTCGAAGCGATGATGCAGTTCCGCAGCCGCGATGATTTCCAGGCGGTTGCAGCGACATTTAAGCGCACCAACAATATTCTCGATCGCGACGTTGCCCGGGGTGCTGTGGATCGATCCCTGTTCAGCCACGATGCGGAGGCAGGGTTACAGAAAGCCCTCGAGGAGACTGCTGCGGCGATGGGTGTCTGCCTGGAGAAGCAGGATCACATCGGTGCGCTGGCAGCGGTTGCGCCTTTGCGCGAGACTGTCGACACCTTCTTCGACGACGGCCCGCTGGTCAACGATCCCGATGAGACATTGCGGGTCAATCGTCATCGCCTGGTTCGCGCAGTCGTCGACCTGGTGATACAGGTGGCGGACTTTTCCGCGATTCGGGAAGGTTAGCAACCGATTCCGTACCCCCTGGACTTTTAGCCCTGGACCGCACCCTCGGTCAGTCCGCTGATTATTTTCCGCTGGGCTATCAGGAAGACGACGATCACCGGCAGCGCCGCCAACGTCAGCGCTGCGCAGGTTTGCGGAATAGCCAGGCCTGTGTCGTCGGCGAAGTTTCGGACCGCCAGTGGCAATGTCGCCAGTTTCGTTGAGCGTATCAAGACCAGCGCGAAGACAAACTCGTTCCAGATCATGACGATATCGACCAGTGCGACGACAACCAGTGCCGGCACACTGAGCGGCAGCATGATCCGCGTGAACACTCGCAGGCTGCCGCAGCCGTCGATCGCGGCGGCCTCGACCAGCTCGGAAGGCACCTGCGCAAAGAAGCCGCGCAAGTAGAATACCGAAAACGACAGGTTGAAGGCGACGTATACCGCTGCCAGGAAAACCAGCGACAACCAGCTGCGGGAGATAGCGAGATCGGCTTGGATCCGGTAGAGCGGGATCAGAGTTGCGTGCACAGGCAGAAACAATCCGGCCATGAGCGTGATCCACAGAAATTTCTTGCCGATGAAGTTGAAGTGGGCGAAGGCATAACCAGCGAGCGCCGCGAGCGCCAGCAGCACGAGCACCGCTCCTGCAGTGACCACCAGACTGACCAGCAGACTCGTCGAGAAATTCGACTTGGCGACCTCTGCGAAGTTCGCAAGCGTCGGTTGCAGCGGCAGCGACCAGATGCCGGCGGTGACCGCTGCGTCCGTCTTGAACGCGGTACAGACGGTCCACACCAGTGGCAGTACGCCGACAGCGACGGCGATCCAGAGAATGGCCAGACGTGCAGTGCTTGCAGCTTTCATTGCCGACGGTCGCTCCACCGTTTCAGTTGCAGCATGACTACCGTAGTGCCCAGGGCCAGCACGACGAGGGCGACGGCGATTGCCGAGCTGTAACCCATGCGGTCATGGACGAATCCCATTTTGAACAGGTAGGTTGCCAGCAGCTCCGTGGCGTGATCGGGATCACCGCCGGTCATCAGAAATACGACGTCGAAATACTTCATCGATCCGACAATCGCCAGAGTTGCGGAGACTATGATCACTGGCTTCATCAGCGGTAGGGTGATGTGCCGGAAGCATTGCCACTCGGATGTGCCGTCGATGCGCGCAGCTTCGTATACCTGCCGGTCGATCATGCCAAGGCCGGCCAGGTACAGGACGGTGTGGAATCCGATGAATCGCCAGGTGACCGCCAGTAGAATGGCGCTCAGGCTCCAGTCCGGGCTGGCCAGCCATTCTGGTACCGAGGCGGTGATCAGCGAACGCCAGACCAGTGCGATAACGACCGTCGGCAGGACGTACGGGAGAAAAACGCAGGTGCGCATGAAGCCGCCCAACCTTCGGGTACGTTCGAGCAGGACTGCCAGCAGCATGGCGATCGGCAACTGAACGGCCAGCGAGAAGGCGACAAGTGCGAGGTTGTGCGCCAGCGAGCGCCAGAACACCTTGTCTTTGACCATGTCGAGGTAATTGCCGATACCAGCCGGCGTCCAGGCTGGCGCACGTCCGTCCCAGTAGTGAAATGACAGGTACAGCGAATAGGCGAGCGGGATGGCGATGAGCGGAAGATAGACAACAGCGGCGGGCGCAGAGAACCACAGGCCGCGCAAATCACGGCATCGCGTCATGGCTTTCGCCTGGCCGTTGCAGCCATCTTCGAGGCGGCTTCCTGCGGCGTGGCCGTTTTTGCAAACAGCGCCTGGGTCGTGTCTTTGTGCATGGCGGCCAGCTCCGGTGGCAGGTACTGGTCGTAATACAGCTGAATCGCTTCCGCTTCGAAGAGGATCTCGGCGGCGATCAGCGTTACGGGCTGGAGCATGGGGGTCGCAGCGTCGCGGGTCAATGCCGGGATTCGTCCGGTACCGGCCCAATCTTTCATGCCGTCATCATTGGTCAGTTCCTGCAGCAATGCGATGCAGTCGTCGCGCTGCTTTGTATTTGCGGCGACAGCATAGCCGGCGTTGACGCCGCCAATGGCGATTCGGTTCCATTTTTCGTTGCCCATGCCGGGGAAGGTGAAACATCCGAGCTTCTCCAGGATCTCCGGTGCTTCCTTCTGGGCGTGCGCCAGCATCCAGGTGCCCATCAGGATCATGGCAGCCTTTTCGTTGAAGAAAAGGCGTCGGGCTTCGTCGTAATCGATGCCGTTGAAACCGGCGTTGAAGCAGTCGGCATCGACGAGTTTCTGTATCTGCTGCCCTGCTTCGATGAATGCCGGGTCCTCGAACCGTCGTTCCGCAATCGGCGTGGTGCCGCCGGCGCGCGTTGCAAAGTACATGAAGTAGAAGGCGCCGGGCCACTTCTTGGAATTCCCCAAGGCCAGTGGCGTGATGCCCTGCGCTTTCAATTCGGTGCAGACGCGCTGGAATTCGTCGAGGGTTTTCGGGACGTCGACACCGGCTTTCTCGAAGAGCGTCTTGTTGTACCACATGGGGACTACGGTGACGTCGACGGGCAGGGCGTAGAGGTTGCCGTTGACCCGGCAGAAGTCGAGGGCGGCCGGGTGAAAGCGCCCGGTACTGCCGGCCGGCAGGTGTTTCGTGAGGTTGAGAACCTTGTCGTACTTCACATCGGCCGCGAGGATGCCGCCGCCCCAGGTGTGGAAGACATCGGGCGTGGTGTTGTCGCCGATCGCCATTTTCAGTTTCAGTTTGAAATCGTCGTTCTTGATCGATTGCGCCTCGATGCTCAAGCCTGTCCGCTTCGTTTGGCATCGGTTCACAGCTTGCTCGACCACGGGTTTGGTAGGTTCGGACGTCTGGATGTGCCAGAATTCGATGGTTCTTGCATCGCCCGAACTTGCTCGGTCGTCCCT
>DPYP01000570.1:8325-8992 GCA_003545375.1 Lentisphaeria bacterium
TTTTGCTTGATAAGCCAGTGATGCCAACAGGCGCAATATACTACACTGCGACAGGTTCGTCCGTTTCTTGCAGTCGTGTGATCAAATAGCAATCGAAACACGCTTGGTTTCGAGGAACGCTTCGATGCCTTCAATGCTGCACGCACGGCCGAGGCCACTCATCTTGAAGCCGCCGAACGGGCCGATGGTACCGGCCCGAATGGCCTTGTAGATGCCCAAGGCCCGGTCTGAGGTTGCGGATCAAAGCGTAGGCGGCCAGCCCGTGCTGCGTGTCGTTCGCTTTGCCGATCATTTCCTCTTCGGTGTCGAAGGCCTGAACGAAAGGGACAGGTCCATAGGTCTCGTCGTCGGTGATTATCTGATTTCTTTCAGTTGCCACGTTGGCGTTATTCGCGGCGCTCGAGCCGGTCCTTGGAGCGGACCAACCAAGCGGCGATGTCGTTGACCAGCGCCGACGTTTCGGGCGGCATGACTTTGTTGCGAAAACTCATCTGCCAGCCGTCGATCACCATCGGGCTTGTCGCGTCGTCATCGGCCCAGTCCCGCAGGAATGCCGATTCGAACGTTTTGATCTCCGCACGGTTGAAGATCTGGGCGCCGAACTCCCGAAAACTTCCCTGCAGCGTATCGGGATTGAGATTGGACGAACCTGCCAGCAGTATGCTAC
>DPYP01000570.1:9405-12008 GCA_003545375.1 Lentisphaeria bacterium
CGGGCGCGCACGGGGATACCGACCGCATCAAGTTCGCGCAGGAACATGGTATTGGGAAATCCGTTCATCATGAAGTTCCCGTTGTGATCGGCAATTATCCGAATATCCAGATTGGGGCGTTGGCGCCGGCGCTTGATCAGTGCATCGATAACGTAAGCATCGTAGATGAAGAGCTGCTCGATGTAGATGTTTGATTCAGCGCGGCGGATCATGTCGACCAGCATATTGCGAGTGTTGCAGATACGGCCGTCGACGTTGGCTTCCGAGATGCGGACAACGTCATCGCCGGCGGCCGGGAACGTGTCCCGCCTGATGCGGATCCAGTCGAGGAGCTCGTCGCGCCGGTCGAGCCAGGCGGTGTTATCGAAACCGCATTCCTTATAAAAGAACCACTGCTGCTCGATCGGATCGATCGTCAGTGCCGCATCGATATCGTCATAATAGGAGGCTTGGACCAGCGCTGCGGCCGGCCCCTTGATGTAGATGGCGTCGTCGAAGTAATAGCCGCCGCTGTGATCTGTCCAGTTCTTTGAGCCGAAGTAGGCCTGTGGGGAATCGGTATTGGCATCGACAACGATGACTTTGCTGTGGTCTATCTTCGACTCGTAGTAGGTGTTGTGCCGTTCGATCACAGCGAAGGTCACGGGTGATCGCGGCACCAGGTTAGACAGCCCGAACGGGATGCCGGGCGGGTGTCGAAGAATATTTGCCTGCAGCAGGACGACACCGATGTCATCACCCTGAGCGCGCGCGCCGTTGATGCGGTCGCGAATATATTCGAAGACCGGCATCATCTCCGGCTTCATGTTGTAGTTGGTGGCGAAATCGTGCAGGATGAGGCAGCGAAAGCCGGGATTATCCCGGCGCTTGGCAACAGTCTGATCGATCAGGTACTTGGCGATGGTACCGCCGAGCGTGCCGCCGAAAAGAAAGATGTCGATGAAAATCGAATCCTCGGCGCTGTCGATCATCTCGCGGAGCCGCATGAACATTGGATCTCGCTTGAAGCAGGGATGTCCACCGGGATCGTCGGGGCCTTCCGGCATGCGCATGTAGTCGGCGTCCCAGTCCAGTTTGCCACCGTTGAAAATGACGCGTTCGTTCAACCAGTTGATCCGCTCGGCATCGCGCTCGTTTTCGCTGATCAACTCGACATGGTTGCCGGGAATGAACCCGAGCCAGCTCAGGCTGTAGTCAGCCGTTGTCATCAGATCATCGAGATTGGTCGCAGTCAATTCGCGGGATTTGAGGATGTCGACAAACGCTTCTGTCGTCACGGCCTTGGTGAGCTCGGTTGCCAATGACTCGACTACCGGCGTTGCCGCAGCATACAGACCTGCGGTGTTGTCAACTGTTCGGCCGAGCATGCGCCCGAGGTGCTGCAGCGCAGTCCGGCGTTCCGATTCGGTGCTGCGTGGATCGTCGACGGCATCACGGACGACGAGCAGGCGGTACTGCAAGTATCCGGCAACGGCTCGTCGATATTTTCCGGTATCCGGCTCGATGAAACGCCAGTGGACCATTGGCATGAGGATGCGTTGCGGCACATGGGGGTCGAGGTAGCGGATGAAGTCATGTGCCTGTCGTCGTGTGTTGGTCGGCAGTCGATCGACGGTGCCGGTGAATCGTTCCACGTTGGTAATGTCGGGGTGGAACAGGATCTGATAGTCGTTCATGAACTTCTGCCGCGTGTCGAGTCGATCGCGGATGTCGACCTCACCGTCGGTCGTCCAGTTGCCCGCCACCGGGTTTGCTGCGGCTGCCGGCTGCCCTGTGAACGTAACCAGACAGAGCAGTACGATGATGAATTTTGCACATATCATAGGTGCGGGGTGTGCTAGATGTAGTATGCCGGCTGTGCTTTTGGACACAATGTGGCGAGAGGGGTGGTGTCTGTCCTGACTATTTCGATTCGCATTGTACCGGCAACCTTATCTCGATGAGGCCTGGGCGATGAATGGGGACTGTGGCAGACTGTGTTGCCGAGGGCTGCGATTGCGGGGTTGATATTCTGCGCTGTACACATTATTGGTAGTCTAAACCGGTCGCACCGCAATACGATAGGCGGTGCGGTCCGAGTTTGCGAATTTCGAATCTATTCGTACGGCAGTTGCTGCCGTGCTGTGTTGGGCCACGATGGACATAGACATAACTTCCCTGCTCGAGGACTGGCCGTTTGACGTGGAGAACAACATCCGCCGGATCGAGGACCACGATGGAAACGAACTGATCCAGGTCCGCGTCGAGGACGGTCCCTTCCGCGGCATTCTGCAAATGAATCTCGATGGGCGGCCGGACGGTACGCGGCCACATGGCCACGACTTTGCCCTCGAATATTACGAAGCCAGGTACGGCGCTTCCAGCCGTCTGTCCACGGACGAAGGTTTCATCCTGAGCCGCAAAGCCTGCGAAGAGCTGTTCGATGAAAGTCGACGTATCTACGAGCGCTATGTGTTTTTATTGCAGCTGGCGGATTACGATCGCGTCGTCGCGGACACAACCCGCAACATGCGGCTCTTCCGATTCGTCAACCGTCACGCCGCTCATGAAGACGACCGTACCAATCTCGAACGCTGGTGGCCCTATGTTCTGCGCGTTCACGG
>DPYP01000570.1:12360-16158 GCA_003545375.1 Lentisphaeria bacterium
GCAAAACGGCGATCGTGACCAGGCGGTGAAGATTATCAACGATGTCCGACGTGAGATAGAGGAACTCAAGGAAGTCGATGCCCAGGAGTTTTTTGTTGAGCGTGAACGCTCCCTGGAAGCGCTTGATAGCCTCGAGAGTTCGCTCGACGAGCAGCGTGAACCGACTCGACGCGAGACTCTCGAAATCGAGCTTGACCGCGCCCTGGAGAACGAGGCCTACGAGTTGGCAGCGGATCTGCGCGATGAACTGCAGGGTCTCGATGATATTCGCAGTTGATTAAAGAGACAACTACCCAGTTGCGGTGCCTTCGCCGTTTGGTGATATTGTGTCCGAAAATCCCGGCCAGTGCGCGTGACATAATGCACTGTGTCGGAAGCAGCGCCGAATGCTGCAGCGTCGGTACGAACAACGTTTATTACTTGTTGCTCTGTAACCGCTGACGGCGCTGGACCTGATACAGCAGGAGCAGGATTTCCGTTGATCGCTGCGGGTCTTTGGCGATCGCCGTTTCATATTGTTTTATTGCCGCTTTGTAGAGCTTCTTCTTCTCGAGCGTTTTGCCTTGTTTGACCAGCTCGGTGGCCCAGCTTTGGTTCATGTACGTCATGATATTGTCGAGCTTGGATATCTGATCGGAATACTCCGTCTGCGACGCTTGCCGCAACATCTCCTGCGATGCCACCAGTTTGCGGATTGCCTGTTTATATTCACGATCGTAAAAAAGCTTGCGCCCCTGCTGGTACAGTGCGTCGGCTTTGGCACGTTGGACGTCTCGCCGCCGCCGATCGCGGTCGGAAAGTCCCGCCGTGTCCGATTTGCTCAGCGGCCGGCTGGCCAGGCCGGACGACTGTCGGGACGTCTCATTGGAGAAGCCTGTGTCCTTGTCCTTCTTCAGTATCGAGCAGCTCGTGGCTGCTGCCAGGCAGATGATCGGCAACACTGCGGCGACAGGTCGCATGCTGTTCACGCGTGCGTTCATTTGTCCGCTCCTTTGATCTCGATTCCTGCCACCGTGTAGGTTGCGACTGCATCCGGCGGATTGGGAATGATACGCTTCAACTTCGTACTGAGATCCGCTGCTACATTGACAATTTCTCCGTCCCGGCGGATGGCGCGTTCCATGCGCGTGAACAGACTGCTGCCGGCCTGCTCCTTGAGATTGTCGAGATCGCCGATCACCGCCATCTCCCGACGCGCTCGTGTGTGGGCCACGTTGATGCGGTTTGGATTGTCGATGAACCCGATGCCCTCGCCGTCGTTGCTGCGCACGTAACAGATGATGACCGCGTCGCTCTCGCCGCCTTGGAAACTGTCCACCGTGGAGACGCGGTTTTGCAGGTACCAATCCCATTCTTCCTTTTCGAACTCGAGATTCGGCACCAGGCATTTGACGAAGTCGCGGGTCATGAACTGCCGGATCAGGCGGACCTGGCGGCGATACGGTGCGATGATCGTGATTTCCTTGAGCGGGTACCGCCGGATCAGTTCACAGAAGACGCAGACGCAGAGCCGCGCCTCCAACGGATTTTGCAAGCCGGGTTTGTGTCCCTCGATCACCAGCTGCTCGTGGCGCGCGCGCGCGGGTAGATCGCTGGTTCGGTAAAAGCGCAGGGTAGAGGTCGGGAATCGTTTACGGCGGGTTTCGAAATCGAGTTGGTAGTATTCGGCATGCTCGCTGGCCTTGACCCGGGCATTGTAGAACAACGTCGAGGAGAATCGCATCAGTCGTGGATTCTGGCAGCGATATGACGACTGGAGCAGGAATACCGGGAAGTGGCGCACCGTGCCGAGCCATTCCAGTGCGCTCTTGGACAACACGGTCCACAGCGCTCGCGGCACAGGGCCTCGCTCGTGCAGTCGTTCGACGACCATCTTTGGCAGTGGGAACGGCGGCAGTTGCTGATGATCACCGAACAGCACGGCGCGTTTCGCCAGCCGCAGGCACAGCAGAAATTCATCCATGCGTCCCATGCCCGCCTCGTCGAACACAATACAATCGTACGGACCGTTTTGTTCATAGTCAGCCTGAATCACATCATCACGCAACGTGGCAAAATGTGTGCCTGCATAGATTGTGCCGCCGGTCGATGCCTGCTGCTTCTGCTTGTACGCGGTGACGGCATCGATGTCCTGCACCCAGATATTTGCGTTGACGTCGGCCGAGATGTTGTCACGCTCACGACCGACCCGCAGAACCGGCAGATCGAGAATCCGCCGGCAGACGTTATCCACGGCGGTGTTCGAAGGCGCCGCCAGCAGCAGGCGCTTGCCGCGGCCGCACAGTGTTCGCAATACCTGCTCGAGAACGTACGTCTTGCCGGTACCCGGTGGCCCCTGGATGACAATGATCGGATTTTCGTCACTGACGGCGTTGGCCCAGGCATGTTGTTGCGTGGCGTCGAGCGTGAGGTCGTCGTGGGCGTCGTTGTTGTCGACAAACCCGGAAGCTTCAATGCCCAGTGCCGTGTTCAGCGCTGGCGCGACGAAACGTGATTTTTGCATGAACTCAACGACCGTAGCGTTGATCATGCCGGAAATGAATTTTGTCGGGCCAGGCTGCGGTCGTCCGTAAATACGTGGATTCGGCAACTCGGCATCGGGAACGTCGCGCCACTGAAACCGGCCGTAAAGATAGTCCCGTTCGATCAGGTCGATCTGGAACGAAGCAATCGGTGGATGCTCGCCGCGTATGAAAACCCGCATTCGGCTGCCCTCGGGCAGCGGCAGATCATCAGGTGTCGGCAGTCGCAGGACGAAGGAGCGGCGATCGACCTTTTCGAGGATTTCGCAGTCGCCGAACTGGATGACGAAAACTTCTTCGAGCTCCAGCAACGCGATGTCCGCAGCCTGGATAAACGAGATCTCAGTGAGGATGTTCCACGGCGTACGTGCGGGAATGTGAATCGCCGGTGAAGGTTTCTCATCGAAGATGTCATCGGTCTCCGGCTCGTTGCCGGTCGACGTGGCGTAGCTGCCGTCGAGTGGCAGTTCGAGCTGGTTACTGAGTTCGTCCACGGCCATGTCGGCGACAACCTGCTCGAGCATGTGCCGGACGGACGCGAGCTTCAGCCGTTTCATGATGCGAATAGCACGCGGTTCATAGGTGTCGGCAATTGCGTCGAGGATGGTGGCAACTTCGGTGCGGTTGAGCGTGCGCACGTCGCGCGTCGGTTCCGTGTGCCGCACGTGGGCGACGACTTCGTACATGATCTCCAGCCGCTCGCCGAGCGTCAGTTCGTCGTCCTCGAGAAAGACCAGTGGCGGCTCGAGAATCTCCGGCTCGCCTTCGTTGAACTGCAGCAGCAGCGATTTATCGAAGCCGGGCCCTTCGACTACCATCATGGCGCATTCTTCAGTGGTGCTCCAGATGAAGTACGCAATGCACGCTTCCTTGGCACTAGTCTCGAACGTCTGGTTGAGCAGCTCGAAGGTTTCCTCTGCGATCACGAACGCCTCGGGCCGTGTCGTAAGTTGCCACGACTCGAAAAAGCCACAGGACATTACGGTATCCGGGTCGCTGTCCCAAAGACGCCGCCCCTCCTCGAAGTATCTCGATATCTTTTCAAACTCAGGATGCACAAGCTGTACTCAGTTCAGGTCGCGGTTGCGAAAGTGGTCAATAGTCGCGGCCAGGCCGCGGTCGAAATCGCACGTTGGCTGGAAGCCAGTGGCGGCAAGCCTTCGAGTGTCTGCCAGCGAGTGGCGGATATCGCCCGGGCGCGGCGGCTGGTATTCCAGCCCTGAGCTCGACCCAGTCAGTTCGATGATTTTTTGCGCCAGGTTGTTGATCGTTGTGC
>DPYP01000349.1:0-8669 GCA_003545375.1 Lentisphaeria bacterium
CGTAGCCGGTGTTGTCAACGCTGTTCTCATCCCTGGCCTTGAGCCCTATGAGATTTTCAATTTGGGCAAGAGCCAGGTTGAGAAAGTGGTGGACATGATCAAGATTATCGAAGCATCACTCGGCTGCGAGGCGACGATTGAGTATCTGCCAGCCCAGCCGGGCGACGTGAAGGAGACCTGGTCTGATATCTCCAGTGCCGCGGCCAGACTCGATTACAAGCCGCAGACCCCGATTGCGGAAGGGATTCCGCGATTCTGCGAGTGGTACAATCAACACCCGGAGCTGGCGGCAATTGTCACCGACTGGCGCCGGCAGCAGTAGGTGCAATGTCCGTTTACCTGATCACCGGCAACGACGACTCGACAATCGCCGAGGCGGCCAAGAAGCTTGTTCACCAAATTGGTGATGACGACCCCTTCGCTTTCGAAATTTATGAGGAGAACGAAGAAAAGACGGCGGCACAAGTGATTGCCGAAGTCATCGCCTCGATCATGACCCCTTCGATGTTCGGCGGTGCCAAGACCGTGTGGCTTCGCAACTTCGAGGCGCTGGCGGAGATCCCCCTGCCCGAAGCGCTGACCGGCAACGTCAAACGCCTGGCGGAGATCATCAGCGACAAATTCCCGCCAGACGTGACCCTGGTGATCGACGGTCCCGGCATCGCCCAGAAGCAGCTGTTGGCGGCGTGCAAGGCAGTCGGTAAGGTGGAGATACACAAGCGCCCTGAGATCACCAGCCGCAACTGGCGCCGCGAGGTTGCGCATCTTATCGGCCAGGCCTGCGGCCAGCGCGGCATGGTGCTGGCGCCCGAGTCCATCGACTACCTGCTCGAAGTCATCGGCGTACAAACGGGACGGGTATCGGGTGAGATCGAGAAAATTTTCTGTTACGCCGGTGCCGGTCCGACGCTGGCACAGGTGCAGGACGTCTGCACCGGTAACCGCGAGGCTGTCTATTATGCGCTTTCCAACGCTTTCGGCGACCGCGACCTGCAGGCTGCCTACGATGCCATCATGCAGCTCATGGCTAACCACAAAAACCCGGAAAGCTGCGCTATCGGCCTGATCCGCCAGGCGGCCAAGTTCTTTCATCAGCTGCTTGAGGCCAAACTGCTTTGCGCCACACTCAAAGTGCGGCGTCCGCAACAACTGGCCGGTGCCATCGAAAAGATGACGCCGGAACACGAAGCATTGTTCAAGCACTATGTTCTGCGCGACAAGAGCGATTGGCTGATCAACAAGACCGCCGCCCAGGCGGCTCGCTACAGCGGCTCGGAACTGGTCGGCGCTGTCGCCATCCTGGCCGAAGCCGACCGCTACAACGTCTCCTCGTCGCTGCCCCGGCGACTGGTTCTCGAAGCTCTGGCGGCCCGCGTCATCAGCCCGGCCCGGTGACGCGGCGCGCGGTCATCACGTTGGTGGCGAGCCTCGGGCTTGCTCTGTGGGCAATTGCCGGTGATGTGCGGATTCACGGCTTTGATGCCGGCGAACACAAGCGCCTGCTTGGTATCTCCGACGCAGCTGCCCGCGAGATCCGCAGCGTCATTGGCGGCGGTGCCGCGCTGCCGGCGATGACGGTGTGTCGGCGTGGCGCCGATTGCGCGCCACGCGGTGGCGGCAGCGTGTTTGTTCTCGATTCAAGCGACGGCCGGCTTGCCGGGCCGCAACTCATTCTTGCTCACCTGCAGCGGTACGCCATCGCCCGCGGCGGTCGCGGCCGGAAGGTATACTGTCCCGAATGGCTGGTTGCCGGACTCTATCATCGTATGCTGGAGCAGCGAATGCCGCCGTTCAGCCGCAATCGCGTCTTTGCCGCCACCAAGATGCTGGTCGAGGCGGGAAAACTGCCGCGGCTGCGCAATCTGCTCGACAATCCGGTTGCGGTGTCCGATCCAATCGTGTACGAACTGTATGCCGAATCCTGTGCGCTGTTGGTCAAGATGCTGCGCCAGCACGACCGCCGGATTCTTGGCGATATGATCGGCCACCGCCGCAAAGGCACCGACAGCGACATGCTTTTTGTCCGGCTCGCCAGCTTCGAGGGTGACGAGGGCGCCATTCAGGACTGGTACGAGCTGCAGGCGGAGAAACTGGTTGTCAACATCATCCAGCCCCTCAGCGTGGCGGCCGCCAAGGCACGGCGGCACGAGCTTGAGACCGTCCCCATCGTCATGCCGGACGCCGACGGTGATTTCGGAGTGACCTGGGTGCCGCTCGATGAAGTGCATTACCACTTCCAGACCTACGATCACAACCCGGACAATGTCAACGAGCTATTGCCTAGATTCGTCGAGTTCCGTCGGCGTTGCCCGTTGTTACTGCGTGCTGCTGTCGACGATTATATCGGCAGCCTGAGAACTTTGCGCAATGGCAAGGAGGCGGAATTCGAGACGCAGATCAAGGCAGCTCGCCGGAAATTCGATGCGGCCTGCACGCGTGCTACGGGGGTCACCGACTTTCTCGACCGCGTCGGTGTTGACCGCCGTTTGTCGCTGCTGCAGCTCGAGCTGCTTGTCGGCGAAAACCGTGCATCGATCGAGTTGCCGTACGACAAGCCGGTGCGTGCGTTTCTTGACTCACTCGGCGAGGTACCGTGAGATCGTGAGATCGATCCCGACAGTACCAGGAAAGGGGCTTGCAATTGAGATGATTTGCCGCTACGTTAGTTCCGTGCAAGGGCGGGAGAGACACTCTGGACCTATCATACAATGGGATCGCAAGATCTTAATTTTACTCTGTTGCAGAGTAAGCTCCTCCTGCCCTTCCATTTCCTGCCCCGCACTTGTTGCGGGGCTCTTTTTTTTCGATTCGATCATTATTGCCCGATGATTTCATTCGATACGGGATCTGACACCGGCCGAATGACCGTATAAGCAAGATTATTTATATTTTATCCGTCCATCCATTCAATGTCGTGTAGTGGATAAAGCCTGTTGTTCCAGCGCTTTCTGGACAGCTATCCAGCGTGGCCGGAGCCTTGTGCGGGGGGCTTTGTGGGACCGTTTGCCACAGCTCTGAACCGGATTGGCACAGATTCTGCAATATCATCGACTTATGCCTTTTTTTGAAGCCTGTCCACCGGTCTTGGAATAACCTGAATAATAATCCATAACTCGCTTATTTTTAAACGATTACGTAATGAAATTTCACATTCAGAGCCGCTATATCCTGGCCATCGTCTCGCTGGTCCTGTTTTTGCTGCTGTCACTGGCCGCAACACTCTACTTTGTAGGGCGCGATGGCAACCGCCAGCTTACAGACTCGGGAATCCATACGTTGACCGAAGAGTTGCAGGTGCAGATGAAGCGCCAGGCCAACACGACGATCCATTTGCTGGCGGGAACCATTGCCGGCCCTCTTGCCAGCGGCGATGTCGACAAGGTGCGGGAAATTATTGCCACTGCCCGCGGGAACCGGAGCATCGTCGAGCTGCAGGTTTTCAGCGCTGACGGCGGGTTGCTGAGGGCCGACGACCAGGTGTCGGCAGGCGGCCAGGCGATCGATATGGTCACGTTGTTGGCCGCTGGCCAGGGCATCACCGAAACCAATGCCGATCGCCTTACGCTGACTCGTCCGATCTTTCATGAAGGTCAGGTCAAAGGTGCACTGCGTATGGCGTTGGCGCAGACGCATATCAACAACGCCCGGGCCCGCCTGAACAGTGAACTGTACGACATCGGCAAGAGCGGCCTGTCCCACTCATTGTTGGCGTTGGCTGTCACCATACTGCTGTGGGCGCTGGTGGGCGTCGCGATTACAGTTGCCGTTGGGCATCGCCTGATCCGGCCCATCCGCGAGCTGCGCCGGTGCGTCCACCAGGTTGGCCGCGGCGATTACGATCTCGAGACTTCCTCTGGCCACCTCGACGAAATCGGCGAGTTCATGGATGCTTTCCGGGAAATGGGACGCAATCTGCAGAAGACAACGATGTCACGTGATTTCATCAGGAGTATCGTACGCAGCATGACAGACGCGTTGATAGTGTTAAAGCCCGACGGCACTATCCGCACCGTCAACGATGTTGCCTGCCGGCTGCTGCAATACAGCAGCGACGAGCTGGTTGGCCAGTCGTTCGACCTGGTGTTGTCCGAAGGTTCGAGCGTCACCAGCTACATCCGCGATCTGATCGCTCCGGATTCGATCATCAGCACCGATACGGCCCTGGTGCGGCGCGATGGCGAACAGATCCACGTCACGCTCACTGCCTCCTTGATTCATGACACCAGCGGCACACCGGCTGGAATCCTGTGCATTGCCCACGACATTACGGAGCTTACCGCCTCGCAGCGTCAACTTGAGCTGGCATTGCACGATGCCGAAGCAGCGAACCGCACCAAGAGCCGGTTCCTCAATCGTATGAGCCACGAACTGCGCACCCCGATGAACGGCGTGCTCGGCATGACGGACCTGTTGCTGGCTACATCGCTGGATAATCAGCAGCACCAGTATATCCTCGGTGCGCGCAATGCCGGTCGGCGGCTGTTGGCGATGATTGATGATGTGCTTGATTTCTCGAAGATCGAGACTGGTCAGTTCGAATTGCAGAAGGAAGCCTTCGATGTTGCGAACCTGGTGGAAGAAGCTGCCGGCGCCATGGCGGAGCGAGCCCACGGCAAAGGATTGGAGCTGTCCTGCGACATCTACAACGATGTGCCCGTGGTGTACGGTGACTCAGGCCGGCTGCGGCAGATTATCACGCACCTGATAGACAACAGCGTGAAGTTTACCGACAACGGTGAAATCTGCGTCGAGGTTGTCGTTGAGGAGCAGTCCGACACGTTGGTGCGGCTGCGATTCGCCGTACAGGATACGGGCATTGGCGTTCCGCCTGAAGACCATGAAGCGATTTTTAATCTGTTTTCCCAAATCGACGAATCAGCTGCTCGCCGGGAAGGCGGTAGCGGTCTGGGACTGGCAATCTGTCGTGAGCTTGTGGTTATGATGGGTGGCCGGATTGGTGTCGACAGTGAGTTCGGCAAGGGCGCCTGTTTCTGGTTCACAATTGAGGCCCCGCCCGTGCCGCACGCGCCAAAAGCCCTGTTGCGCGATGCCGGCCTGGCCGAAATTTCGGTGCTCGGCATCGACAGCAACCGTACCAGCCAACGTGTCCTGGAACGCTATGTCACGGGCATGGGAGCCGTGTACCATCCCGCCACCAGCCTTGATGCGGCGATTGCTATGCTCGGATGCCAGGCGTTCAACGTCATCTTTATCGATCAGCGCCTGTTGCAGCAGCAGCCGTATCAGCTCGTCGCCCTGACTGCCAGCGGTGCACGGGCTGTCCTGTTGATCTCCGGTGAACTGTCGGCGGAATTTGTCGGCAAGTGCTCGTCATTGCAGAAACCGATCGGCCGCGCTGCGCTGCGCGCCTCTCTACTGCGTGACGATATCGACCGGGAAGTCGCGGACGAAGTAACTTTTGCCTTCGAGGAGCAGTTTGCGGCGGAGATTTTAATTGTCGAGGATAACCGCATCAATCAGGAATTCGCCAAGACCCTGCTGGAGTTGCACGGCTGCACGGTTACCGTCGTGGACAACGGCCTGCAGGCGCTCGAAGCGCAGCGACGCAAGAAGTTCGACATTATTTTCATGGACTGCCAGATGCCGGAGATGGACGGTTACGAGGCGACCCGCCGCATTCGCGAGGAAGAATCCAGATTGATCAACGGCGCGTGCTGCCACGTCCCGATCATCGCCGTCACTGCCAATGCGATGAGCGGTGATCGCGAGAATTGTCTTGCTGCCGGGATGGATGATTATCTGGCTAAACCCTTCACCCGGCAGGAGCTTGTCTACATGCTGACGCACTGGCTTGGTGAGGAGCGTACGGGTGAAGCGCCGCTGCCGCCCAGCGTCAGCCGCGAGATTTCGACTCGCGACGAGCTGATCGATATGTCCGTTCTCAATGACCTGCGGATGCTCGAACGCACAGGTGCGGAGAGTGTATTTCGGGATGTTGTATCGATGTACCTGCAGGATTCTGCGGGCTTTATCGAGTCAATCAATGCAGCGGTAAGTAGTCAGAACGCAGCCGGTCTGCGCGAAGCTGCACACGCGCTGAAATCCTGTAGCGGCAATGTCGGTGCCATGGGTATCATGAGCCTGAGCGCGGCGCTCGAGGCCCAGGCCCTGTCGAATTCTCTCGCCGGCGCCCCGGACATGATGCGTGAGCTCGAGGCCATGTACAACGACGTCTGCGTTGCCCTCGCCAGCGAACTGCAGGACACGTGCTGAGGTTGCCGGGGGACGCACTTCGGGCGGAAGCACCAGCACCAGCTTGCTAAAGCAGGTCCAGGATCGGCTGGATCATCACCTCACGAAACATCGAAAAAATCAGCATTGCCACGCCAATCACTACCGCCAGATACAGCACCATCGGCAGAATGATTGCCAGCCGGGAGATGCTGGTCACCGCGTCGTGCTGCGCCTGGTCACCGACTTTCTGCAGCATCTCGTCGAGATGCCCGGTCTCGACGCCGGTGAAAATCATGCCCTGCATCATCGCTGAAAATACGCCTGTTGCCGCCAGCGCGACGGCTACGCTATCACCTTCGTCCAGGTAGGGGCTGGCCAGCTGCAGCCGTTTGCCGATCCAAGCGTTGCCGGTGCTTTCCGCTGCCAGCGAGACGCTTTCGCGCATATCGACGCCGGCCGTGTACAGCAGTTCCAGAGTGTGGACGAACTGCGCGATTGCGATGTTCGCAACGAGCCGGCCGATGACTGGCAGATTGACTACTACCGTGTCCATCAATACACGGCACTCATCGATCCGGCGCAAGGCGCGGATGCCGAACCAGATGAACCAGATGATCGCGTATAGCGGCAGCAGCGCGGCCAGGAGATAACGCACAGCTGCCCCGATGCCGCCGCCGGGGGCCAGCCATTTGATGAACGCCGGAATCACGATCGCGGCATGCAGCAGGAGCAGCGGATAGATCATCCGCGTAACGAATGACGTGCTCACCTGACGGGCCCGCTCGAGCGACTCAGCAAGGCGCCGCATGATCGTGATCGTGCTGGCGCTGCGTTCGCCGATCTCGAGCAGTCGCACATGCATCGGCGGGAAAATCGCCGGCTGCGCCGCGGCTGCCTCAGTGAGCGTGGAGCCGTGATCGATATTGGCGTGCATCGCCACCAGCGCCCGGCGCGTGCTGCCTGTGTACTGGCCGGCGAGAACGGTCAGGCACCGTACTGGCACCATACCGGTATCCAGCATCGCCGCGAATTTCTGATACAACTCCGCCAGCGCCCGATCGGACATGGTTATTTCTCTTTCATTGGCTGGAACCGTATCACGGCAGTGACTATTCTCACATAAAACACGGCTGCTCAGCTGCTAAAGTGATGTCACATTATGACTGTAATCCGGCAGAGTGGATAGGCGTTTTCAACGTTGCTTTTGGCAACTGCGTCGAAACGTAATATATCATGTACTAACAATATTTGGAAACATTGCGTTTGATTAAAAAACACGAGAAATGCGGATATATTCAACCAAACCGGTCTGGGGTTTGCGACACCGCTGGCATTCATGCGCTGGCAATCTGCGCCGGAAGCGGCGTGTCGCAACGCAACAGAGACGAGGCAAGATGATCATAGCCGTGAGCAATCAGAAAGGGGGCGTGGCGAAGACCACGACATGCCTGGCACTGGGCGCCACCCTAGCCGGCTCGGGCAGTCGGGTGCTGATCATTGATTGCGATGCCCAGGCGAACTTGACCATGGGGCTCGGTATCGACCCCAATGACGTGCAGCAGTCGCATTCCCAGCTTTACCTCGACCCTTATTGCGATATCCACAATGTCATTCGCGACACCGGTTATTTCGATGGTCGTCTGCACGTCGTACCGGCGGAACTCGATCTGGCCGTCGTCGAAAAGCAGCTTCACAACCAGCCAAACTTCGAATTGCTTCTGCAACGGCAGCTCGATCGTCTTGAGACACCGTACGACTTTGTCTTTTGTGACTGCCCGCCATCGCTTGGAGTCCTGACGCTTAATGCCTTGTCTGCTGCCGATCTGGTGATCATCCCGATCGCCTGTGAATACTATGCTGTTGGCGGGCTCAATCAGATTCTCTCGATCGTCGATCTGGTGCGTCGCAACACCAATCCCATGCTGCAGTACCGGCTGCTGGTGACGATGCACGATAAACGGCTGCGCATGAGCCAATTGGTTTACTCGCAGGTCCAGGCCAACTTCGAGAGCGCTTTGTTTGACACCTATATCGGTATCGATTGCAAGATCAAGGAATCGCAGGCGGAAGGGATCCCGATCAATCAGTACGCCCCGCATACACGTTCAACTGTTCAGTACGAATTGCTGGCTGAAGAGATCGCGACTTTCGCTGCCCCGGCGGAGCCTGTGGCTATCGGTTAGCCTTGGCTGCTCACCGATCCGTCCCGGTGAGATACGCCGGCGGATGATTGATTGATTAGAATGGTGTTATGGTGTAGAGAGTATAAAGTATAGAGTATACCGGATCGCACGTACGTATCACTGCCAAATACAGACCGCCAAATGGCAGACAAGCCAAAGAAAAAACTCGAAGAACGGCTCGAATCGATTTTCTCACAGATGCCCGCCGTCGACGCGCAGGGTGAGGGCGCCGACCCGCCTGGCAAAGAGCCTGAGGCCAACGAAGTGCCGTCGGCCCAGCCGCCGCCTGCT
>DPYP01000172.1:0-4526 GCA_003545375.1 Lentisphaeria bacterium
AGGGACTGCGTCGGAACCATTGCGACTGTCTCGATCGTTGGCTCCGGTAACAACATCTGTGCGCCAAATGACGCCACGGGCGCGTGCGCACAGGACATCGACAGTCAGGTGCAGGCGATTTTCGACGACAAGTTCTAAATCGTCCCAGACAACGAGTTATTGAAAGAAGCGCAGGGCAGACGCCCTGCGCTTCTTTTTTTGTTCGCTTCATTCCACACACTGGCGGCGGCGGCGTGGACCGGTACATACGAGCAGTCGGGCGCGGCGATCACGCCGCCGGCAGAGTCCGGGCAGTGGTTGCAGTACCGGGCGACGTTCGTATCGCTGAACGGCGCCAGTTCGGCGAAGCTGGAAGAGGTGCGGATCGAATTCGGGTAGCGGGGCGCCCCCACGGCTTGACGCCGTGGAAAGCGATGTTCGGACCAGCTGCAGGGGCAATGCTGCCGACTTGCCGCGCACCCCGCTTTATTCGGGCACGTCGATCAGGTACTCGATTTCCGCAGCCGCGCGCAGGGCTTTCATATGGTCTTCGCGGGCTTCTTCAAGCGTTATATTTGCCGTTTTTTTGTCCATGCCATTCTCCGCCTCGAGGTCGGGCTCTGCGGGAGCTTCCGCACTTGGCACATTGCGGGCGGGAGCTTTTTCCGGATTAAAGTCGTCGGGGCCCATGCCGTTGCGCGTGTAGTATACGTCGGCCAGGATTCTGGCACGTTTTTTCTTTGCAGCTTTGAACAGCTGGTCGCGAGAGTTCGCGAATCTGGGCGCCTTGTCGACCCCTTCTTTGCGTCCCTCGGCTGCCAGGACCATGTTTGCGATAGCTCGAAAGGCCGGGTTGTTCCGATCCTGTTCTTCGTTCAACGTGTCGAGGATTTTCTCCAGGCCGGGAACATCACCCAGGACCAGGGTCTGGCCGTTGGCCTCGATCTTGGCCGCGGCAACAAGCCCATGCGCGACTTTTGCATCGGCTGCGAGGGCTTCGGGTGCAATACCCTGCCGTTTTGCTTCGTGGTCGATCACGAGCTGCCAGACTTTCGGCAGCAGGACCGACTGTGGCGGCTTGGCGAAGCTGCCTGTCACTGCCAGTTCAATAACCGCCGGCGCAATGCCCTCGACTGTCCCCGAAGGGTGACGCAGGACATACTGGAATCCCGACAGGCGCTCAGTCACCCATTGCTGATTGGCGTTTTCATGCGTCCGCACGTAGAAATTGGCGAGCCGGCTTGTCAATTCTCGGGCTTTTTTCGACTCCAGTTCTCGAATCCGAATTGTGAACTCCGGGTCCTTGTCGATACCGCCGGCTACCGCCTGCTGCCTGATCAGCTCCAGGTCTATGGTTTCGCGCACTGTCGGCATGATCAGCTTGATCGGGTCGAACCCCATGTCCGGTGGAATCCGTGACATAAATTCAGGCGTAGCATCCACGGTCAGGATCGGCACGCCGTTGACCCGTGCCAGGACATCCCCGAGATCCTGCAGGGTGGGCTTTTTACCGGTCCCGCCGTTGTCCTGCGCGCCGGCTGCGGGTATCAAGACTGCAGCCACAACGGTGGCAAAGCCTGCCAGACATATTTTACGTGTTGTCACCATCATCGTTTTCTTCTTTCCTCATTCGTCGGCCTGCCTGCAAATATAACTTATTAACGCAGACGCTGTGTACCAAAGGATTGGTTCTGCTTCGGAACCGGGGAGGTTGGGTCTTGAACGGATGCAGGGCGGGGCGTCGGGCCCGCCCGCAGCTGGCCGAACCACGGGGTCGCGGGTACGCAACACGGGACACACACCGTGGAAGGCGCGAAGTGGCTGTCCTTGTAGCAGTGCTCGACAACTGGGTCGCAGAGCTCCGTTCCATCTTCACTCAGGCATGTCGATCAGGTATTCGATTTCCGCGGCGGCTCGCAGCTCCGCCAAATGCGGGCCCCTGATCGACTCCATTTTTTTCGTCTCAAGACGCTTGTGGATGGAAATGATCAGCCGCTGTTTGTTCGATGGCTCCGGTATTCTGAATTGCTTCCTGTACCAATTGTAGTCATCCTCGACCTCTGCATCAGTAACCTCGATGGCGTCGGCCCCCATGCCCTGTTGCGCGTAATAGACTTCGCCCAGGATGTCGGCCCGTCTGGCATTGAGCCTTTGGTCCATCTGCCTTTGTCGCTCGAGGTATCCGGGGTCTTCGTCGATGCCGTTTTCACGCGCGTCGGCGGCGACAACCAAATCCGACAGCACCTTGAACACAATAGCCGGCATCGGCTTTGATGCGGCCAGGTCGGCGGCCAGGCGCTCGAACTGCGGAATGTCACCCAGCGTAACTTTTTCGCCGCCTGCTTCAACCACGGATCCGGAAAGCATCAACGTGAGCAGCTCCGTGTTTGTTTCGATCGCATCGGCATCGATCCCGCGCTTCTCCACTTCGCGGTTGACTACCATGTTCTTTATCGCCGGCAGCAGGACGGCTGTTCGGCCGGCAGTTGCCGCCTCCCCGATGAGCGCTCCGGGAATTTCTTTGCCATCGACGGTGAACCGAACCTTCGCGAGACGTTTCTTCAGCCACTCGCCTGCCAGCCCCCTCTTATCCTGCTTCGCCTGAGTTATGCGAGTCTCAGCCATCGTCCGGTGCACTTGAACGGGGAGCTGGGCAAATTTGTCCGGGTTTTCCGCGAGATACGCATCAATCTCTGCCGCAGTTGGGTTTTCGAATTTTACCTTCTTGTTCAGCTCCGGGATCGTCTGCATGTAAAGACGGACGAGCAGGCGCCGGCTCTGCATGGCCAGCGGGAACTCTGCCGCGGCAATCTGATTGAGGTATTCGGGATTTTTGTCCAGGTCCAGCCCGGCAGCCTCCTGAGAGATCAGCTCACGGTCGACGGCAAGCTTCAGCCGGGGAGCGACCACTGCCAGCGGGAACTCCCTGTCTGGCGCGAACATCGGAAAGACAGCCGTGGCCGGGACCGGCTCGCCGTTGACTCGCGCCAGCACCTCCCCAAGCTGATTTAGCGAGGTCATTTCCGCCTGCGAAGACTCTGGCGTTTTGAACTGAGCCTTTGCGGTGATTGTCCAGCCGAGCGCGATGATCGCGATAGCTGCAGTCATCCATCTCTGTTTCCTCATCATTTGCTCCCGGTTGCTGAGTTTGTCTGAACTTGGATTGTCCGAACCTTGGGTCATTCAATTCGGAGGGATGACCATAGTCGCAATTATAGCACCACAAACCTCTATTTCTCACGTCGCTGAAGTTTTCTTCACACTGCGTTGGAGAAGCAGACCGGGACGCTATGGCCGCTCCAATGCGTATCGAACAGCGGTGCAGTACCGTTATTACTCTACCAAACCAAACCGCGGGGGTTCGCTGAAAAATCGCCGTTTTTCGGGATTGCCGATGAGAAATCGCCGGTCGCGGAATATGGATTTTAAAAGAACAAAACGTCCCAAAATCCCTGAAACCCATAGCAGGCATGGGTTTTGGCGTTTTATATGGCCGATTTTCCCAGAAGAAAAAGTTCGGAAACACGAAAAAAATGCTTGGAATTGCCCGGCGGATTTTATATAATCTTGATATGTTCGTTGCGAGAAGCCGCACATTAGCGGAGCAATCGACGATTTGATTACAAACTCAGGCCGGGCAAAAACCGGCCAAACAACAGGAGCCGGAAGAATGAAAAAGAGTCTGAAAATGACAATCATGGGGATCGCCGCAGTGTTGCTGTGCTGGATTCCGAATCAAGCCCAGGCAGCCAACGCAGAATGTTTTGTAACTCTCGACATCACTGGTCATAGCTACCCACTCTCGACCACCAATTATTATGCCTCTGGCGCCTACAATGAAGCTGTCGGCTGGGTGGACGTAGGGACGCCGAGGGCGGACGGGATTCAAAATATCACGATGGCGTGTGAGGTTGGCGGGAAGGGCTTTCCCAACCTGATCATGATACGGAAACATGACGGAGCCAATGACGCTGACTTTGAAATGTTCCCAGGTATGATGTTCTTCCGGGTCTACCCGGCTGGTGCGCACGATCACATCACGGGTGTGGGTGCAGGATCTCTCGCCCATGCGCCCGACGGGATTTATCCCCACTGTAACTCGATCAACTCAATCGCTGGCAAGGAAGACGCCCCGAGCTGCGGAACCGGCAAGGTGCATCTCATGTACTGGTATGGCAATGATGACAATCTGCCTGCCGATGTCAAGGACCATACCTACGGGAGTGTCGGTGGCCAGGCGTGGGTCGATGTCGACGCAAACGGTGAGTATCAGGACCTGGGTGCCAATTATTGGGCTACCCAGGGTGGGAACGGGTGGCATTCCGGCCCGTGGTATGTTAATGAAGACAACATCGACGGGAGCTGGCCCGAGATATCAAGGGCCAGAATCTGGGCTCCCGCCCATGCGTTGCCCAGCAGCGGTACCGACCTGACGCCGGTGACCGATGGCATCAGTGCGATCGAAGCCAAGCTCGACAACCTTCCCGCCGGCCCTGCGGGTCCGCAGGGTGATGCAGGTCCGACTGGCGCGGCTGGCGCGGCTGGCG
>DPYP01000172.1:4855-5129 GCA_003545375.1 Lentisphaeria bacterium
CTGGCGCGGCTGGCGCGGCTGGCGATGCTGGTGCGGCTGGCGCGGACGCTCCGTGTGTCAACTGTGACGAAATTGCCGATGCTGCCTTCGCACTCGCCTGCAAGCTGCTGACGCTCCACCAACCGACCACCTTGGAAGAGTTCAGGGACTGCGTCGGAACCATTGCGACTGTCTCGATCGTTGGCTCCGGCAACAACATCTGTGCGCCACTTGACGCCACGGACGCGTGCGCACAGGACATCGACAGTCAGGTGCAGGCGATTTTCGACGACAA
>DPYP01000194.1:0-23192 GCA_003545375.1 Lentisphaeria bacterium
TCGACTGTGAGCACGTTCCTGGACATGTAATCGCTGACTTTGCCGCTGGGCGCCCCGTAGTAGGCGCCGTTGGCAAGCAGCAACAGGCAGTCTTTTTCCGAGATGATACCGACCAGCTCGTGGCGGTCATCGGGATTGGTCACCGGGGCACCGCTGATTCGGTGTTCCACCAGGAACATAATTGCCTGGTAAATATTCATTTCGGACGTGACCCTGATAACAGAGGTTGTCATGAACTCGCCCACGGTAGTGACCCGCTGATGTTGAATCTTTTCCATAATTTACCTCCATAGCCCGGGTCGCGATTTTGTTTCTTGAAAATGGCGGTCGCGTGCCGGCGGCAACGCCTGTCACCTAATTTGAGGAGCCATTGATCCGCATAGGCTATGACAGGCAACCTGAGGCCGTTAATATAACGCGAACGCGGCCAAATAGCAACTTTCTGCCGGTCACGTTCGCTGCAGCGATTGCAGTGGCTCAATGGCTCAATGGCTCACAATATTGGGGCCGTGTGTTCTGCTCTTTTTCTGTCGTTGGAGTCTGTCCGGCGCGATCGGTGAGCATTCAGCGAATCACCCTCGTTTCAGAGCCGTCCGGTTTCTACCCTTTTGCCCAGACTATCTACAGAGTTCGAACATATCAAAAGTGGAAAGATTTGCATTCCTGACAGTTGCAAACTACAATAGCGCTCGGTCAGCATAGTCGCAGTCCGGTCACGCGGGTGGCTGTACTTTTAAAGCTGTCGAAATTGCAGACCAGCCACATAACGGTGGAGATGTCTTTATGACACGCCTCAAACCGGGCGACCTGGTCTTGTTACCGGATGCGGAAATCACCTGTGCATTCGGGTTCCCGCGGCCATTCGGCATAGAGCAAACCTTACTGTCATCGTGGCGACTGTCGTGTGAGTGCACGACACTAAAAGGGGGGAGGGGGCTGTGAGCGTGAGTGATTCTCAACAGACCTCGAGCTGCCCGCAGTAGTCGCCGGCCCACAAATAACGCTCTGAAACCAGGAAGATGGAACCGATGTCACGACCTGTCGTTGCCCTCCTGATGGGCAGCAAATCCGATCTGCCAAAGCTGCAAACAACAATTGACGTTTTCAGCGATTTTGGCATCGCCCACACCGTCCGCGTGATGTCCGCACATCGTACGCCGGACGCGGTGGTGGAATTCGCCTCGAGCGCCGCCTCGAATGGCTACAAAGTTCTAATAGCGGCAGCCGGCGGCGCCGCTCATCTCGCGGGAGTAGTCGCTGCTCATACATCGCTACCGGTGATTGGCATTCCCGTGGCGATCGCGCCGTTCGAGGGCCTGGACTCGCTGCTGGCGACCGTGCAGATGCCGGGCGGCATTCCAGTGGCAACGGTCGGTGCCGGCAGCGGCGGCGCCAAGAACGCGGCGCTTCTGGCTGCCCGCATCCTGGCATTGGGTGACACGGCGGTTGCAGCTAACTACGAGAAATTCGTGGCGGCGCAGTCTACCAAAGTGAAACAGGCCGACGATGAGTTGCAGGCGGAACTGGGCAACTAACGCAGTGTCCTGAATGGAAACGTACACGCTGGCATCGGGCGACGCGACAATGATCGCGGTTGCCGTTGCCGAGCGTTTGGCGCGCGGTGAGGTTGGCATTGTGCCGACAGAGACAGTTTACGGCATTGTCTGCCAACAAGGCAACGACTCGGGTGTTGAACGGATATTCCGCATGAAAGTGCGGGACCCACAAAGAAAGCTGCAGATCCTCATCGCCGACCAGGCAGCAGTGACTGCGGTGGTGGCACCGACAACGGTGCTGACAGCGCTGGCAGCGGCGTTCTGGCCGGGGCCCCTGACGATCGTTGTGGAGGACCGCCACGGCATGACGCACGGGCTGCGGCAGCCGGATCATGCGTTTGTGGCGGCCGTGCTGCGGGAGCTGGGCACGCCAATAGTGACAACCAGCGCCAATATTTCGGGCGCACCGCCGGCAACGGAAGCAGCCACTGCAGCGAGTGATCTGGCAGCAGCCCCGGATTTCATCGTTGACGGCGGTCCATGCCACGGCCGGGCGTCGACGGTGGTCCGCCTGCATGGGGACGGGCGTTTAGAGGTGGTACGAGACGGTGATATCAGCGTCGAGCAATTGAAAGCGGCAGCGGGCTGAAGCGATGGCAAGAAAACCGACAGAAGTTCTGACCGGGATAGAGATTGGCACGAGCGCCATCAAGGTGTGCGCCGGTCATCCGCTCGGGGACGGGTCTATATCGATCATCGGTGTTGACGAGACGCCATGTGTCAACAAAGTCGTGAAAGGTGAGGTTCAGGATGTCGAGTTGATCAAGGAATTGCTGGAGGACACGCTGAACCGCGTCGAGGAAGCGACGGGTTGCGGCATCGGCAAGGCATATCTGGCAATAACGGGGGCACATATTGCCTCGGTCAACGCCCAGGGGGGCGTGCCGATTCAGGCCGAGGACCGCAAGATCACGAACGACGACATCGTCAATGCAACGCGGAACGCCCGTGGCTACCGTCTGCCGATTGACCAGATCTCGATCAACTCGTGTCAACGCGCCTACCTGATCGACGGCGAACGGCCGATGAGTCAGCCGCTGGGCATGGTGGCGGGTACGCTGACTGCGGACATCCATTTTATCTATGGCAACTACAACAACGTTCAGACCTCCTGCAACCTGGTCGACGAAGTGCTGGGTTTTCCGGCTACCGACATTGCGTTTGCCGGGATCGCGGACATGTACGGCCTGGCGCTCGAGACGGAGCCGAACAGCGGCGTGCTGGTTGTCGATATCGGTGCCGGCGTGACCGAGTACGTGGTGTATTACGAAGAAGGCTGCATGCATTCCGGTCAGGTGACGATCGGTTGTGAACAGCTGGCCAACGACCTTTCGATCGGTCTGCGGCTGCCGATTCCGAAAGCCCGGGAAGTGCTGCGCAGCAATGGCTCGGCGATGCGCCGGGCAGAAGGCGGGGTACGGCATGTCAAAGTGCAGACGGGGCTGGCCCATCCGCCGCGGACATTCAAGGAGTCAACGATCCAGACAATCATCGAGACGCGGCTGCTGGAATTGTTCCAGATCGTCCGTGACGACCTCGCCGAGCACCGCATGCTGGAGTTGCTAAGCAACGGTGTCGTGCTGTGCGGCGGCGGCGCACTGATCCCGCACATCGCCGAGCTCGCCGCATCGTTCTTCGCGGTACCAGCCAGGATCGGCCAGCCGGGCAACGTCACCGGTGCCGAGAGCGAAATTCAGTCGCCACGATATGTCACTCCGATCGGCCTGCTGCACCTCGGTTATCAGTTGGGGGAGATGGAGAAATCCAATGCCATGCCGTTCTGGGAAGTTATGAAACAAGATTTATCGAAAATCTCCAACGTAGCCAAGAGAGCAATCAAATTCTGACACCCTCAGTATGAGCAACGGACGCACAGTTATCCTCGGCATCGGCGGCGGCGCCGGCAAAGTAATCCGCTGCATGGCGGCAAACAAAGGGGCGTCGTGGCTTGAGTTTGCCCACATCGACACCGATGCGGTAGATCTCGAGAACGTGCCGGGCGTGACCTGCCTGTCGGCTGGTAGCGATTGGGCGAAGGGCCGGAGTTGCGGCGGCGACCCGTTGTTGGGCGAAAAGGCCGTGGGTGCCAACATTCGTGAGTTGAAGGCGTTGGTAGCGGACACGGAGATGGTGATCGTCGTCGGTTGTCTCGGGCGCGGTGTCGCTTCGGGCGGTATCCAGATCGTGTCGCGGCTGGTGCGCGAGGAGGAGTTGCTGGCCTTTTTCTTCGTGACTATGCCGTTCTCTTACGAAGGCAATGGTCGCCGCGAAATCGCCGAGAGCGCCTTGCGCAACCTCCGCGAAAACTCCGATATTGTCGTCGCGGTCCAGAATGACCTGCTGTTTACGACGATCGCTGCCGACACCCGGGCCAATGAAGCCTTCGCCATGGCCGACCAGGTTCTGGCCGATGGCGTCCAGGGCATTGCAGAACTGGTGCGTTGCCACGGCATGATGTCGGTCGACTTTGCCAGCCTGCGAGCCTTGCTGAAAAACCGCGAGGCCCATTGCTCCTTCGGCATCGGCCACGCGTCTGGTGCGAACAAGACGGTCGAGGTAATCGACGACCTGTTCAAGTCCCGGATGCTTGGTGACCACGATTTCCTCGCCCGGTCCGATGTGGTTGTCGCCAGCCTGATCGGCGGCACCGACTTGTCGATCGGCGATATGAACCAATGCCTGTCGATGCTCGGCAATCAGCTGGACCCCGCGACTTGCTCCTACATCGGCGCCAATGTTGTGCCGGAGAAAGGCGACGAGCTGCAGCTTACGATCGTGTCGGTACACTACAAACAGAAGCCAGCGCTGGTTCCCGCGTCCGAGCCGGCGCCGTCACCGGCGAAGCCAAAGCGCGGCCGTAAAGGTAAAGCCAAGGTGGCGACCGATGAGAAGCAGTTCGACCTGCCATTTGTCGAGGAGATGGTCTCACTCGGCATCTTCGGCAACGTTCCCCCGACCATAGTCAAGGGCGAAAACTTGGATGTCCCGACGTTCCAGCGGCAGGGAGTCGTGCTCGATCTCGATGACTAATTCGTGGTCCACCCGTTTTCCGCAGTTGCTCTGCCTCGTGTTGCTGGCCGCCGGCTGCGGGTCCGCGCCGGAAGCAGTGCCGCCGCCGGACATTGACGCGGCCAACGCTTTCCGGCTGGTCAGCGAGATTTGTGACATCGGTCCACGCCCCAGCGGTTCCGACGGCGGCGCACGCACGGCCCAATACATCGTCGACACCGCCACTGCTTATGGTTACGAGCCGATTCAGGATACTTGGACCGAACGAACGGCGCGCGGCAGTATCGAATTTACCAATATCACAGTCGAGCTGCGTGGCAGCAGTGACGAATCGTTCATCATCATCGGCACACATTTCGACACCAAGATTTTGGCAGGCACGGCAGCCTTCATCGGCGCAAATGACGGCGCCTCGAGCACCGCGCTGGTGCTCGAACTCATGCGGACACTGAAAAAGACCCCGGCAGCCGGGCGGCCAACCGTGCGGTTCGCCTTCTTCGACGGCGAAGAAGCCTATGAGCAATACAGCGACAGCGACGGCCTGCATGGCAGCAGGCGCATGGCGCGGCAACTGCAGGAATCCGGCAGGCACAGGCAATGCCAGGCGATGATCCTGCTCGACATGGTCGGTGACGAGGATCTGACGGTGACAATCTCGCCCACCGACAGTCGCGAACTGCGCACAAAGTTATTCGATATTGCAGAACGACAAGGCACGCGCAAACATTTCGGCTACTTTATGAAAGGCTCAATTCTGGACGATCATATTCCGTTTAGCCGTCTTGGTATCCCGGCGCTGGATATCATCGATTTCAAATATGGCCCGAACAACTCATACTGGCACACGGATCAGGATACGATAGACAAACTGAGCACCGACAGTCTGGTGATCGTCGGCAATGCTGTTATCGCGCTGATCTGGGAACTCAATTCAGAGTAACAATTATGGATGCACCGAGACCCTACCACAGTTCCGAAGACGATCCGACACCCGAAGTCCAGCCCGAATCAACCGGGCCCGCCAGCAACCCGCCTGCGGGTGCATGGAACTCGAAACCGTCAATGACCGGCGGCGCACCCGGGCAAGAGCCGCCCGTACCGCCCGGCCAGGCAGGCCCCACTGCCTTCAACCCGCTCGGAGAAAAACCAAAGCACGGGGCCCGCGGCTGTCTCTGGGGCTGCGGTATCAGCGCCATCGTCTGTGTCATCCTGGTGATCGCCGTGGCTATCGCCGGTGTTGCCGGCCTCGACCTTGGCAGTGCGTCACCCAAGCTCTTCTCGTCCCTGACGAAGGAGCCGGACGCGATCGAAGAAATGGTGATCCAGTCGGGCAATGGCAAGGCGAAGATCGTCGTCATCGACGTCTACGGCATGATCTATTCCGGCACCAGCCCGTCGAGCAAAAGTTCCCCATCAGGTCCGCTGATCAGTCAGATCGAAAAGGCCCGTAAGGATCCCGATGTCAAAGCCGTGGTGCTCGACATGAACACTCCCGGCGGCGAGGTCACGGCCACCGATGAAGCGCACCACGCCCTTCAGAAACTACGGGAAGACGGCAAACCAGTGGTCACCTGTATGCGCGCGATCGCTGCCAGCGGCGGCTATTACCTCGCGGCGGGTACCGACCACATCGTCGCCAACCGCCTCACCCTGACCGGCAGCATCGGAGTCATCATCGGCGGCTACAACTATGCTGCACTGTTCGACAAGATCGGGCTCGAGTCAGAGTTGTACATCGGCGGGGAAATGAAGGATGTCCTCAACATGGCACGGAAACGCACACCCGAAGAAATCGTCCTGATCCAGGGTTTGGTCGACGAGACCTACGGCGAGTTTGTCAAGATTGTCGCGGCCGGCCGACTGCTCTCTGAGGCCGACATTAAAGACCAGATCGGCGCCCGTATTTTTTCCGGGGCTCAGGCGCTGGACCTGAAACTGGTGGACCAGCTCGGATATTTCGACGACGCCATCGAGAAGGCCCGTCAACTGGCGGACATTGAGGACCCGGCGGTGGTACGGTACGGGTATATCCCGTCCCTGGGCAGCCTGCTGTTCGGCATGGCAGCGAACGACACGAAGCCGGTCATCGAGTTGCTGCCGGAAGAACGGCGCCTGGTCAAGAAAGGCCACCTCTATTTCCTGGCACCGCTCGCTTATTAGAGGCCTCTCAATTCCGTGTGTTACTGTATTGCTGTGAAACGGTCGTCCCCGGCCGTTTATTCGACAGTGCAGTACCTTTGTCACTTGCACTGTACGGTCAGGCAAAAACGGCCTGGGGCAACTGTTCCACAGGAGCTATGTCATTCTTTCTGCTAACCGGCGTGACATCGGGCATCGGCAGCGTGGTACTGTGCCGGTGCCTGGCGGACGGCCACACCGTCTGCGCCGTTGTCCGGAGCGACGAGCAGCGGCAACGCCTGCGGCAGGCGTATCCGGACAATCTCGACATCGAGGTCGCCGAGCTGGCGGACCGAGTGCAAGTCAGCGATCTGGTTGCGCGGCTGCAGTCGCGAACCTTCGATTACGTCCTGCTCAACGCCGGGTGCGCGCAGATCGGGGCGTACCACGAGCAGTCGATGGACGACATCGACACGGTCATGCAGGCCAATTTGCTGAGCAACATGCAGATCGTCCACGGCCTGCTGCCGATGATCCGGCGACAGCGTGCTCGAGTCATATTCGTCAGCTCGATTGTGGCGCGTGTGCCCGGCCGGGACTACGCTGCCTACGCTGTGTCGAAAGCCGGGCTCAGTCATTTCTACGCGGCCCTCAGTCTCGAGTATCCGGAGATCCCGATGCTATGCGTCGAGATCGGCCCGGTCCACACAGACTTCCACGAAAAGGCCAAGCTGCAGCTCGAGAGCAGGCGCGGCTTCAAGGCGCAGGACCTCATCGGCAACCGCCTGTACGACGCCATGCTGCGACGTACCGGTGTAACGACGCTGGCGTTCGACTGGGCCTGCGGGCGCCTCCTGCTGATGAGCCTCGAGGACATCGTTCACCGTGTGCTGCGCCGACGTTCGGCACGGCGGCGGGCAACCGCACTGCAGTCGCCATGACCCGGGCGCTGATAACCGGTGGTGCCAACGGTCTCGGTCGGGTGCTCGCCACGCACTACCTGCAACACGGTTCGCACGTCACGATTCTCGATGTCGATACTGACCAGGGCCAGTCCCTTGCACAGACGTACGACACCGCCGATTTCCTGCCGGCCGATCTGGTGGCATTCGACAACGACATGCTGCCGGCAACGCTGGCCCCGCTCGACCTGCTCATCTGCAACGCCGGTATCAGCGTCAGCGGCGATTTTGCGAAGCTCGCAACTGAGCGTGAGGAAGCTGTATTTGCGGTCAACTGCCTGGGCCATATCCGGCTGATCAAGCGCTTGCTGCAGGAGAGTCGGCTCAACACCGGCGCCCGCCTGGTTTTCATCTGTTCGGCGACGGCCTTTCTACCGTTTCCCATTGCCGTGTCGTACGCTGCCAGTAAAGCGGCGCTGGACGGTTTCGCGACGGCTCTGGAGCCGTACGTCCGCGGCGCCGGCATGTCCGTGACACGCGTCTATCCGGGACCGCTGCGCACTGGCCACGTGCGTCACTACGCGGACTATGACCAGGGACGCGGGACTGATCCGGAACGGATCGTGCCGGCCATCGTCCGCGGCGTGGCCCGGCGAAAACGACGGGTACTGCCCGACCGTGCCAGCCGGTTGTTATATCTCGGGTCGCTGGTGCCCGGCCTGCTGCCGCGACTGGCGCATCGACAGTATCGCAACCATCTCGGACCGACGGGACTGCCGGAGGACGCCACGACATGACAGTGGTGCTGGCAGAAAAACCATCCGTCGCCCGCGACCTCGCAAGATACCTGGGTGCCCGCCAACAGCATGACGGCTACTTCGAGGGCAGCGGCTACCACGTGACCTGGGCCCTCGGCCACCTGGTCTGTCTCAAGGAACCGAACGACTATGATCCGCAGTTGAAGAAATGGTCGATCGCGCCCCTGCCGTTCGTACCCAACTGTTTCGAACTCAAACTCACCGGCGACAAAGGCGCCCGCAAACAATTCGGTGTCATCAAGAAGCTTTTCCGCGCTGCCGACGAGCTGATCTGCGCCACGGACGCCGGACGCGAGGGTGAGCTGATCTTCCGCTACATCCAGCAGCTCAGCAGCTGCATTGGCAAACCGTGCCGGCGGTTGTGGCTCAGTTCACTTACCGACGAGGCGATCCGCACCGCTTTCAATGCGATGCGGCCGGGCAGCCACTATGACCCGTTGTTCCATGCCGCCCGGTGCCGGAACGAAGCCGACTGGATTGTCGGCTTCAACGCGACCCGCAACTTCAGCGTGCGCCACGGCCCCCGACTGTGGAGCGTTGGCCGTGTCCAGACCCCGGTACTGGCACTGATCGCGGCGCGCGACGACGAGATCCGCCATTTCAAACCGGAATCGTTCTGGGAGCTGTTCACCAAGCACTGCGACGTCCGCTTCAAGTACACCGGAACCCGGCGTTCCGCCGGCAGCGGCCGCTTCTCCACGGAGGCCGCCGCGCAGGAAACTCTGGCGCAGGTGCAGCAGGGGCCATTGGCGATCACCGCGGTCAACACCAAGCGCGAACGCTCCCTGCCCTCGCTGCTCCACGACCTCACCGACCTGCAGCGCGAGATGAACCGTCGCTACGGCCTGGCCGCGGCAACGACGCTGAAGACCGCCCAAGCCCTGTACGAGAACAAACTGATCACTTATCCCCGGACCGATTCGCGTTACCTGAGCAGCGACATGAAACCAGAGGTTCCGGGGATCCTCGCGAACCTTTGCAAGGTGAAGCCGGAGGCCGTCGAGCCACTCGACACCAGCCGCCTCAACTTCAGCAGCCGCATCGTCAACGATTCCAAAGTCAGCGACCACCATGCCCTCATCCCAACCGGCAAGGTCCCCGGCAAACTCGACGAACTGCAGCGCAAGGTGTACGACGCCATTGTCATCCGCTTCATCGCCGCCTTTTACCCGCCTTGCCTCAAGGACGTCACGACCGTCGACGCGCAGGCCAATCAGATACCGTTCCGGGCGCGCGGCGTCACGATCGTCGATCCCGGCTGGACCACCCTGTACCCGCGAAAGCCCAAGCAGCCGACGGGGCAGGACGACAGCGAGGACGACGAGCAGATACTGCCGGCGTTCAAGGCTGGCGACAGCGGTCCGCACAGCCCGTACATCAAAGACGGCATGACCAAGCCGCCGCGACACTACAGCGAAAACACCCTGCTCGCTGCCATGGAAACCGCCGGCCGACAGATTGACGACGAGGCGCTCAAGGAAGCTATGAAGGAAAAGGGTCTGGGTACACCGGCGACGCGCGCGACGACTATCGAACTTTTGTTGACGCGCGAGTATATCAAACGGGAAAAGAAACAGTTGACCGCGACCGATGCCGGGCGGTTTCTGCTGTGCCTGATACAGAGCCCGCGGCTGAAATCAGCCGAAATGACCGGCGAATGGGAGGCTCAGCTCAAAGAGATCGAACATGGCCGATGCGAGCCGCAGGCGTTCATGCAACAGATCGTTGACTTCACCCGCCAGATCGTGACAGACAGTGAAACCCGGCAGATCGACGACGCAACCTACGGCAGCTGCCCGCGCTGCGGTGCGGCGGTTGTCGAAGGCAAACGCGGTTATGGTTGTTCCGACTGGCGCCAGGGCTGTCCGTTTGTCTTGTGGAAGGAGCAGCATGGCATCACCTTCACTGTGGGCCAGATCCGCGAGCTGCTGCAGTTGCGCCTGCTGTCGACGCCGGTACTGAGCAACGGCACGATAATCAAGGTAGCGATGGACGATCACGGCGACGCGGTGTGCGTGCCCGTCGAGCCCCTGCGGCCGGGCAAACGCCACGGCGCAGCCAAAAGCAGCCGGCCCAAGCGCAGCGGCGACACCGCGAAAAAGTCATCCGGTAAACAGGCGAAAGCAGGGCGCAGCAAAACTCAGGAAACCCCTGTTGGCGACTGCCCCAACTGCGGCAAACCGGTGGTGCCGTTTCCTCGTTCGTTCAGTTGTTCCGACTGGCGCGGGGGCTGTCAGTTTGTGATCTGGAAAGAGATTGCCGGCAAGGGCATTTCCGCACGTACAGCGACCAGCCTGATCCGCAACGGCAAGACATCTGTGCTCAAAGGCTTCAAGTCGAAGGCCGGCAAGAAGTTCGAAGCAGCGCTGAAAATAGATGCCGGCAAAGTGGTCCTGAACTTCTGCGAGAAAGGGTTGTAATTGCATCGAGATCCTTGAGTTACCCCCCCCGTCTGCTTGTTCTCGAAGGTGAGGTGATCGGCCGCAAGGAACCTGCGGACGTCCGCGTGGCGGACGCCTCGGTATCGGAATCACAGACCCGGGTCGCTCAGTAGATGCTCTCGCACGTGCCGATAGTCACCCAGTTGTTGTCGCAGCTGCTCCAGCGCTGCACGTAGGCGACATGCCCGCGGATTCGCGGCTGATAGATCCGACGCGTGCCGTACTCGATATAACGGATCACCGGGTCGGTCCGGCACTCGTAGGTTTCGGTGCGGTACACCGGCCAACGGGTGTTGACACGGGGGCTGTCGTAACGATCGCGCCAATTGGACCGCTGCCGTCTGTAGGTCGTTGTTCTGGCCGTGGTGCCCCGGTTGCGGTTGCGCCGGTACGTCTGTTGCGGCTGTTCATGGCGCACATTGGCATAACGGTTGCCGTAGTAGCGATGATTGGCGTCCGTCAGGGCATCGAGTACGACCAGTCCGGTGAGGATCTTGCCGGCAGTGGCCCATTCTTTGTCGCCTGCCTCAGCAGTCCTTGGTATGCAGCAGAACGCTGCGATAATCGCCAGGGCAATGATTGGGGTCATGATTCGCGTGTAAGTCTTCATGGTCTGTTTCTCCGCTGCAGTCCGTTTACGTTTGTCATGCGAGAACCGGTTTATCGACGTCATCGGGTGAGACGTCAGGTGAACGGAGATTATTCACAGAGTGGGGAGAAAATTCAGTCGGGGCGGGTTCAGGTATCCGCTTTGACGCGTTCTTTGGTTGCGCCCGCCATGCGGGGTCAGCGCTGGTGTCAGGAGCGGTCGAGTCGGTTACTTGCCACCCGCCGCTTACACCTCCACGAATTCCCAGGCAATTGTCTTCGATGCCGGATCGAACTCAATCACCGTGACGGTGGCGCAGGCGGTGACGGAGCCGGCGCAAAATTCGATGCCGCCGCCAGCTTCCTCGCGCGCATATGGCTCATGGATGTGCCCGCACAGCGACAGTTGGGCGGCCCCCTCACGCAGTGCCTGTTGCATCGCTTCATTGCCGTGGCAGCGGCGGCGCCGGGCGAGCTCGCGGCCTTGCTCGTCGTACAACGGATAATGATGCACCATGCACACGGGCGTGTCCCCTGCAAGGTGTGCAAACCACTGCTGCAGCCATTCCTGAGCGACTGGCGTGACGCCGCCGGCGGAGGAATACGGCGGCTCCGGTCGCGCCTCGTTGACCAGCACGAACTCGACCCCTCCGAATGTGTGCGCCAACGGTAATTCATCCACTTGCCAGCGGCCACGGTTCATGGTGTGGAATGCCTGCCGCAGATGCTCCACACACACCGGATCGCGAGTGTAATGGTCGTGGTTGCCAGGCACATAGAGCAACTCGAAGGAGGTGTCGTCGACCAGCGGCTGCAGTGTTTGTACCGCCTGCTCAAACTCCCGTGGCGCGCTGATCGTCGAGAGATCGCCCGAACAAACGACGACGTCCGGGTTGAGGGCCGGAATCTTTTCGACCGCGGCAACCGCCAGCTCCCAGGTGTGCTTGCGGGCACGACGCATGAGGTGGTTGAACATCCCAAAGAGCCGCTTGTCCGGCCGCCGGACACCGCACGGCCCGCACCAGGCATGGGGATCTGAAAAATGAACGATACGCACAGGGAATCAAAGGTTGAGTGGTTGGCGAACGGGCGCTGGGAATAATGGAACTGTCAGCGCCGATAGTGTATGATGGGGTAATGTTGAACAAATACGGCAAACATCAACCGGCAACAAATCGTTGAAACAACTGAACACACTATTGGCTGGCATGCGGCCGCCGGACGATTCGGCACCGAGTTGCGGATATCCAGTTGTCGCGTCGGCGACAGCACCACAACTGCGCCCGGGCAATTGGCGGCTGCCGCACAAGGCTCCCGGCCTGTACGATCTGCCCTACCCGGTTCGCGAGGACGCCCTGACAGCAACCCTCGACAGTGAAGGCGAGGAGCTCTCGGTGACCATCGATGGACTGGTGCCCTTTCCGGATGAGCAGTTGCTGCGCCAGTTCGATCGGCAGCAGTCGCCGGCATCGATGACCGAGGAACAACGGCGGCAGCTGATGCTATACAACCTCATCGATAACCTCGTCGGCGTCTTCGACGAGCTCCGGTGGGTCGCCGAACAGAAAGCCGAGGAAGCCGACGACTGGTTCACAACACCGCGGCCGGTGCTGGCGCCGTTACCCTGGCAGGAAGTCCACAGCATGCTGCAGGCACCAGGGGAAGAGTTGCGAATGGACTTGATCGGCAAGATCGCCAGCAACTTTGATACGGTTCTGTTCAAACTCGCGGCGTCGCCGCACAAGGTGTTGCATCGGCAGCGGCAACGGCAGCATCTGTCACGCGTTCAGCAGCTCGACGCCGCCTGCCTGTCTTGGCTGACGCGCCAGCCGGGAATTTCGGCAGCCCAGAAAGCAGGGGCGCGCCAGGAGATTCTGGCGGTGACCCGGATTGAGGGCTATGACACGATGGAGAACCGCGTGCTCAAGGACATGCTGCGGCGCTGCCGGCACGCGGCACGGCTGTCCCTGCACCAGAACCGCGCGCACGCCGACAAGGCGCGTTACCGCATGGTGCAGCGTTTCGATCAGCGCTGCGGAACCGCACTTCAGTCGCCGGTATTTGCGGGGATCCACAATCTTACCGGCGTACCGCAACCCAATTATGTGCTACTGCATGACACGTCCTATCGCGAGATGTGGCATTGGTACCTGCGCCTGGTCAAACGTGAAACCGCAACGCTCGACGCCTGGCGCTGGCAGCACCGCCTATGGGCGGATGTCGTGCGGTTGATGGTTTGCAGTTGCCTCTCCAGCGCAGCTGTCCGGTCACCGGCACAACAGTACCTGTGGCTGCGTGAGAGCGCGACGACCGGCAACTGGATCGAATCGATGGACTGGCCGGGGCCCGTGTTGATCGACGATGGCCGCGCAGTCGTTGAAGCGTTCTGTCCGGCAACGATGCCGAAGGGTGACTACTTCGGCCTGCCGCTGGCGGACTGGGCAACCGCATCGGGAGCGGACCTGCTGCTGTTGGTGTCAAATGTCAACGGGTCGGCGCAGCGATGTGTATTTGTATGGGCAATCCACAGTCCCCAGCAATCGCCGGACGATGGCGCGCTTGCAGAATTGGCCAAGCTTGCGGAGTCCGCACTGGCAAGGATTGGTACGCAGATCGCAACCGGCGGGCTGATAATCGCCAATGATTGTTTCAGTGTTGCGGAATCGGCAGTTTCGCGGGCCGGAACCGGCGAGGTGCAGGCACTGCGCGTGTCCGGGCAACCGGATCAGTGGCTCGATGCGGTCGGGCAGGCAATCACATGGACGTGACAAAGTCACAGGGAAATCCGCGGACACGCTGCTAAAACCCCCCTTGGCTCCCGGGCGAAGCGCCGGCAGGTGGGCCGGAAAGTTTCTGCCTTAGATGCTTTAGTAGTCGGCAGGTACGTCCGTTTGACAGCGACAACAAGGACCGCGGCCGGAAATTTCGCAACGAACAAAAAGCCGAGGACTGTTGCTCAGTACCCTCAACATCACGCCTGCCGCTGGTGCACGCTGATGTCGCGGCTGATGAAAATGACGAGGCTGATGATGGCGACAACCCCGACCATCAGTGCCGACAACACCCAGTACACGGCAGCGGTATTCCAGCGCTCCATGGTATAGCCCACGATGTAGACGGCCACGAAGCTCAGGCCGAGGACCAGGACGAACTTGATAGCGAAAAACGTCGAACGCCAACGCGGCGGCGTCAGTCGCGCGACCAGCGAATTTTCAATTGGCTGCATGCCGATGCCGAACAACACAAAAGCACCGGCGGCAATGATCACCGGAAAACCGCTGAACATTGCCAAACCGAGCAGGCCCGGCAAGCTCAGTCCGTAAAAAAACAGATAGCTCCAGCGCAGGTCATAGCGATCGGCGATGCGGCCGGCAATGCGCTGGCCGGGGATGGCAATCAGGTAGGCACCGGTCAGGAGCATGGTGGCGCCAAGCGTCTTTTCCTTGCCGTCCTTGCCGGTAATTGTCTCGATACCGAACCAAGACTGCTGGTTCAGCCAGGCGATGATGGCGCCGATATTTTCCTCGAAATGGATCGGCAGGACCAGCATGTTGCCACGATAGACGATGCCGCTCAAGCACATTGACAGGCATATGACCAGGAAACAGTTGACGGCTGTACCGCTGGGCAGCGCATCGACGGTCGTTCGCTCGACATCCCGGGCTTCACGGCCTTTCACGCAGAACATGATGGTGCCAGCGATCAACCCAAAGATGCCGACGGTAACGAACAACGCGCGCCAACCGAAATAGAAACCGCCAATACCACCGACGAACGGTGCGGACGCAATACCCAGCGTCCCCCAGACGCCGTTGATGCCGAGCGCCCGCCCGCGCTCACGGATAGTTTTCGATATCAAGCCAATGCCGGCCGGGTGGTAGGCGGCGATGCCAATACCAACAAAAGCGAAGGCGATCCACAGTTGCGGTATCCCGGTCGCCGCGCCGGCGATGATGTAACCGATACCGGCAAAGATCATGCCGAGGCCGAGTGCCAGCTTTGCACCGAAGCGGTCGGCTATTGGCCCCCATACCAACGCCAGCAAGCCATAGAGCAGGTACATCATGGTGCCGACTTCGAGGACGGTGGAGATTTCGAGGTCGGGAATGGAAGCCTTGAGGTCGCGATACAGGAACATCGTGACCGATGGCAGCAGCAGCTCGAAAAAATGCGTCAGGAAATGAGCCGCGCAGGTGAACTGGATAATCTGTCGTTCCGTAGACACTTACAACACATCCGTCAAGGCGTCGACGAAACGTTCGTTCTCGGCAGCGGTACCGAAGTTCATGCGGATATACTGCGGCAAGCCGTAGCCCGCGACCGGGCGGATGATGATGCCTTTCGCCTGCAACGCGCCTGTGACGGCGGCACCGTCGCCGACCTCGATCAGCATAAAATTCGCGGCCGTCGGGATGAACGGCAGTCCGAGCTTGCGGCAGGCAGCTTCGACGTATGCTTTGCCGGCGTGGTACGTCGCTACGCCTGCTTTGATGAAGGCGTCGTCGTCGAGGGCGGCGCAACCTGCGACCTGCGCCAGCAGATTCACATTGAACGGCTGGCGCGCCTGCTGCAGGCAATGGATGATCGACGCCGGAGCGATGCCGTAACCGAGCCGTAGCCCGGCCAGGCCGTAGGCTTTCGAAAATGTTCGGGTGACGATCACCGGTCGATTGTCGTGGACGTACTGCAGCGTGTCCGGCATCGGCGAAAGCGCGATCTCCGCATAGGCCTCGTCGAAAACAACGAGCACGTGCTCGGGTACCCGTTCCATGAACCGGCAGACGGCGTCGTTGGATACTATGGTGCCGGTTGGATTGTTGGGGTTGCAGACGAACACGAGTGTCGTGGTCTCGTCGATCGCCGCGAGCATGGCGTCGAGGTCATGGACCAACCCGCTGGTCATCGGGATTTCCCGCTGCTCGATCCCGAACAGCTGGGCGACGAGTTTGTAGACGATGAAGGCATGGGCGCTCGATACTACCGAGGTGCCGGGAACCATAAAGGCATGGCCGAGCAACTCGAGGATTTCATTGGAACCGTTGCCGACCGCAATCTGATCGCGATCGACGCCATAGTGCTCGGCGAGTTTGTTTCGCAGATGCCAGGCGCCGCCGTCCGGATAACGGTAGGACTCGGGCAAGGCGACCTGCATCGCTGCCAGAGCTTTCGGTGAGGTGCCAATGGCACTTTCATTGGAAGCCAGCTTGACGATGTCGTCAGGGTCCAGCCCGAACTCGCGGGCAACTTCTTCGATCGGACGTCCCGGTTCGTACGGCTGCAACGCGGCGACTGCAGGATTGAGTTTTTCGAGGATCGGGAAATTCATGTGTTGACTTTACAATCGTAACTGCGATTTTCCTGTCGTATATTGACTGTTTCGCAGCAAGCCCAAGCCCACGTCACGCATATGGAATCGTTTGAGTCACCAAAGAGTTACCGCCCGATCGACCGCCGCGTCGTCCGGCTTTGGCACCTGGGAAACACGATACGCGTCGGTTTCATGATGCTCGGGCTGCTGCTGGCGCTGGTCTTTCTCGGTCACGCCCGACCGCTGCTGCTAATAGCCTGGTGCGGCCTGCTGGTCGTCGCGCTGGTGCTGGCCTGGTGGTTCGCAGACAAGCTGTACAAGTCGTGGCGCTACCGCATCGACAACGAAGTGCTCGAGACGCATTTCGGCGTCATTTTCCACACGACCCAGCTCGTGCCAATGCCGCGGATGCAGCATGTCGACATCCATCGCGGCCCGCTGGAACGATCAGTCGGCCTGGCGACCCTGGTCCTGCACACCGCAGGTACCTCCCAGGCAACCATTCTCATTCCCGGTCTCGACGCCGAATATGCTGTGGCGTTACGCGATTACCTGGTTCAGTTGGGCGTGGGCCATGACTGAGTCGAAACACGCGCCGCCGGCCCGCGATGTTTTTGCCGGCCGCCTGCATCCATTGACACTGCTGTTCGATGTGCTCGGTGTCATCCGCAGCTATCTCCTCCCGGCGCTGCTGCTGCTGCTGATCACCCGGGATTTCACCATGGCGTTGATCCTGCTGGTGCTGATGTTGCCCTCGGTGATCTTATCGTTGGCCAAATACCTGACGTTCATGTACGAGATCGAAGGGGCAGAGCTCAAGATATCACGCGGTCTTTTGCACCGGCGCCATCGCAATATTCCACTGGAACGCGTCCATGACCTGCGCATCGAACAGACCTGGCTGCAACGGGTTTTCAAAGTCGTGGTAGCCTATGTTGAAACCGCCGGCGGCGAAGGACCCGAAGCAACGCTTTCCGTGCTCTCGGCCGAACGCGCCGAAGATCTGCGGGCGGCGATTTTCGCACATACACCGACGCACGCCCCGGCCAGTGCCGTTACCCAGTCCGCCGAGCCGATTCTCCTGCACCACGTCAGTATTTTCCATCTGCTGCTCAGCAGTCTGTCGTACAAGCGCATGACCTTCTCACTGGCTTTGTCCCTCGGTTTCTTCGGCCTGTTCGGAATCGACAAGATACTCGGGTTTGCGTCCGGCAAGGATATTGTGAACTGGTCCGGCTTCCTGCTCAGTCACACGCGGAGGATCATCGGTGAATCGGCGATTCTGCTGGTCATGATGGTGTTCGTATTTTTTATGTTTTTATTCATCACACTGGCCGTCTCGATGGTTTGGTCGGCGACGATCTTTCACAATTTCACGTTGTCCCGGCTCGGCAATGACCTGCATCGGGCGTACGGCCTGCTGACCCGCCGCTCCAGCAGCCTGCCCTGGCATCGCATCCAAATTCTCGAGATCGAAGAGGATCTGATCATGCGATCAATGGGACTGGCGACGGTGCGTGCCGATACGGCAGGGAGCATGGCGGCAGCGGCCCGCGTATCGGGTCGTGATGTGCTGTTGCCAGTGATCACGCGCTCGAAAATACCGGCGATACTACAGTATATGCTGCCGGATGTCGGTACAGAAACAATTGCATGGCAACAGGTTTCAACATTTGCGATTCGTCGGGGCACGCTCAAGGGGGCAATTTTTCTCGGCCTCGTGACCGTCCTGACGCTGGGTGTGATTCCCTTCCCGTTCGGCCTGGCTCCGGTCTTGCTGCTGCCATTCGTCTACGGCTACAATGTCGTGCAATACCAGTATCTGGCCTACGCCTATGGCTGCAATTACTTTCACACGCGCCGCGGCTGGCTGCGGCATTCGACTTACTTGATCCCGATTCGCAATATTCAGGCGGTGACCGTGCACCAGGGACTGTTCGATCGGCGCCTTGGGCTGGCAACGCTGAAGCTGCATACAGCGGGACAAGCCTATACCGGCAGTGGGGCTTTTATCCCGAATATTCCGGAGCAGGACGCGTATGCTCTGGCGGCGCGGCTTGTGCACCACACCGCCGCAACACGGTATCGTTGGTAGATAGCGTATCGCCAGCTTTATCGGCTACCGCTTTATGAAAAAGCCTGATGTTTGTGGATTGAATACTTCGTGATGCTGCCGCCATAGAGAAAGGAATTTATACTGAAAAAATCGCTATAGACCTGCTTCCACCAACGTGCCGCCGCTGACCCGATAACACGCGGGTGACTCAAAGTTTGCGGCCAGCCCGGGGTCGGTACAGGCGAACAGCGTCTGAGCGCCTTGGGTCAGCAGGCTGAAAAAGGCCTCCCGATGCTGACTGTCGAGCTCACCTATCACGTCGTCGACCAGGAGCACGACGGATTCGCGGTTTTTCATGGCACACAGCAAATGAGCCGTGGCGAGTTTGCAGATCAACGCTGCCGTGCGGCACTGACCTTCGGAACCGAACAGATGCAACGACTTGTCCTCGAGCATGAACAAATAATCATCTCGATGCGGCCCTACATGGCTCTGGCCCCGCTGCTGGTCGCGTGGCAGGCTCTCAAGCAGTGCCTCCATGAGCTGCTCCGTAAGTTCCTCGACCGTTGCGCTTGGATCGTTGCCGATGGAAGGGCGATAATTGAGGCGTAGCGGCCAACCGCCGCAATAAGCCCCGGCGATCGGGTCCTGATGGCTGCTCAGTTCTTCAAAGAAACGGTGGCGGTAATCGATGATCGAGGCACCGCGCCCCGCCATCACCCGATCGAAAGCACTCAGCGCTTGGCGGTCGGTGGCGTCATGCCGCAGCAACGTGTTACGGGATTTGTGCGCTTTGGCGTATTCCTGCAGCAAAGTCAAGTACCGGGGATACATCTGGCAAAGCGTGACATCGAGAAAGCGGCGGCGTGTACCGGCAGTGCCTTTGATTAGTTCGATGTCCTCAGGCACAAAGGCCACAGTGAACAGGTTCCCGATGAACTCACTGGCCCGTGCCACGGGCTGGCCGGCGACGCGGAGTTGCCGCTTATTATCATATTGCACGGCGAGTGAGACTTCCCTGCCGTCTTCACACTGCAGGACACCGCGGACAACAAAACAGCCGGTGCCCCAGCGATAGAGGTTGCTGAGTTGCTGGCAGCGGAACGACCGAAGGACGGCGAGGAAGTAAACGGCTTCAAGGAAATTTGATTTTCCCTGGCCATTATCGCCAATGAGTACGGTGACACCGGGGTCGAGCTCGAAGTCAAGACATTCATAGTTGCGGAAATTCTGCAACGACAGTCGAGCCAGGATACCCACTGCGACGGCGCTCAGTTACGCATCGGCATGATGACGTAAAGGAAGCCTTCGTCACCGAGGATCGCGACCGGCTTGAACTCGTCATTGAAACGGATCGTCATCTCGTCGGCGTCGAGGGTACGCAATGGATCACGAAGGAACCCGGGATTGAAGGCGATCGTAACAGGTTCGCCATCATAAGCAACGTTCATCGGTTCAGTTGCGTCGCCCAAGTCGCTGGAGTTGGCACTCAATTCCAACGAGTTCTCCGTCAACTGGAAGCGTACCGAAGCGCCGCTGTCAGTGACCACTACGGCAACGCGGTTAAGGACTTCTGCAAAAGCCTCACGCGGCAGGACAACCGAATTCTTGAAGGAACTGGGAATAACCTGCCGATAATTGGGGTACTCACCTTCAACGAGCTTGGTAGTCAACACTGTGTCGCTGATAGTGAAAGAGGCTCGCGATTCAGACAACCGCAATTCCACGGTGCCTTCCTCGTCAAGCAGTTTCTGCAGCTCGTTGACGACTTTGAGCGGCAGGATGACTTTGCGCTTGAGGCTTTCATCGACGCCATCCATGATTTTCTCAACGAGGGCAAGGCGACGTCCATCGGTTGCTACAGCAGTGAAATTACTTTCATGAATCGCGAGCATTATGCCATTAAGCACATATCGTGTCTGATCGCTGCTGACGGCATAAGCGATTTTACGGAGGGTTTTGCCGAACTCGATGCAGGATAATTCGAGTTTCTTCTCCTCGATGAACTCGAGTTCTTTCGGAAATTCGCTTGGGTCAAGCCCCATGATATGAAACATGGCGTTGCCGCAGGCAATCGTGCTGGTGAGCGATTCATCGGTTTCGATGCAGACTTCGCCGTTACTAAGTGTCCCGGCGATCTGGCCAAACTTTTTCGCTGGCAACGTGGTCTCGCCTTCTACCTCGACTTGCGCTTCCATCGAAGTAGTAATGCTAACCTCCAGATCCGTGGTAGAGAGGTGCAGGCGGCCGGCATCAGCTGCGATCAACACATTGCCCAACACAGGAATTGTCGAGCGCACATTGACTATGTTGAGAACACGGCGTAATCCATCATTCAATGCTTGTGATGAGACCGTAACTTTCATCTTTGATTCGCCTTCACGGGTTGGTTATTTAAGGAACGGCCTAATGTAGTCATAGTGAGTATCATTGCCAATCAACTGTTTGAATTCTTAATTGGGAGAGCGCCTTGCGGAGTTGGGTTTCTTTATTAAGGATATTTTAAGTCTTTAAATCTATTACTAATAACACCTGATGATATGTTAATAACATTGTAACCTCAACAAATATAATGGGTTATGAGTGAACAACCCTGTTCATGAGTACCTTCGAAAGGCTGTCAACAATTCCACGGGCAGACTTATCCACCAATTGTCGATATTTTGCTGACACGGTTATCTACATTTTGTCCGCAGGGTGCCTATGCCCTTAAAGTATGGATCAAGGAGGGCTTGCCGAGTTTGGCGAAGCAATTTAAGGTAAAGAATGCTCGCAACGTGTGAGTTTGATATAGGCAGTTTCCGATCACCGGGGCTGAAGACCGCATGTGAATTTGACAAGCCCTTAAGCCTGCCTACTTTACTTGTCCGTTCAATGACCGCATCTCCGGGTGGGGTATGGCTATCCCTCTAATATACCTGGGGGGGCAGAAACAATAGGAGAGTGCCACGTGGCTCTCGATACCGATTTCGTATGCGACTTGCTGCTGAGTGTCGGCATGATCACGGATGAACAGGCGGAAGAAGCCAGACAGAAGGCGAGCGACGGCTCTGTTGATGTCCTTGGCGCTCTGGAAATGCTTGGGCACGCCACTGAAGACGAGACACTCGCAGCACTTGCGTCCGAATACGGGATGGAGACATTTGATCTGGGGAATTTCAGTCTCTCGGAAGATGTTGTTCAGTCGATTACACCGGAAGTGGCGCAACGCTATAAAATCGTACCGCTCATGCGGTATGACAATTCCTTGACAGTGGGCATTGCCGATCCGACCGACATTGAGACGCTCGATTCACTGCGCTATATCCTGAAGACCGATATCGAAGCGATGGTATGTAAGCGGGCGGACATCACGAAGGCCCTGGGCATTCACTACGGTTCCACAGAAGAAAGTGTCGAATCTTTCATTGCCGACGTTACTTCGGGCGATGTCGATGTCACCGGTCAGCATGAGGAAATGCTCACAGGCGGTGATATGGACCGGATCGCTGAAACCGACTCCGACGCACCGATCATCCGTCTGGTGTCCCTCATTCTTATTGAGGCCTATCGCAGCCGTGCCAGCGATATTCATCTGGAGCCGCTGGAGAAACGTTTTCGTGTTCGCTACCGCATCGATGGCGTGCTCAAGGAAGTTGAGAATCCGCCGAAATATCTGCAGAATAACATTATCAGTCGTGTCAAAATCATGTCGCGGCTGGATATCTCCGAGAAGCGGGTACCCCAGGACGGACGTATTCTGTTCAAAATGCCTGGTAAACAAATTGACCTGCGTGTTTCCAATCTGCCGACCGTGCATGGCGAATCCATCGTCATGCGTATTCTCGACAAAAGCAGCATCCAGCTTGGCATTCCAGAGCTCGGCTTCTTTGACGACGATCAGCAGCTTATCGAGCACATCCTGGGCCTGCCGGACGGTATTTTCTTGGTCACCGGGCCGACGGGTTCGGGCAAAACGACGTCCTTGTACGCCTTCCTCAACACCATCAACACCCCGAATCGGAAGATTATTACAGCCGAGGATCCGGTGGAGTATGAACTTTCCGGCATCAATCAGGTGCAGTGCGACAGCTCTATCGGCATGACTTTTTCTCGAGCCTTGCGTGCCATGCTGCGTCAGGCGCCTAACGTCGTGATGGTTGGAGAGATTCGTGATATCGAGACTGGTGAGATTGCAATCAACGCGGCGCTGACCGGGCACTTGGTGTTCAGCACGCTGCATACCAATGACGCGCCGACGGCAATTACTCGACTGATCGATATGGGGGTGAAGCCATTTTTGGTTGCTTCAGCCGTGCGCGCCATTATGGCCCAGCGCCTGCTGCGGCGCGTCTGCAAGGCCTGTGCGACAACGATCGAGGCAACCGAAAGCGAACTCACTGCGCTCGAACTGCCT
>DPYP01000194.1:23527-36251 GCA_003545375.1 Lentisphaeria bacterium
CGACTCCGAGCTCAAGAAAGGCAAAGGCTGCCAGGAATGTGTACGCGGCTACCGCGGGCGTCTTGGAATTTACGAGATTTTCATGATTGAGCAGTCGATCGTCAAGTTGATTTTTGATTTGGCTTCGTCAGACCTTATCAAGCAGCGTGCCCGCGAGCTCGGCATGCGCACGCTGCGCGACGATGGTTTGCGCAAAGCCGGCGCCGGGGTCTCGACACTCGAGGAAGTCATCCGCATCACCAAAGCCGACGAAGAAGAGGAATGAGGTAAGGCCATGCCGAACGATGATTCTGAATCAAATGCACTTGCCCATATGCTGATTGACGCTGGAATAGCCACCGAGGAACAGCTCGAGCAGGTTTACGAGGAGCAGGAGCGCACCGGTGTGCCATTCACGGACAGCCTTTACAACTTCGGTATCATCCAGGAACATGAGCTGCTGCAGATGATCGCCGATAATCTGGGCACCGAGTTCATTGACTTGAAAACGGTCGAGCCCCATCCCAGTGTCCTTGAGCTTGTCCCTGCGAATATCGTGCGAATGTACGGCATCCTGCCGGTCTACGAGGAAGATGAAGTCCTTTATGTCGTCGCAGTCGAGCCGATGAACTTCCGCATGATCGACGAGCTACACTATGTCATCGGCAAGGAAGTTATCGTCCGGGTCGCGCGACCCGACGATATCATGAACGCCATTGAGCACTTCTACCCCGAGGGCATGAACGATTCGATGACCGATTTGATCGCTGAAATGCACGACTTTGAAGACGACTTCGACGAGGAGGACGATTCTGATCTCGAAGAACTGATGAACAGCACGCCAATCGTGCGTTTCGTCAATGTCATTTTGTACCAGGCCGTCAAGGACTTGGCCAGTGACATCCATTTCGAACCGTTCGCCGACGAGTTCAAGATCCGTTACCGCATCGATGGCGCTCTCTACGAAATGACACCGCCGCCGAAGCATCTGGCAAATCCTGTCATCAGCCGTGTCAAAGTCATCAGCGGCCTCGACATTGCCGAACGCCGTCTGCCGCAGGACGGACGTATTACCCTGCGTGTTGCCGGCCGTAAGATCGACTTGCGCGTGTCGACGCTGCCGACCCAGTACGGCGAGAGCGTCGTGCTGCGCGTGCTTGATAAAAGCGTTGTCAGCCTCGACCTCGACGCGATCGGGCTGCCGGACCAAATGAAAGAAGATCTGCGTACACTGATTGCCAAGCCCAACGGTATCGTGTTGGTAACTGGCCCTACGGGTTCTGGCAAGACTACGACCTTGTACTCCTGCCTCAAGGAAATCAACTCCATCGAAGACAAGATCCTGACAGCCGAGGATCCCGTCGAGTACAACATCGAAGGTTTGATGCAGGTGCCGATCAATGAAGCTGTTGGCATGACCTTCGCGAAGGCTCTGAGGTCCTTCCTGCGACAGGATCCGGACCGTATCATGCTCGGTGAGATCCGTGATCTCGAAACGGCGCAGATGGCGATTCAGGCCTCGCTCACCGGGCATCTTGTGCTTAGCACTCTACACACCAATGACGCCCCCGGCGCCATCACACGTCTCGTCGACATGGGCGTCGAGCCCTTCCTGATCACCTCCTCTGTCGAAGGCATTCTGGCCCAGCGCCTGGTCCGCCGAATCTGCGTAAACTGTAAAATCTCTTACGATCCGACCGACGTTGAATTCGAAGCGCTCGGGCTTGATCGAGACGAGGTCGGCGACATACAGTTCGCCTACGGCAAGGGCTGCAAGGAATGCAACGACACCGGCTACAGGGGGCGCAAGGGTATTTACGAGTTGTTCATCCTCACGCCGATCATCCGCGAGATGGTCAACAACAAGGAGCCCGCCTCGGTGCTCACAGCCAAAGCGCACGAGGAAGGTATGCGCTCGTTGCGTGAAGACGGTATCCGCAGCATTATCGATGAAATTTCCACCGTGGAAGAAGTTCTAAAATACACCTGACCGCGGTCAAGAACGATCGGGAGATATCCTCATGGCATTGGAAATGAACGACCTTTTGCAGCTCGTGCTGGATGAAGGTGCGAGCGATCTGCATATATCTGTTGGTGTGCCCCCGACGCTGCGGTTGAGCGGACGCATGGTGCATCTCGAGGCGGAACCGCTGATGCCGGAAGACAGCGAGCGCCTGATGAAATCGATTACCTCCGAGACCAACCAGCAGAAGTTGCGCGAGGAAGGCGGTATCGACTTCGGGTTTGCCTTCGGTACAGCCGCCCGGTTCCGTGTCAGTTGCTTCAAGCAGAAGGGCTCCATCGGGCTGGTGCTGCGCGTCATTCCCAATGAGCTGATGACTCTCGAGCAGATAGGTCTGCCGCCGAGTGTCAAGGACCTCCTCTACAAACCCCGCGGCATGATTCTAGTCACCGGCCCGACGGGATCCGGTAAATCGACAACACTCGCCTCGATGCTGCATATCATTAATCTGGAACGTGAAGAACACATCATCACGATTGAGGACCCGATCGAGTTTTATCACGAACACAAAACCAGTATCGTCACCCAGCGCGAAGTGGGCTCTGACGTGCCGTCCTTCTCGGAAGCTCTGCGGCGCGCGTTGCGCCAGGACCCAGACGTTATTCTTGTCGGAGAGATGCGCGACCTCGAGACTATCCGGGCAGCCGTGACCGCAGCTGAAACTGGGCATCTGGTCTTTGGCACCCTGCATACAACCGGTGCGGCAGCGACGGTCGACCGCATTGTTGATGCATTTCCGGCCGACCAGCAGGAGCAGATTCGCACGCAGCTCGCCGCCTCGCTGGTGGCCGTGATATCACAAGTGCTGATGCCGAGGCACGACCGGCCGGGGCGCATTGCCGGGTTCGAGATCATGATCTGTACGCCTTCGATCAAGGCGCTGATTCGTGACAACAAGACTTATCGCATCACCTCGGATATCCAGACAGGTGCGAAATGGGGTATGAACACCCTCGACTCACATCTAATTCAGCTGTACGAAGAGGGAGCCATTTCCTATGGCGCGCTCATCACCACTGCAGCCGACGCACCCGGGGTCATTGAAAAGCTGCAGCAGCAGGCGGGCTGAAGGCTTGCAAATACCCCCCCGGGGTCATATTTTCTTGGGCTAACTGTTGCACTGCAGTAATAGAATTGAACGTGCGTCGAGGCGGCAGGTTTCACAGACACCGCCAGTCGGATAGAGCCGACGATCACATACAACGGAGAATCCACCCATGCCGATGTACACATACGCGGCCATGGACGGTCAAGGCAAGGAACAGAAAGGCCGTATCGAAGCGGGCAACGAGAACGAAGCCGCTTCCAAGTTGAAAGAACAGGGTCTGTTCCCAACCAATATTGCCGAAGCTAAGACCGGCGGCAGTGCCGACAAGAAAAAGGGCGTCAAGACCAAGAAGGCGAAGAAGAAGGGGATGACTCTGAACATCACCTTCGGCGGCCAGAGGATCAAGACAAAACAGCTCTGTACCGTGACCCGCCAGCTTGCAACCCTGCTCGACGCTGGATTGCCATTGGTGCGCGGACTCCGCACCCTCGAGAAACAGGCGAAAGAGCCGGCGCTCAATCACGTGCTCAACGACGTCGGCAACGCCGTCGAAGGCGGTCTGACATTTTCGGAAGCGCTCAATGGACACCCGAAGTCCTTCAACAAGCTTTATGTCAATATGATCCGTGCCGGGGAAGCTTCCGGCGCCCTGGAGCAGGTGCTCAATCGACTGGCTGAGTTTATGGAAAAGTCAGCACGCCTCAAGTCGAAAATTAAGTCGGCACTTACCTATCCGGTCGTCGTGTTGGTTATCGCTTTGACCATTACCTCCGGTCTCATGGTCTTCATCGTACCGAAATTCGCAACCATCTTCTCAGAGATGCTTTCCGGTGAGCCATTGCCTGGCCTGACTGCCTTTGTCATGGCGATCAGTGATTTCATGACGCAGAAATTTCTGCTGGGGGTCTGTATCCTTGTGGGCCTGGTTATCATTTTCAAGATGATCTTGAAAACGAAAAACGGGTCGTATTTGTTCGATCTCATAGCAATAAAAATGCCGCCATTTGGCGGCCTCGTCACTAAAACTTCGGTAGCACGTTTCTGCTCGACTCTCGGCACGCTGATGAGTTCCGGTGTGTCCGTGCTCAACGCTCTGCAGATTGTCCGCGACACCGCCGGCAACGAAGTGGTCGCCCGCGCCGTGCAAGTTGTTCATGATGCTGTGAAAGAAGGTGAAGGCATGACCAAACCGTTGGAGTCGACCCAGATCTTTCCGGCCATGGTCGTGAGTATGATCGAGGTGGGCGAGGAAACTGGTGCCTTGCCGGAGATGCTTAGTCGGATCTCCCAAACCTATGAAGATGAAGTCGATGATGCGGTGGAAGCCATGACCTCCCTGATCGAGCCGGTGATGATCGTCGTGCTCGCGGTTGTCATCGGTGGTATCGTCATCGCCCTCTTCCTGCCGCTCATCAGCCTTATCGAAAAACTCGGCGGCTGATGGCGCTGACAATTCAAAAAGCCTTCCAGGGCAATGCCCCGGAAGGCTTTTTTGTTTCTGAATGCCGCCCCTGAAGGCAGTATCAAAGCGAGATATCAGGCAGGCTATTTGCACATATGTCCAGACGGATAGTTCCGTGGATATGAATGCTGCCGAGGTCCCCCCTGCCGGGGTTGCAGAAAATATTTATTCTGTTGTCATCCGCAAGTCATGGACAAGTGAGCTGCAGCCGCTCACCATCTGTTGGCTCCGAACGCACCAAGAACCAGCGCTGATCAGCCAGCAGTCTCGATAGAGGCTTCGTTTCCTGACACAGTGCCGCCTGGTAGCGCTACATCCGTCCGTCCGGTCCCCCCTACTGAACTGCTCGCCGGACGGATTTCAGCGTTACCGATGGTGTTCAATTGCAGGTAGCGGTCGGCTACGTTGCCGCGGTGCCGGGTCGAAGAACCCATGGGCAAAAAAAAACGCCGCCTTTTTACAGGCGGCGCTTTTTGCGAAGTGTAGAAGATGTGTCTCTTAGTCTTCTCCCTGCGAAGCAAACATGCCTTCGTTCTCGGAGGCGATTTTGGCGATATTGTCAGCGTCGATGAGGAGATAGCGCTTCTCGAAGGCTTCCGTTACATCGGCGGGTACAGAGTCTTGGAAGTTGTACTCGGAGGACGGATTGTAATGGACCACGGCGTTGACGTAGCCTTGTATAATCGGGTCGTAGAGCTCGAAAACCTGACCGTTGGTGATGACCAGTTTCGGTCGTTTCCCGTCCTCCATTTGCCAAAATTCCATTTCCTTCCAGTTCATCGGCAAGCCGACTAACGAGAGAATCAGGGTAGCGTCGGAGTTATCGGCGACGATTTCGTCGAAGGCTTCCGCAGTGAACATCATCTCGAACATCGGTGGCATGCCGTCCTGGTTCTCCGGTGCCTTGAGATGCACCGTCCTGCTGAGGGTCAGACGACCGTCGAACGCGTCCTTGAGCGCACCCTTGATGGTGTTGAGGCGGTCGTCAGCGTATTCGTTGGAACCGGCGGTTTTCGGCGATGCGATCAGTAAAACGTCGTGCTTGGCAAACTTGCGCTTCATGTAGTCGCCGAGATATTGGAATTGTGCGTCGGTGTAACGAAGTTCCTTGCCGAGGATGGCACTTTGGCGCTTATCTTTTTCGCAACCGGTCAGGTCATAGAGGATTCGTGACAACGCTATTACCAGTGCCAGTACGCCGAATAATCCGGCCACCGGCCGTCCCCAGGCCACGCCTTTGGTCTTATACTGCCTGTTGGCCCAATACATACCAATCGCAAAGATGATCATCAAAGCATAGCCAAACATTCGAGACCTCCTGAAACGTTACAAGCAAGCGCTTGCAGTTGTTTGATTGTTTGATTGTGAGGGAATGTTTCCCCCGTCTTGCGTCCCGCGTATATATGAAAACATTGGGCGAATATATCCACGCGCCGCTGCATTGTCCAGTAACTCAGATTGCAAATAAACGAACAAGAAAAAGTGAGCCTCACTTAGCCCGTGATTTGCAGACCAATACAGCCAGAATCACCGCACCGATGACCTTGACCGCGATCCACACCGAGTCCTGTGAACTGTACTGGGCTGCCTCGTCATCTGCTATAAAAGGGATGAGCTTGTCGACTACCCAGTCGACGACGAACCACCAGAGCATCGCGAATATCACAGCCGACAGCAGCACCAAAAAATTCCGGCTCGTCCATTCGCTGCATTCTGTGGCCGGCGATCGCTCATAGGCGGGTCCAATTGTGCGTCGCTTCATAGTGTCCTCCAGAGTTGCTGGCGTTGCCTGTTGTCGGCGGTGTTACGGTGACACTGCGAAAAAGTTGCACGTGATTCAATTGGCACCGCGCCAGTTGTAGTATGACAGGGCTTCGGGCAGATGATGTTCGATGTCGCGGATGCGCCGGTTGTCGGCAGGATGTGTCGACAACAGTTCCGGCGGTTGTTGTTTCCCGCTGGTGGCCATACGCTGCCAGAATCCGCTGGCGGCACGTGGGTCGTATCCTGCTTTAGCCATGAGGATGAGGCCAATGCGATCAGCTTCCGACTCCTGCAGCCGGCTGAATGGTAAGACGTACCCCAGCTGGACGCCGACGCCGGTAGCGGTCATGAATATTTGCCGCGTCCGTTCCGGTTCGGATTTGATTGCCTCTGTAAGTGCTGCGTGACCGAGCTGCGTCAGCAAGGCACCGCTCATCCGTTCGTTGCTGTGCTTTGCGAGAGCGTGGGCAACTTCGTGGCCCATGACAACCGCGATACCGGTTTCGCCTTGGCAATACGGCAAAATCCCAGTGTAGAAAGCGACTCTGCCGCCTGGCATGGCCCAGGCGTTGGCCTGGCTGTCATCTTCAATCAGGTTGAAGGTCCAGTCGAACTTCATGTCCATACCATTCTCGGCGACAAACGACTCGGCTGCCTGCGCCACATGTTTGCCGACCCGGCGGATTTGCTCGACTTGTTTGGTATCAGTGGACAGCTTCACATTGCCCAGGACTTCGTCGTACTGCTGGAAGCTCAGAGAATGCATCTGCGACGCCGGTATGAGCGTGAGCTGGCGCCGGTTGGTCACCGGCACAGTCGTGCAACCGCAGAGGAAAACCGCAAGCAGGGAGAGGATCGGGAGTCGGTGCATGGTTTTGTCGGGCAGTTGCGATGAAAAATCTGCGAGATTCGGGACAACTACTACCGGATAGTGCCACAAAATAACACACGGATGCCGTGCGTTTACGATAATTCGTTAGAAGTTATTTGCTTTTGCAAAGGCCTGCGCCTGTTCCTGCAGGCCGTGCTCGATGGCCTGTTCAGGCAAAAGTCCGTGCTCCCGCGCGTATTCGCGGACGTCCTGGGTTATTTTCATCGAGCAGAACTTCGGCCCGCACATGGAGCAGAAATGTGCTACTTTGGCGGCGTCTTTTGGAAGCGTTTCGTCGTGATATTCACGGGCACGTTCGGGGTCGAGTGCCAGGTTGAATTGGTCGTTCCAGCGGAATTCGAACCTTGCCTTGGATAGGGCATCGTCGCGTTGCTGGGCGCTCGGGTGTCCCTTCGCCAGGTCAGCGGCATGTGCAGCTATCTTGTAGGCAACGATGCCTTCGCGCACATCTTCGCGGTCTGGCAGGCCGAGATGTTCTTTCGGCGTGACGTAGCACAACATGGCGGTGCCGTACCAGCCGATATTGGCAGCGCCGATGGCGGAAGTGATGTGGTCGTATCCCGGCGCGATGTCGGTGGTCAGTGGGCCGAGCGTGTAGAACGGGGCCTCGGAGCAGACCTCGAGCTCCTTGTCCATGTTTTCCTTGATCATGTGGAGCGGTACATGTCCGGGCCCTTCGATCATGACCTGGACATCGTGCTTCCAGGCCAGCTGTGTCAACTCGCCGAGGGTCTCGAGCTCGGCGAACTGGGCCTCGTCGTTGGCGTCGGCAATGCAGCCGGGGCGCAAGCCGTCACCGAGCGAGAAGGCAACATCATAGGCCTTCATGATCTCGCAGATATCCTCGAAATGGGTGTACAGGAAATTTTCCTGGTGATGCACTATGCACCATTTCGCCAGAATCGAACCGCCACGCGAGACAATGCCGGTGAGCCGGTCGATCGTCAGTGGAATATACTGGAGCCGCACGCCCGCATGAACAGTGAAATAGTCGACGCCCTGCTCGGCCTGCTCGACCAGAGTGTCGCGGAAGAGCTCCCAGGTGAGTGCAGCCGGATCGCCATTGACCTTTTCCAGTGCCTGGTAAATAGGCACAGTGCCCACCGGGGTTGGGCAGTTGCGGATGATCCACTCGCGGGTCTCGTGAATGTGCTTGCCGGTAGACAAATCCATCAGCGTATCGCCGCCCCACCGCGTCGACCACACCATCTTCTCGACTTCTTCTTCGATCGACGAAGTGACGATGGATGTACCAATGTTCGAGTTGATCTTGACGCGGAAATTGCGGCCGATGATCATTGGCTCGCTTTCCGGATGATTGATGTTCGCCGGGATGATCGCACGACCGGAAGCCACTTCCTGGCGCACGAATTCCGGAGTGATCGTGCGTGGAATACTGGCTCCGAACGATTCACCGGGATGCGGCCTGCGGCCGGTGTCACGGCCTTCGCATCCAAGGTTTTCACGGATTGCGATGTATTCCATCTCAGGCGTGACGATACCCTGCCGCGCGTAATGCATCTGGGTGACATTGGTGCCGGAACGGGCCTGGCGGCTGGGGCGTTGCTGCGGAAACCGTACTGGCACCAGCTCCGGGTCGGATCCCCTCTCGCGCCCGAAGGCCGAGCTCGGCCCTGGCAGCGTCTCGGTGTCATCACGCGCGTCGATCCAGGCCTGGCGCAACGGTGCGAGGCCCTGGCGGATATCAATGGCTATATCGGAGTCCGTATAGGGCCCGGAGGTGTCGTAGATCGGCACTGGCGGGTTCGCGCCGCCCCCGAACTCCTCGGCGCTGTCTGCCAGATCGACCTCACGCATGGCCACTTTCACGTCGTCGCGCTGGCCGGTAACATAGGTTTTGCGTGAGTTTGCAAAGGGCATTGTCACCGCCGGATCCAGCGTGCTGCCTTTTTCAAACAGATCGGTGTAGGGTGCATTCATGCGGTATACCTCAGTGATAATCGGAGACGTGAATGGACAGAGTACAAGTTGGTTGCCAGCAGGCGAACGGTAAGACTACAGCGGAATTCGTGTGGTTTCAAGCATGACGCTGGTCTGCTCCGGTGGGTGAGGAGCATTGGATACGCTACTTGTCATGGTGGCCAAGGAAAAAGCAAGACTCGCTCGGAAAGCTTCGCGCTACGGAGCCTTGTCCACGAAGATGTAGATCGTCGGAAACTGCGTGTGAATCCTGCTGTAAAACTCCGTGACAATGCCGCACGGCGTTGTCGGCGGAACAAAGAAGAAAACGATGTCCGTCGGCCATGCAGCCAGCGCTTCAATCTGTTTCTCTGCGTCCGGGAGGGTGGCAAAGGACATGGTTGTGGGCTTGAGGACCACGTCCTCCGGTGACCAGTCTTCGAGGATCCGGGTAATCTCGCCGGTTGTTCCTTCGATGATGCGAATTTCGGCCGGCTGCATGATGCGTTCCTTGCGGTTGCGCCATTGCGGCTGCGGCATCCACGCCTCGTAGTAAAGTTGGCCGGCCGCCGGTTCGATGCGCAAAGTCTCCGCATCGACAGCCAATCGCAAAGCGCGCGACACCTCAGCGGCTAAAGCCGCCGGCAGATCGTCGTCGTAAATTATCTTAAGGAACGGCACCTGCCCCGCAGCCAGCAGTTTCTGCAGCTCATCGAGAAATGCCTTGAAGTTTAGGGGGTTGGGCCACGCCGCGTCGCCGGCGTTTACAGCCAGGCGCAGACGGTTATCCACCAGCAGGACCCGTACGGTCAGGTCGATCTCCGTGATTTCGGGTAGCGGGCGGATTTGAAAGCGCAACCGCTGCCCCCATTCAAATTTGTACGCGGGGTTCGGCGTCACGTGGCCGTAGCGATGACCCTGGCGAGCGACATAGGGTACGTCCAGAATCGTCCAGGGATCGTTGTAATTGCATGCCACACTGCCCATGACATCAGCCTGGAAAGTGCGCTCGCCCTCTAACCCGGTCCATTTCGAGCCGGCAAACGTCAACCCGCTGTGAATGAGCGGTTTGCCATCCTCGACGACCAGGTCCTCGACCCGCACCCCCTCAGCAGGGCATTGCTGAGGTTGGTCGCCGTTCCAGTGCGCGGTCATGGCGACCCGCGGCCCGCGTGGCCAGAAATGGAACTCGCCGAAATCAACGGCACGCCCGGGCACCAGCCCGATGAACTTCAGGGCCGCCTGGATATCCAGCGGTCGCGCCGCGGTCATCGCGACAGACTCGTAATCGCGTCCGGTTTCACCGGCCAGAAAAAACTCTGCGGGCGTCCCCTCGCCCAAACCGACGGCAACGGCCAGAATCTCGACGGTTTGGGCCTTGCGGTCGGCTTGCACCCCTGGTTTCACGAACAGATGGTCCTGGCCTTCAGCGGCGGCGGCCATGACTTTCGTCTGTTCGGCGAACCACTTGACGACGTCGTCGGTGAGTGGCGCCTCGACGGTCTGCGCCGTCACTGCTGCGGGCGTCAGCAGGCAGAGCAGCGTTGCCGTCGTTATCAGCGTGCGCCTCATGTGGAGACCTTGAGGCCGGTGGCAGAGACGTAGACCTCGAAAACGTCTCGAGCGCGGCTGTATTCCTGGTGGGCTGTCAGACGCCGTCGCATGCGCGGCTGCAGAAACGCCGACTGCAGCAGGAGGACGTCACGAATTTTGGCGCGAGAATATCGCGGGATCTTGTAGAGGCCGTAAAAATCCCGAACACGGTCGGCAAGGATGCGATCTATACCGTTGAAGTTGCGCCACAACGGGCCGTCATGTCCGAGATCATGCTGCAGGAAAGGCACCATGATCATGGCCATGCCGGTGACCCGTGACGGGTAAAGGTCGCCGGCTGCCAGACGGCGGTCGCGCACATCGAGCATGTCCCGGGCCAGCTCGCCCGTAGCGTGGTCCCACTCAGCAGCCAGGTCGGGCAGCAGATACTGCAGCAGCGCTACCTCCTGGCAGGCAGCGAAGATTGGCCCGGACCAGGGCCGCTTTAGGATCTTGTAAATCTCTTCCAGCAGCCGGGCCATCGAACTCATGCAAATGCTTTCGGCACCGGCCGCGAGCTGGCGGGCGAGCTTTTTGCTCGGCTTGAAACCGTACTGTCCGACCAGCTTGCAGGCGCGCAGTATGCGAACCGGATCCTCGGCCAGCCGGGTATACGGGTCGCCGATGGTGCGCACAACCCCCTGCTGCAGATCGTTGAAACCTCCGCAGTAATCGATGATGCCACGGTCCCGGTCGGTCGGGTCGTAATACAGGGCGTTGACCGTGAAGTCGCGACGGCAGGCGTCGTCTTCGAGCGTGCCATAGACGTTGTCCCGCCAGACGATGAGACCGTTGTCGCCCGGTCGGCCTTTGCGCTCCTCCATGGTCGGTTCGCGCCGGAAGGTACTGACTTCGTAGACCGAGCGGCCCACGTACACGTGCGCCAGGCGAAACCGCCGTCCGATGATCCGGGCACGACGCCCGAAAACCTGCTTCACTTCCTCCGGCGTCGCATCGGTCGCGAGGTCATAGTCTTTCGGCGCCCGCCCAAGAACCAGATCTCGTACGGCGCCGCCGACAATGTAGGCCTCGAAACCTGCCTGCTTGAGGGTGTCGACGACGCGTACCGCGGTTTTTGAAACCTTACCCTTGAGCAACTTATCGGCGGGTTCCTTTTTGACGGCTCTGTTCAATTCGGCACTTCGCTTGGTTAATTTGGACAAGACACTAGTTGAGGTAGGCGCTGGTATCGATGTGGATGTTCAGCTGGTTGCAGCAGGCACGCACAGCGTTACGCATGAGCATCGCAACTGTCATCGGCCCGACGCCACCAGGCACCGGAGTCAGATACGACGCCTTGTCACCGATGCCGGCGAAATCCACGTCGCCGACTAGCCGGCGGCCGTTCTTCGCAGCGGGATCGTCAACCTGGTTGATGCCAACATCAATGACCACGGCGCCAGGTTTAACCATGTCTGCCGTAACGTATTGCGGCCGGCCCATGGCGACGACCAGAATATCCGCAGTCTGGCAGCAGGCCGCCAGGTCGTTGGTGCCGGAGTGGCACAGCGTGACAGTGGCGTTGGCGCCGGCGGCCTTACGGGCCAGCAGTACGGCGATAGGTTTGCCTACGAGGTTTGAACGCCCAACGACGACGACATGCTTGCCCCGCGGGTCGATCTGGTAATAATTCAGCAAAACCAGGATGCCGTGCGGTGTGCACGGGTAGAAACAATCTTCGTCACCGATCAACAAACGACCAACGTTTTCGGGATGGAAACAGTCGACATCCTTGGCCGGACTGAGAGTCTCGACAATTTCTCGCTCATCGATGTGCGGCGGCGGCGGTGACTGCAATAGGATGCCATGAACTTTGTCACTGGCGTTGAGGGTACGCACCAAACCGATTACTTCGTCCTGGGCGACGGTTGCCGAAAGCACGTGCTTTTCCGAGTACAGCCCTATGCGCTCGGATGTCCTCGCCTTGCGATTAACGTAGACACAGGATGCCGGGTCATCACCAATCAGGACGACTGCCAGGCCCGGCTGCACGCCGTGGTCGTCCGCGAGTTGTGCGACGATATCTGCCGTTTGGTCATTGAC
>DPYP01000016.1:0-11187 GCA_003545375.1 Lentisphaeria bacterium
CTTGAGATCGGCCTGGATTCCTGCGCCGCCGCTGCTGTCACTTCCGGCGATAGTCAGGCAGACAGGGATATTCATCAGGCAGGTCTCGTACAAATGGTTACGGTATTTCGAGAAAGCTCGATACGCTTGTCAGGGACTGGCAGCCGCCCGGAGAAATGGCGACAACGTCTTCGAGACGCATGCCTCCCCATTCCCGGTAATATACCCCGGGTTCCACGGTTACTACCTGCCCGATACGCAAAACGTTGGGGAGTGTGCCGAGCCTGGGCGCCTCGTGAATTTCGAGACCGACGCCGTGGCCGGTGCCGTGGAAAAAACCGTGCGGCGGATCGGCGGCAGCATCCGTGGCAAAACCGGCGGCTTCGAAAATTTCGTGCACGGCGTTGTGTACGGAATTGGCTTTGATCCCCGGCTTGATCATGCGTTTGGCCTGATTGCGTGCCTTGCGCACGGCCGCGAAGGCGCGTTTAACGACTGGTGTCGCCTTGCCCTTGACCACGGTTCGCGTCAGATCGCCGAAGTAGCCGGTGGCGGTGACCCGTGGAAAGATGTCAAAAATAAGCGGCGAATGTGCGAGAATCGGGCCGCTGCCGCAGTTATGCGGGTCGGCGCCATGGCTGCCGGAGGCGACGATCGTATTGGCGGCGATCCCGCCGAGCCGCGAGATGGTGGCATCGATTTCGCCACGCAACCGCTCAGAGGTCAGGACTGCGCCGCGCCAATGGACGTAGCCACCACGAATCTTTGACTTCGCGACGATGTCGAGCGCGACGTTGAGTCCGGCTTCGGCCAGTTCCTGACCTTCTTTGACCATGGCGATTTCCCGCTTCGTCTTCAATTCACGCTTTGGGAAGAAGGCGCCCTTGGCTGCACGCACAGTCACGCGTCGCTTGCCCAGTGCCTGTGCGAGGCCGACTGGAAACGATCCGGGCACCTCCCACCTGCGGATCTTGAAGGCCCGGGTAAGGGCGGCGATCAGGCTGCTTGGCCTGGCGTCGCGCGCGTTGAATTCCCGGCGAGCAGCGTCGATAGCGATCACTTTCGTGCCGCGGGGTGCTTCGAGGCTGGCCCGCCCGATTTCGAGCGGGCTGACGATCATCATTTTTGTCCGGCCGATAGTGACCCAGATGAACGGGTCCGGAACGAACATGCCGGTGGCATAGCGCATGTCGGCACAGCGCTCGCTGTCGGCGTAGATGAGTCTGGCTGTTGGCATAGAATGGGGAGGGGAGGGTGGTTTCAGGTTTCAGCTCACAAAATAGTGCATCGTTGCGAAATGGCGAAGACGAAAAATGATTGTGTTTGTGGTACTCGACTGGCGTGTCTCGGCTATGTTCATAGTTCGAAGCTTTCCGAGTGAGCGGAGTCCGTTCGAAAACGCGTGTTCGGAGACCTTCACGCGACCACCCCCCCTCAACCCTGCCAATCAAATGCTTTCACTCACTCTTGAAGAGATTGCCGGAATTCCGTGCGTGGTGCACCGTGACGATCAATTGACCGAGGCGCCTGTTCTAATTCATTATCATGGTTGGACCAGCGACAAGTCCACCAGCGGCGAGGCGCGGGAGATGGCTGGCACGGTCGAGGCGGGATTTGTCGTGGTAATGCCGGACTGTGTGGAGCACGGTGACCGGAAGACAGATGCGTGGGAGAGTCGCGTGACGTTTAATGGCTGGGCATTCATCTGCGATGCCATGGAGCGCACGCGGCAGGAGGGATCGGCTTTGCTTGACGCTGTGCTCGGACTGCCGTATGTCTCGACGGCGAGCCCGCAGGTTGGCGGTGCCTCGATGGGCGGGTTGATTGCCCAGATGGTGTTTGCCGAGGAGAAAAGATACGTATCGATGACTTCTATCGTCGGGCGTTCAAGTTTCTACCAAGCCGACGACTGGTGCCGCCAGGCTCAGGTCGGCACCTGGTCTGACGAGTGGTGTGCAGAGTTTGCAACGCAATCGCATCCGGAGCGGTTCATTGATCGCCCGGTGCTGTTCATGGACGGCGGGGAGGATGCCGACTGTCCGGCGGCAGTCAATGCGGAGACGGTGCGGTTGATCAACGCCGCCGGGGGTGCCGCCGAACATTTCGTTGAGTCGGGGTTTGGCCATGGCTTTTCGGAAGCCATGCAGGCACGGTATATCGCCTGGCTCGTGAAGCACCGTGATGCGGGCTCTTCTCACTCCTGATCGATCCACGCGTATTCGATTAAGAGGAGTGGATCAAGCGGGGGGGGGGAGATTGATGCGGGCTCAATCCATGAATACCTGGGTCAGATAGAGCTGGCCGTCTTTCCGCCAGATGCCCATGCCGGTCCGGTTGTAAGTACCGTTGAGGATATTGGTGCGGTGCCCCTTGCTGTTCATCCACGCCTTGGCGGCGCCGCCGGCTGAGTTGTTGATCGCGATGTTTTCGGCGGCGGCCCGGTAATCCACGCCGCCATCGCGTATGCGTTTGAACGGCGTCCTGCCGTCTTTGCCCCTGTGGCTGAAATAGTCCCGCTCGGCCATGTCGCGACTATGGGCGCGGGCGACATCTGCCGCCTTGCTGTCGAAGGTCAGGCGGCTGAGGCCCTTTTCGTTACGGATATCGTTGATGATCTCGGCGGCTTTGATTTCGAGTTTGCGTAGCTTGTTGTCAGTTTTCTCGCGGGTGTCGGTTTGTTTCGGATGTTTCTTCTGCCAGCGCTTGATGATGTTCTGTTCGTGCCTGGACAGATCGGCGATGGGGACTTCGTGCGTGCCGCCCGATTCGTCTTGCAGCAGTACGTTCTTGCCTTCGACACCGACGAGTTTCGCTTCTACGCGCTTGCCGTCGAGACGCCAGAAGCGATCGCGGGCAATCGTCTGAACTGTTGTGGCAATCAGCAGGAGGATGAGTAATGCGCGAACCATACCACACTATACTGGTGAACAGACCCGTTGGAAACCGCTGGTGCCTTGCCGTCTTTGACGAGTTTGTAATCCACACCCTTTCGGATACTATCACCGTTTCCTGTGTGATCCGCATCATCTCGAGAGGATTGATTATATGCCAAACGATTTCATAGAACGCCTCGCCATGGGGGAGTTCGAAACTGTTGCCGGCCGCAGAAAAATTATTGCACGCGCGCGCCGGGTCGGGCTGACGCGGGTCATGTTATTCAACGTCTACGGCCATATCGAACCGGGCCACCACGACCTCGATGAAAGCCGCCGCCGCGCAGTGATTATTGAGAAGGCCGTAAAGGCGTTTCGATCAGCGGGGCTCGGGGTGGGCATCAATATTCATACTACGCTCGGCATGAACATGTCACCGCCGCGCTCGAATCCGCTGCCGTACCAGCACCAAATCGACTTCGACGGCCAGGTGTTTTACGAGACTTATTGCCCGATCGATCCAGGTTTCCAGGCCTACACCGCCGAGACGTATGCAATCTACGCCGGTGTCGAGGGAGTCGATGAAATCTGGATCGATGACGACTTCCGCTACAAGAACAAGGGCGGCCAGTGCTTCTGCGATTTGCACCTTGCGGCGTTCGCAGAGATCACTGGGCGCGCGTGGACTTGCGAGGAGTTGCTTGCAGCCTTGGAATCGCCGACGCCGTTGCCGACTGATACAGCGGTGCAATGGAGCCAACTGCAGGACAGAACGCTGATCGATTGTGCCCGGTCCCTGGCCGATGCCGTTCATGATGTTGCGCCCCAGATGCGTATCGGCTTTATGCCGCCGTCGCATACCGTGTTGTTTTTTGGCGCCCCATGCGCGCGGGAGATCGGGCGCGTACTGAATCCGCAGACACGGGGCTTGGCGCGTCCGGAATATGGTGCTTACACGGACCTGGACCGGCTCGGCTGGAGTGTCTATGCACCGTGCTGGGGCATGCAGCGGGCATTTGGCTCGTCATACGACGGCTGGCCGGAACTCGAGACGTGGCCCGGTACCGGCTACAACCACAGTGCCCGAGTGATTCAGATGAAACTTGTCTGGGGTGCCATGCATGGGTACGTCAGCAGCACAATCAGCAACTCCCGCATCGATAAGCCGGCACGGCAAGCGATCGCTGATGCGAAAAAGCAGATCGAAGCGGTCACGCCGTTCGTCGCCTCAGCAGACTGGCAGACGCGAGGGGTAAGCCTCGAGTTGAGTGAAAACATCATCGGCTTGCGAGCGAAAGTAGAGGATATTTGCAGCCTGAATATGGCCGAGTCGCGTGTTCTGGCACGGCTGGGGTTGCCCCTGTGGCCGGATGGCGGAGACGGTCGCATTCTGATCGGTAATTCGCCGCTGGCGCGACAGGCCGAACTTGCGGAGTTTGCGGCTGCGGGCATGATCATCGATCGCGATGCCTTTGAAGTGCTGCAGCATTTGGGCCGCAACGATATTATCGGTGGCGCTGAATTGTTGCCGGTGCCGGGGTTCCCTGCCGCCGAACAATTTGCCGACTCGGCAATCAACGGGGAGGCTGCGGGCCGGCGGCAGACGATGGATCCCTTGTCTGCGGTGCGCCGAGACCTGCCTGTGTTCGAGCTGCCCGATACTGAGGAATTTACGCCGCTGCACGAGTTGCTCGATCAGGACGGCAAGCCATTGGGCGTCAGTTCGTGGGTGCGTGAGTGGGGTGGCGGGCGTATCGCTGTGCTGCCGTTCCGGTTGAGTGATGCGACCGGGGAAGGTGGGCTGGTGACGTCGATGCGCAAGACACAGGTCGAGGCGATGCTCGAGTGGGTGACGCAAAGAGAACTACCGGTGCGTTTCGGTTTCGACACGGCTTACGATCTGCAGGTGGTCTACCGGCAGAACAGTGCCGGAGATCGTGTGTTTCTGGGATTAGCCAATTTCAGCCTCGACGATGTCTCGAAACTTGCGTTGCGTTTGCCGGTGCTGGCGTCGGCAGGCCGCGTCGAGGTTCGGATGCTCGACGGCCGCTCCAACTGGCAGGCGGCCGAATGCTCCGCAGGCGAGGGCGGTTGCATCGAACTGCCCGGGAAGTTCAAGATCCCGGCGATGCAAGTACGCGCTTTCGAGATTGCTCGAAAATAGGACGAGCCTGTTCGTCATTTCAAGCGTGTAAGTTGCCTCTACCGCGAAGACCCAACGCTGCGAATCACGAGCGCCGAGGTTCGTTGAACTCTCGTCCCGCTTCCTGCGTCACGCCGTCTTTGCGCACGATCGGAAAATGCGGTCCGGCATTGATCATCGGTTCGCCTACCGCGACCTCGATGAATTGCCGCATACAGTGGTCTCGCCCGGTGTATGTTGCTTCGCTGTTCATGTAGTGAATGGCCAGAGCGCGGCGGGGTCGCTCGGAGTGGTTCTTCGGTGATGCGTGCCAGGTCAGCGAATGGTGGAAATGCACTTCGCCGCGCTTCACCGGGCATGCCACGGCTTTGATTTCCTGCACGGGCGCCTCGGCTGGAGGCGTGAAGTCCTGTCCGATTTCGGTCATTTGTTCGATTTCCTGGAACTGTGTCTGGGCCGTAACGTAGTCGATGTGCTCGCCCCACATGTGCGATCCGGGGACCATCCACATACAGCCGTTGGTTATCTCGGCGTCGTCGAACGGGATCCAGGCGGACACCGGTGTCATCGGTTCGATGCTCGGCCACAGCGGTGCGTCCTGGTGGTAGGTGGTGGCGCCGCCGGTACCGGCCGGTTTGTATTGCACCTGGTCATGCCAGACCTGCAGGTTTGCGAAACCAGTGAGCTGGGCGATCGCCTCGACAACGAACGGTTGGAAAATCAGTTTTCTGAAGAGCGGCGAGGCTTCCCAGATATTGATAATCTGCCAGACGGGTGTGTGCTCGGTGCTGTCCGGTTTGGCCTCCCCAGTCTCTTCGTAGCCCAATCGGTGCAGGTCCCGGAAAGCCACCGGTCCTGTGCCGTCCTCGAAGCCGTCCGGACCGATGTCGATAATGCGTTGCAGTTCAGTGGTGAGTTCCTCAAGTTCGTCTATCTCGAGGACGGGGCCGGCGTTGAGGAATCCGTCGTGATGGAATTTGTCGATTTGTTCGTGAGTAAGCATTTTTAGGAATTTTAAGAACTGCGTTCGGTGTTTGCCGTGATCAATCTCGGGTGCAGACGCAATCCACTTCCATGTCCATGATCTTTGCCATCTTGATCAGGTCGTCCTCGAGCTCGCCGTGGATCAGTGCGAAGTGGTGGTCGACGGTCAGTTCCGCCAGCCGCGAGTAGTACTGCGTCACGGGCATATGCGGCTGGAAAATCGTGTGTTCCATGTGGATCGGGCGTGCGTGTGTGTCGACTGCGTCGCCAGTGACAATGCGCATGGCATGACGATTCTCGTTCTCTCGGATCTGGCATAGATTGAGCATGGTGATCGGGCCGGGCTTGACGATGAACTCGGGAACGACGCCATAGTCAAAGGCGAAATCCGTTTTCTTGAAGTCGACATACATCGTGTTGCGTATTTTGATCGGCTGATCCGGATGGGCCATGTAGAACGGCGTTGAGCCACCGTCGTGGCCGCCGAGGATCCAGTTTTTTTCCGTGTCGAACATGAGGTGTTCGAAAAACTGCCCGGTGCGCCCGGTCAGCGCTTTGAGCATGAGCCCGGCGACAGCCACCTGCAGGTCACCCTCGATCGTGACCACGACACCCAGGTCTGCCAATCTACCGAGCTCGTAAGCGGGCATGCAGCCGGTCACTTTCGCGAGCTGGTCGAAGGGCTCGCAGGCCAATGCATCTATGGCAAAATCGTTGCATAACTGCTCCAGTGCCAATGCATGCCGGGCGGCGCGCTCCACTTCTTCGCGTGGCGGCTCCATCACTTCGTAGCTGCTGTAGATTTCCTCCACTAGTGCAGTCACTGCAGCATCCGACACAGCGTCCATGCGCTCCTTGACCTCCGAAACGTAGCGGAAGTCTATCTTCACGCCGGTCTGCCGGTACATGGTGAGCGGATCGGGGACGGTGTCCCACAGCGCGAAGGACGTCACCCAATGCGGCAGGAACGAGACGTTGGCGCCTTTTAGTGCGTTGACGGCACGGGCGGCGCGGCACCAGCCGTTGATCTCGGCCTGGAACGCGGGATCATCGAGCTCTCCGACGACCAGCGGCAGTTTGAGGTCGCGCCCGAGCCGACGCAGGGTGGTTATTGCCTGGATAGCACTGTTGTTGCCGTAGCACGTGCCGTAGTCGATCAGTGAGAAATCGTCTGGGATGCCTTTCAGTCCCTGCGAGTGCAGTTGCAGCACCGGGATCTGCTCGCCGAGCGCGTCGAGGAATGCGACCGTCATGTCGTCGGCGATGAAGGTGGCGTGATAGACGACGGCGATATCGCATTGTGCCTCGCGTATGGCTCGGCCTGCCTCGGCGGATTGGGCAGGGGTTCCGGCCAGGCACGGAAAGACGACTTCGCCGTCGAGGCTCGCGATCAGGCGGTCAACATCCTGTTGCAGGCGAGCGGGCAATTCGTCCATGGACATGTCGACCCAGTAGCATTCAATGCCGCCGGCGAACAGTCCGATTTTCGGTTTGCGGATTTCCATAGCCAATCGTTTCCTTACGTGTTGTTTCGCGAAAAGGTACACCACAAAGGAAAGAAGAAAGCGGGAGATTAGATGTTTTTGTTGATTTTATTCGACGTTCATGGCCGGTGAACTACAGTGAGATTTGTCGGCAACAGCTTGTAGACAAGGAATTGACGCAAAGAATGACAAGATTCATCTATATTTCCGATACCCATATGGGCGCCGATGAGGTCAAGTTGCGCCAGCAAGGATATCCGGAGCATATTGCGGAGATTCTAATGGCGCTGAAAACATATTTACACGGCCAGGGCGACATCGACTTTGTGCTGCACGGCGGTGACATGATCAATACGTTGTCAGACGCAGGAATTATCGCAGCGGTGACGGCCTTCGACTGGGGCGTTCCTGTTCATCTTTGTCTGGGAAACCATGATCTGGATGCGCCGAATGCAGTCGAACGCTGGCTGGCTCTTTCGCCGGGATTTTTTGGCGACAGCGGCAAGCCGATGTACACTGTTGCCACAGAAGATTGCCGCATTCACGTGGTTCCCAATCACTGGTGTGAGGAACCATACTACTGGCGTGATTCATTAGATTCGCAATTTTCGACGGATCAGTTGGCCTATCTCACGGAAGCACTGGATTCCGAACCGGACCTGCCGCATATCGTGCAGACCCATAGCCCGGTTTTCGAGGTGCCAGAAGGGCAGACGGTCCTTGCCGAGCCGCTTGATCCGGCGGCGTCGGCGTTTACGGCGGCCTTCATTGAACTGGTGTCCAGGCATCCCAACCTCAAGTGCGTTCTTGGCGGACACAACCATATGAATATGCATGTTGTGCATGAAGGCGTCCACTTCGTCACCTCGAGCGCGCTGGTTGAAGTGCCGTTCGAATTTAAGGTCATCGAGGTGGCACCGGGGGCGATGGCAATGTCCACAGTCAGTCTCAATGATTCGCTGCGATTCGATGCCGTGTACGATGCCGAGAAGGCGTATGTGCAGGGCCGTGAGAGTGACCGATCGTTTGCCGACGAGTTTTAATGGCGCTTTTTACACATGCACTTCCCCTGGTGTACAACTGATCGGAGATTTCCGCATGCCCGAGATTGCCCTACAACGTGAGCAATTCCTCCGCGACGGTTACGTCATCGTGCGCGATGTTGTTCCCGCCGACCAGTTGGTGTCCCTTTGCAGCATGGTCGACGAGATTGTCGAGCGGGAACATGACTTGAATCCCGAGTTCTCAGCCTCCTCAGTGCCTCGTTTAGACCTGGCGGCGCGGGTTGATGCCGACATGCTCGACTTAGTCAGGTTCCCTCTGCATGAGAACACGATGGGCTTGAGTAGCAGGCTGCTGGATTGTTCGCCGAGCACGATTGCCCTGAGCGCTTTGAGTGTGCTCTGCAACCCTGAATTCGATCCCGACACGCCGCTAGGGCCAGGACAGCCGGAGGGCACCGACCCGCGCAACTGGCATCGTGATATCCGACCCGATCATGATGGTCCGTTGAGCGTTTTACTTGACGATCTCGAGGCCAATGGCCCCGCCTATAGCCAATGGAATATCGCGCTCTGCGACGAAGCGATCCTGCACCTCATCCCCGGCAGCCACCGACGTTTGAATTCTGGACTGGAAGCGGATCAGTTGAAGCGCCACGGCGGCGCACAGATGCCTCTTCCCGGTGAGATTGCTGCCGATCTGAAGGCAGGCGACGGGGTTGTGTATAACAGCATGCTGCTCCATTGGGCGAACCAGTATACGAAGCAGAAACGACGTACCATACACCTCGGATACCGGACGTTTGGCAAGGCCTTGCCGAACCACAACTGTTGTGGTCTGCCTGAACGTATCTGCAGTTTTTTTCCGGATGACTCGCCGGAGCGCCAGGCTCTGGCGCACGGATTCGCGTTGTATCGCGACGAGTCAATGGTCATTGGCGATGTGTTTCGGGCTTTGTTGGCGGGTGATCGAGAGAAATTCAGTGCCGGCGTGACGCGTTTACATCTGGGCGGTGAGGGCCGGCTCACTTGTGTCATCCTGTTGTCGAAAGTTGCCCGCAACTTGTTTGAGTTCAGTAAGTCAGATGATGGAAAGTATGTTCCGGGAGATAGCACAGTCTCGTACAACGTGCAGTTGAAGAGGCAAATGCAACGCAGTTTTGATGCGGCAGAAATTCAACAAGTTTGCGAGCGGTTTCAGCCGCTGGATAGGATGCTTCGCACAGGCGTATCGGAGTACGTGGGGGGATTCCTGGGGACGCGGACAGACTATGTCTTCGAGCAGTTGCCCGCGGCGGTAACCGAGGAGAGCGTCATGGCTGCTGTTTTTCCTGGGTAATCAGCAGAATTGATTGCGTGTACTCGCAATCCCCCTCCTGATTCGCCCCGATGTTCCACGATGCATCCGTGCTCGGCATCGACGGCGCATAGGCCCGGGGTCACCGGGCTCAAGAAAGCCTTGGCGAGGCAAAGATCGTACTCCGAGAGACGAGCGAACAAGCCGGCAGTGACCGCAGCAATGGTGTTTGAAACCGTGCGACCGGCTCCATAGCGGTGTTCAATACTCAGAGGTCACCCGGTGCGATCACGCAAAAAGTTGCAGGAATATCCGGAACAGTCTGGAATTCCGTGGCATGGAAGCGACAATATCGATTCACGCAACGACACCACAAGCGATATCATCGATGGCTACAACTAACTATGTATGCAAACTAAGCCGTGATCAGGCCGAACAGTTGCACAGTATTCTGCAGGGAGAAAACTGGGAGCTGGACGAGGCGCCCTACGCCCTGTGGCGGGCGCGTAAGGAAAAAACCACGGCTGTTGCCTACGAGTCCGGCAAGTTCAGCATCCAGGGCAAAGGCACGGAGGAGTTTGTGCAGTTCATCCTGGAGCCCCGGATCCTGAAGGAAGTGCGGATGGGCTATGAATCGGTCGTCGCCCGGGAGGAGAGTCCACAGATGTTCGAACCACATATCGGTATCGATGAGAGCGGTAAAGGTGATTATTTTGGTCCGCTGGTCATAGCTGCCGTCTATGTCGACGGCGATTGTGCTGCGACGCTGCTCGAGGAAGGGGTGCAGGATTCAAAAATGATCAAGAGCGACAAGAAGATCGGCATGCTGGCTGGAAAGATCCGCAATATCGTCAAAGGCCGCTTCGCTGTCGTCCGTATCGGCCCGGAGACCTACAATCGACTGTATGAAAAATTTGCAAACCTCAATGCCATGCTCGGCTGGGGCCATGCCCGTGCTCTCGAGGACGTTCTCGAAAAGACACCGGACTGCCCGCGCGCCATCTCCGATCAGTTCGGTCGCAAGTCAACGGTTCAGAACGCGCTGATGAAACTTGGCAAGCAGATCACGCTCGAGCAGATGCCGAAAGCCGAGGCGGATATTGCCGTAGGCGCGGCTTCGATTCTGGCGCGGAATGTTTTTGTCCAGCAGATGAATAAGCTCGGTGAAGGCTACGAAACGATCCTGCCGAAGGGGGCTTCAGAAAAAGTCAGCACGGTGGCTGCGGAGATCGCAAAGAAACACGGGTTCGACGAGTTGAGCAAAGTCGCGAAGCTCCATTTCAAGACAACCGTTGCCGTGCGCGACAAGCTGGTGGCAGAATAGTCTGCAGTCCGGCGTTTTTTGAGTGCTGTTTGTTTGCTTCAACCGGTTGTCTATGGTACGATTATATCATCTGTAAAAAAAGATTAACCGCTGATAGATATG
>DPYP01000016.1:11579-18394 GCA_003545375.1 Lentisphaeria bacterium
TTTTTCGTGTTACATGGTGGTCATGCCCGCATCTGGACCAGTGATACCGGGGATACGATCGCCGGCACTTACGCGGGGATAGAGGACGAAAAGGCGCTGATTATCCGCGACAGTGACGGCGGGACCACCCGTATCAAGCTGACACGGCTAAGCCAGGACGACCGTGACTACGTATCGAAGGTCGAAGGCCTGACCGCGAGAGTTCAAAGCGGTAAGACGCGCACGCCATCCGTACCTGATAACGTTGGCTCAGAGGGCGCCCCCAAGGCCCTGAGGGATGGCGTTTCCGTACTGTCCGGCTTGATCAGGGGTAGTATTTTTCGCGTAATGGGCGCAGTGATTGTCGGAGTTTTGTACGGCACCTTGATGGTTTATCTTGCCGGTAAATTGATGATGAAGGGCGCTCCTGTCGCGGATGCAGTGAAGGCGTCGGTGCTGATGCTTCTTTACAATGTGATCTGTGTGGTGGTCGTTGGGGTTATCGTTCTGGTAGGTGACAAGACTATGGCGAACACTGTCGGTTTGCTGCTGGTGCCTGTTGCCGGGGTCCTGGCTCTCTGGCAGGGGTATGAAGAAGGCTTTTTCACGGCGCTCGGGCATTTTCTGTTGTGGGCGATTTTCTTCATGCTGCCTTTCTTCATAATAGCCTGGTTGCTTGGCACCTCATTGGATAATGGCGACACGGCGTTGCGGTTTCCAGTTCGTCTCGTCCATGCTGTGTTCCTCGTGACGGTTGATTGATCCAGTGTACCATCTGTTTTCAGGGGACTTTTGTTAAGGTGATAATCTTATTTGAAATGGAAATTAATGTCCTGCTATATTACTTAGGATTAACGCATTGCCGGTTATTATCCGAAGCACGGGCAACTTATACCTGGATACACAAGTGTCAAAATCACAACAGAATGGACAGTGTCAGGATTGTGGAAATCCCGTAGACGCGACCATAGACAGAGAATGTCTGAAGTGTGGCGCTGGAGTGCGCGGGGAGCCCCAGCTCGAACCCTATGAGGTTGATGTTGCCCATAATAGAGAGAATGTCGAAGAGGCTAAAAAGAAGATTGAGAAGGCGGTGGACCATGCCCGTCACACAGAATATCCAGGCGTCAAAATTATTCACGGTTACGGATCAACATCGGGCCCTTCCCGTATTTCAGGTCCCGCTGTCTCTCTCATGAAAAGCCTTGCCAAAAGTTACGGAGGAACTTTTGCCGAAGATGGGAACAACAAAGGAGCCTCTTTGATTTGGTTTAATTAGCCGGGTGCTGTTATTCTTCATTTCGTAGTCTCACGCCATATGAATCGCTGGCACGTGTACCGGATCGTGACGGGCGATGATTCTGCCCTGATCGAATCGACGGTGTGACAGCTTATGAGCTTTATGCCGTATTGCTCAGGACGTAAAAACAACGGTCGGTGTCTGAATCACGATAGAATCCACTGACCGTGAAGCCGCCTGCCATGGCACTGGTGAAGGCGGTGCGGACGCCTGACTGCCAGGCGTTGGCGGCGTCATGGTCGTCGTCGGCGACGGCCCAGATGTCCGTCGGTATTTCCACGCGCACTGTCGTTTCTGCGGCAAGCGGGTCGAGTTCGGTCGAGCCGTCGGGGTTGTTGATGATTGCTGCATCATGGGCTGGTACCAGCGCGATCCTGGCATCGATCCGCTCGATGACTCCAGGGCTGTCGAGGTTCCAGTCGGCGATCGTCCGATCCATTTTGAGCGTATGGATCTTGCTGCCTGTGCTGAGATAGAAATCCGGTATGTAATCGATGACGTCAACACCCAATCGGTTGATGTTGAAGTGGGCGTTGCGCGCCACCATCGGGTCGTAGGACCATTCGATGTGACCGACGCCGGCGGCCAGGCAAAGCTCTCGCTGCTTGAGCTTCATTTGACGCCCCAGGCCCTGATTGCGGTAGTCGGGCATCACGCCCATGAGCTCGGACCAGTGGATTGGCACCCGGTCGCGGAATCCTGCGATGCTGAACACGAAGCCAACGACTTTGTCGTCGTCGAGCGCCCCCACAAGCACCGCCCCGACACGGCGGGTGACGGTGAACTGGTTTGGCGCCACCTTGTCGTCGAAGGAGTCGCCCCAGACGACCGACTGGATCTCGCAGACCTGCAGATACTCCGCCGGGGTATTGAGTTCCCGGATAGTCAGTGAATTGGCATGCTGGTCCGCGATTCTACCGCTCCTGTGCTTCTTCGGCGTACCGTGCGAAGCGTTTGCTGTGTCGATAGGCTGATTTAGTGTCGATGTCGACCAGGTCGTTCTTGATGAGATGGGCGTTGAGGAACGTTTTGTTCTTCAAATAAAGGTAACAGCACAAGTTGCCGTCGCTATCGAATTCAGACTTGTCGAGCTTAAAAAAAATACGCTGTCCGCCCGTCTTGTCGGCAAGGAATTGCATGGCCGCCTTGCGCGAGCGCCGGCGATTTTTTACGCCGATGAGACGCACAATGAGATGGCCGTCGAGTTCCAGCAGGTTTGGCTCTATGACGCGGGTGACCTTGTAGAAATCGCGGGTTTCCTGCTGATCTTTGCAGATGCGTGAGCCGTACCCCTGATGGGTACGCGGATCGATCTTGCGGTCGAATGCCACCGGATCGTCAAAACGATAGGGCAGGGTGTTCAGACGCGCTTCCAGATCGACGGGGTTCTCGCGGCGTTCCAGGCGGATGTCTGCGGTGTCGAACATGTCGGCCTGGTGCAGGCTTATTTTCTTCCCGATGATCTCGAGGTAGCCGTCGTTGAGTTCGTAACCCTGGGAGCAGCGATCGAGGCGTTTCGCAGCGAGTGTTGTTGTGCCGCTGCCGAGGAAGGGATCAAGCACCGTGTCGCCGATGAACGAGAACATTTTGATCAGCCGCCGTGGCAGTTCCTCAGGGAACGTTGCCATATGCGCTGTTTGCCGGGCACCAGGAAAGTTCCAGTGGCCGTTGAAGTACTCGGACCACTCTTTCTTGGTCAGGCGTGAGGCATCCCGAGTCGCTTTGTCGACCTTCGGCGCTTCGCCGGGTTTGCGAAAAATGAGTATGAACTCGTAGTCAAGCTTGAGAATGCCGTTGCGCGGGTAAGGGAAGGATCCCATGACTGTCCCGCCGCCGCTGGTATTGCAGGTGGTGACTTTCTGCCAGATGACCGCCCCCATATAGTCGAAGCCGACGGTTTCGCAGAAGCGGATGATCTCGGTACGTACCGGGACGACCTTGTACCGGCCGTAATAGATCGAGCGGGCGAACTGGTCACCGATGTTGATACACAGCCGGCAGCCGTTCTCCAGTACTCGGGCACATTCCTGCCAGGCCAGATTGAGGTTGTCGATATAGGTTTCGTAGGTCTGATCGAAACCGATTTGCTGGTCGTAGCCGTAGTCCTTCAGTTCCCAGTACGGCGGTGAGGTGACGATGAGCTGGACGCTATGATCGCCGAGTTCCGCCATGTCCCGGGCGTCGCCGATGATAATTCTGTGGGTCGTCGACATATGTCAATGTCGGAGCAGATCGGCATCTTGCAAGCGGATGTGCAACTGGAAGGAAGGAAGAATCAATCGCCACTTGCTCCTTTTTACTGATTTTTGCCGTATGTGACACGCGAGAAAGATTGGCGATGAAAAGAATGGGGAGTAGCTCATCCGGCACCTGGCACCATTTTACCAGTCACCGGGCACTTGCCACTTCTTACTTGGATTATCCGCTCAGTACGTCCGGAACATTGCTGCAATGACACCCTGGATGAGGATTGCGTCAAGGGGGTAGTACTGCGACTCGAACGCTGGATTGGCCGGACGCAGTTCGATGTGCGTCGTCGAAAGGAAGAACGATTTCACAGTCGCTTCGTCGTCCACCAGCGCCACGACGATGTCGCCCGGAAGCGCTGTGTTCTGTTGGCGGGCGATGATGATGTCACGGTCCATGATCCCTTTGTCGATCATGCTTTCTCCGGAAACCCGGAGCCCGAAGAGACCCTGGCCACTGGTGGTATTCGGCAAAAGATTGGTGTCGATCTGAATGATTTCTTCGACATGCTCTTCCGCAAGCAGCGGTTGTCCGGCGCTGATACGGCCGAGAATCGGGATGCTCAGGGTCATTGACAGGTGTTTGGGCGAGGTGCCGCGCATCAGCGTCAAGCTGCGGGCCTTGGACGTGCGGTCGACATAGCCTTTGCGTTGCAGTGCCCTCAGGTGCGCGAACGCCGTGGCGGACTTGATGTTGAAACGTTCAGCGACTTCGTAAACGGTAGGCGCCATATTCTCGGTGCGGCTGAACTCCTCGATATACTCAAGTATGTTCCGTTGTTTGTCTGTGAGACCTTTCATGACTGTCCTTGCATTGTTGTTGTTGTTTTGAGCGTCAAGGGTAGTGAACTGCTGAATTCATACTGATAAAAATTAGCCATGTTTTTATATGTGTCAAGTCGGTTCCGGTGAAATTGTCACAAACCGGCGCGTGCACGGTTGTATTCGAGGCCGGTGCTTCTACATTTGCACCCGGCGAATAAGGTTGGGGACTTGTGCATTCTGCAGGAGCAGGTGCCGGTATTTTGGATCGACATGCATTTTGAAGGGAATCACATACTGAACGCCTCACGCGAGACCGTTTGGGAGTTGCTCATCGACCCTGACGTGCTGGCACGTATTTCACCGGGAGTCAAGGAGTTGAGCCACGAAGAAGGAGACCGGTACAAGGCTATTTTTCAGGTCAAGGTGGGGCCGGTCAACGGGAAGTTCAAAGGCGCGCTGGAAGTGGCCGACAAAGTGCCGCCGGAGCGTTACACGCTCAAGGTGACGCAGCGCAGCCCGGTGGGCAACGTCAAAGGCGAGTTCCTCATTGCGATTCAGCAGGAGGACGACGGACAGTGCAGTGTCTCGTTTAACGGCGAGGCGAAGATCAGCGGCGTGATCGCCGGGATCGGGCAGCGCGTGCTCTCCGGTGTGGCGAAGAGTCAGACAGAACAGTTTTTCAGGGCGCTCGAAGCAGAAGTGGCTGCACTAACTTGAATTTATACATCGAAAAGTACGGAGGACCCCCATGGCAGTATCCATCAACGTGAAAGTGAACGGCGAAACCCACCAGGGCAGCGTCGAAGGCAATCAACTCCTGGTTTATTACATCCGTGAATGCCTCGGACTGACCGGCACGCATATCGGCTGCGACACCAGCAGTTGCGGTGCCTGCACGGTCCTGGTCAATGGTAAAGCGGTCAAGTCCTGCACCATGCTTGCAGCCCAGGCGGACGGCACCGATATCACGACGATCGAAGGGCTCGCTGAAGGCAACGGACTGCACCCTATACAGGATGCCTTTTGGGAGGAACACGGTCTGCAGTGCGGCTTTTGCACGCCCGGCATGATCATCACTGCCGTCGACCTGCTCGATCGCAATCCCGACCCGTCGGAGCATGAAATACGCGAGGCTCTCGAAGGCAACCTGTGCCGCTGCACTGGCTACCAGAACATCGTCAAGGCGGTGAAGTCCGCCGCCCAGAAAATCAAGGGTTAATCCCGTCATTCACAAGGAGATCTACAATGATACCAGCAGCATTTGATTATCAGCGTGCCAGCAGCGTTGACGAGGCCATCACGCTATTGGCGGAAAGCGGCGGCGATGCCAAGATTCTGGCCGGTGGCCACAGCCTGATCCCGACGCTCAAGCTTCGTTTGGCGCGCCCGGCGACCCTGATCGACATCGGGCGTATCGATGAACTCAAGGGCATCAGCGAGGACGGTGACACCATTGTCATCGGTGCCCTGACGACCCATGACGATGTAGCGTCCTCCGATGTCGTCCAGGCGAAGGCTCCGAATTTGGCGGCCGCGGCCGCGGCCATCGGTGACCTGCAAGTGCGCAATTGTGGCACCATCGGCGGTGCCCTTGCCCACGCCGATCCTGCTGCCGATTACCCCGCTGCGATCCTGGCCGATAAAGCCGAGATCGTTGTGCAGGGACCCAATGGTAGCCGCACTGTGCCCGCTGCCGAATTCTTCGTCGACATCTTCAAGACCGCCGTGCAGGAGGATGAGTTGATTACCACAGTGCGGGTTCCCGCTCGCGCTGCCGGCACCGGCTCGGTCTACCTGAAGTTTCCCAACCCCGCCAGTGGCTATGCCGTTGTCGGGTGCGCCGCCAATGTGACTATGGACGGTGGCAAGTGCGCCAACGCCAAGGTTGCGTTTAACGGTGTATCTGGTGTCGCTTTCCGTGACGCCGGCGTCGAGGATGCCATCACGGGCACCAGTGGTGACGAGGCTGCTATCGCGGCCGCCGCTGAGTGCGCCGGCAATGGCCAGGATTGCATGAGCGACACCTTTGCTTCTGCCGACTTCCGAGCGCACCTGGCGAAAGTCTACGCCAAGCGGGCTTTGGCTGCAGCCGTCGCTGACGCCTCTTAGCCGCTCGGCAGTATCATGCCGCAAGTCGACCTCGACAACGTCCGTTCCCTACTAGAGAGCCAGGGGTACATCACCGACGAAAGTATCGTCATGTCCACCTACCTGGCCATGGCGCTTCAGAAGCCGTTGCTGCTCGAAGGACCCACCGGTGTGGGCAAGACCGAGGTTGCCAAAGTCATGGCGAACGCGCTGGAGACGGATCTGATCCGGCTGCAGTGCTATGAAGGGCTCGATGCCAATGCCGCCCTGTATGAGTGGAACTATCAGCGGCAGTTGCTGCATCTCAAGCTCGAGGAACACAGTGCCAAGTCCAGCGAGGAAAAGGAAGCGACCATTTTCGGCGAGACCTTCCTGCTCAAACGCCCGTTGCTCCAGGCGATCACCAGCGACAAGGCGCCGGTTCTGCTGATCGACGA
>DPYP01000016.1:18773-19283 GCA_003545375.1 Lentisphaeria bacterium
GATTGGCAGATCACCGTCCCCGAGATCGGTACCATCAAGGCCACCCACATCCCGTCGGTTGTGATCACCAGCAACCGCACCCGGGAACTCTCCGACGCCGTCCGTCGCCGCTGCCTTTATCTGTGGATCGACTATCCGTCGTTTGAGAAAGAACTGGCGATCGTCCGCGGCAAGGTGCAGGGGATCGACGAGAAACTGGCCGATCAGATCTGTCGCTTCATGCATCGGCTGCGCGAGCTGCAGCTCGAAAAGACACCGGGTATCGCCGAGACCATTGACTGGGCCATGGCCCTGGTCTCGCTGCACCGGTCCAAGCTCGACCGCGACATCGTCCGGGACACGCTCGGGGTCATCTGCAAGAACCGCGACGACATGGATCTGGTCGCCAACAAGTTTCTGCCGACCGTCGACGAACTGATTGCGGACTGATGATGCGCCTCCCCCTCCGGTGGACAGGTTGCGGTGAACGCCTCATCGCGCTGGTGCGGGTGGCAGGTAATCGGGGTGGCA
>DPYP01000016.1:19592-27984 GCA_003545375.1 Lentisphaeria bacterium
GCAGGTAATCGGGGTGGCAGGTAAAGGCACGAGCAAGCTGCAGTTTCTGGATTTTGACGTGTATGCTTTTTGCGCCTGTCCACAGCTATTTGATCGCTTCCCGAATGTACGCCGAGGCTGTGTCCATGAGCCACACGATCACGGCGATCACGACGATGATACAGCCGACCTCGTGCCACATCGCCTGTCCTTGGTATTGAATGAGAATCTCGCCTATACCGCCGCCGCCTACAAGGCCGATAATCGTTGCCATTCGTACGTTGATGTCCCAACGGTAGATGGTAAAGGAGATGTAGGGCAGGACGATCTGCGGTATGACTGCGAAGCGCACCGTCTGCACCGCGGTCGCACCCGTGGCCTGGATCGCTTCGATCGGCCCCTCGTCAACGCATTCGACCAGCTCCGAATACTGCTTGGCCAGAGCGGCGACGGAGTGGATCATCAGCGCCAGCATACCGGCGAATGGCCCGATCCCCACCCAGACCGAGGCGATAATCGCCCAGATCAAAGCCTCCACCGACCGGATGATATTGAGCACCGTGCGCAACACCCCGTAACAGACGAAACTGGGAGCGCTGCCGCCCATGATGTTCTTGGCGCTCAGGAAACTGAGAAAAAACGCGACAGGCACTGCGATGACCGTGGCCATGAAGGCAATGAACACCGTTTCTATTGCGGCCAGTATGGTCGTTGGCAGGATATCGAACTGCGGTGACGCGAGCGCTGCGAACAGACGACCTGCGCCGTTGAGCGCATGCTCGTCGACCAGCTCGTACAAGTCCATGTCCGTCACGACCCAGCCAATCACGAATGTTACCAGAAACAGAAATATCAGCGAGCCGCCCCAAAACGTCTTGTACCACGTCCTCGGCGCTGTGCGGTCAGAGATTTGCGGGCGCTCAAAAAGGGCGCCGCCAAGTGTCTGAATGCCGCGTGCCCGGAGAATCATCGCGACGGTGCCGCCGGCAACACAGCAGAGGACAAACAGTCCGGCACGCAGATAGACCAGCAATTCCGGCTCGGCGGCGTGACTGCATACGATGATCGCCGTCACCAGCAGGTAGCCGAAGACAATGGCGTCGAAGAAAATCCGTTTTCCAGCGTTCCGGTTCACTGGATCTCTACCTGCCGCGCTTTTTCGCCGTAGATGCGGGCGAACCAGTCGTCGTCAATCTCATCGGGAAGGCCGCAATAGACGATTTCACCGGACTTCATCGCGATGACCCTGTCGGCGTACTGCCTTACCAGGCTGAGGAAATGCAGATTGCACAGCACTGTGATACCCATCTCCCGGTTCATTTTGTGGAGGTACTGCATCACGGAATGGCAGGTGGCGGGATCGAGGCTGGCAACGGGTTCGTCGGCTAGCAGGAGGCGCGGCTGCTGCATCAGCGCCCGGGCAATAGCAACCCTCTGTTTCTGGCCGCCGGACAACTGGTCGGCGCGGACATGTGCCTTGTCGGCGATACCGACGAGTTCGAGACAGCCCATCGCCTGTTCGCGGTCGTGCGGCGCGAATTTATTGAACAGGCTCGACAGCGTTGACGTGTGGCCGAGGCGCCCCATCAGCACATTGGACATTACCGTGTGCCGTTCGATGAGGTTGAAGTGCTGGAAGATCATGGCGATCTGCGTGCGCAGCGCCCGCACCTCTGAAGGGGTCAGTCCGAGGACGTCGATCCCGTCGAATTCGATAATTCCCGCCGTCGGTTTGTGCAGGCGATTGATGCAGCGCAGCAGCGTGGATTTGCCCGAACCGCTGAGGCCGATGATCGCCAGGAACTCGCCGCGGTCGACGTCGAACGACACGCCGTCGACCGCGGTGACCCCGTTGTCATAGGTCTTGGTCAGGTTGCGTATCGAAAGGATGGTCTCGGGCATGGTCCGATGTCCGGATAGTGGGTAGTGGTGGGGGGGGGCAAACCATCGTAATCGATACGAGTGGGGCTGCCTGTCTATTCCTTCTTCATCAAATCATCGGCGCTGGTACCGAGATTCTCGATCATCTCGCGCACGCCGGCGTAGTCGGCGTCGGTTGACCGGCGCATTGCCGTCACGCCATATAAATCATGGAATGTCGTGCGTCCTTCTTCCGTATCCAGGTATGCCAGAAACGCAGCGGTGATCGTCTCCTTCATTTCCTCGCTCAGTTCTTTGCGGAAGACGATCGGGTCGTTGGGAATCTCGTCCGTCAGTTGGACGATACGAATGACGTCCTCCACATCCGGGTACTGGGTCTTTACCAGGCGCCGGGCGTCCTGGATTTTGCCGTCCTCGACCGGAGAATGGAACGTTGCGCCGGCGTCGACCTGGCGCTGGTAGACCATTGACACGACGTTGCTGTGTGTGCCGGCGAAGGTAGTCTCGGCCGGCGCAATCCCGTGGTCTTTGAACATCTTTCGCGGCAGCAGGTAACCCGAGGTCGAAGCGGCGTCGACATAGGCGAACTTCTTGCCCGCAAGGTCTTCGACTTTTTCGATGCCGCTATCGGCCCGCGCAATAATCTGGGAGCGGTAGGTGGCGCGGCCGTAACGCAGTACCGTAAGCCGTGCCTCGGCATTGTATTTTTCGTGAGCCAGGATGTAGCCGAAGGTGTTCAAGGCCGCTACGTCTGCCCGCCAGGTTCCGAAAGATTCGACCACGGCGATGTAGCTCGGCGGCGTTTTGACTTCGAATTTGTACGGGGTATTCGCCTCGAGGTATGCCTGGATCTCCTTCGAGCGATTGGCAATGACCTTGGCATCGACCGACGGAACAAAAAAGAGCTTGACCGGATTCTCCCCAGTACCGAGCTCGCCACGGTCGCGGGCGCAGCCGGCAATCAACGAGAACAGACAAATAACAGCGATGTATCGCAGCAGTTTCATAACGACTCAATCGTTGGCACGCGACACAAAACGACCATCGCGCGTGTCAATTTTTACAAGTTCGTCGGCTTCGAGATATTCCGGCACCTGTATAGTGAAGCCGGTTTGGAGCGTGGCGTTCTTGGTGCGTGCCGTTGCCGATGCTGATTTCACCGCGGGATCACATTCGACAATCTTCAGATTGACCGTGTCGGGCAGGACCACCCCGCGTACGACGCCGTCGATGACCAGTGCCGTTAACTCCATGTCCTCGACCATGAAATTGGCCTCCTGCGACAGCGCTTTTGTGTCCAGATCGAACTGGCTGTAATCTTCGAGGTCCATGAAGGTGTAGCTGTCCTGACCGCGATAAAGAAACTGTACCGCTTTCTTGTCGTAGACGGATTCCTTATAGCTGCTGTCGCCCTTGACGCTCTGGTCCACTTTGGTGCCGGTAACTATGCTGCGGGCCCGGAACTTGTACAGCGTTGAACCGCCGCGGGCAGACGGTGTCTTAACCTGGATGTTTTCCACAATACATGGCTCGCCATTGATGTCGATGGCGATGCCGCGCTTGAGGTCGCTGGCAGAGATCATGGTATTTGTCCGGATGAGCGTTCAGGGTTCTGTCGAACCGCAAGGTGTGCCGACCCAGCGTAATGTCAAGCGCAACAGTGTGCTGGTTTCACAAATCTATGCGTTGCGACGTTGTGCTGGACCAATCAATACAATACCTTCCCGGCATCTGTTTTCTTTTGAACTGAACGCATAGTGGAATCGATATCAATGCGAAGTGTATCTGAAAACTGCCTGGGCGTGTTGATTGCAGCCGCCGTAGTTGCTGGCTGCATGGCGCCATTGATAAAAAGGCCGGTTCAACCCACTTCGGAATTGAGACCAACGACGGCTATTCACACGGTCCAGGCGCCCGGTCATGTGTCGCCGCTCAATCACCAACCTGTCGTCGTCGAGGGAGTCGTGACCGCCGTGTTCCGGGCCGGGGTCTGGCTGCAGAGCATCACGCCCGATGACAGTCTGTTGACTTCGGAAGCGGTTTTTATTACGGCCGGTGGGGTCAGCGAGACCAACCTCCGGCGGCTGCGGGTCGGTGACCGGTTACGTATCGGCGGCACGGTGCGGGAAATCATCAGCAGGTATAATGCCGGCGGCTTGCCGGTTACCTCGATCAGTGCCGATCGGATCGAGTATGTCACCGAGTCCGTAGTTTTGCCTGCACCGATCGTCATCGGCCGGCATGGCCGGGTGCCGCCGCACCGGGTTATCGATAACGACAGCAACGGACAACTCGACGACACGGCCGTCGCCGGGGAGTTTGATCCAACGGAGGACGGTATCGATTTCTGGGAGAGTCTCGAAGGCATGCGTATACAGGTTGAAGGCGCCGTTGCGCTCGGTGGAATCTGGCGCCGCCGGACTGTGGTTGTCGGCGACGGTGGTAGCGAAGCGTCGGGGCTTAATCGGCGCGGTGCCTTGGTTGCCGGCGGTGACGACGCCAACCCGGAGCGGCTCGTTGTTGAGTTTTCGCGTCAATCGCAGCCGCTGCCGCTGATAAGTGTCGGGTATCGCTTTACGGCGCCGCTGATCGGCGTACTTCATTATGACCGCGGCGCGTTCACCCTGATCGTGACCGATCCGGTACCGTCCGGCAGATTGCCCGAACTGCAGGCGGAGACAACAAAACTGCAAGGGGCGACTGACTACCTGACCGTGGCCACGTTCAATGTACTGAACCTGCATCCTGGCTCCCGCTTCAAAGCAGGCGGAAGTCGTGTCGACAGTGTTGCCCGCGCAATCGCGGAGAATCTGGGTGGACCGGACATCGTGGCGTTGCAGGAGATACAGGACGACAGCGGCCCGACTAACGACGGTGTGGTCGAGGCTCGTCGTACCGCCGAGCGGTTAGTCGCAGCGTTGCTGCCGCTGCACTATGAGTATTGCGAGCTGCCGCCGACCGACCTGGCCGATGGCGGCCAGCCCGGCGGCAACATCCGAAGCGCTTTTCTCTATCGAACGGACCGGGTCCGCCTGATCTCGCGCGGTCAACCGCAGAGAGGCCTCCAGGCACGGATCTTGAAGGGGCCGCGGTTGTCGTTGAGTCCCGGGCGCATAGGAACACGGGAACAGGCGTTTCGCGGTTCTCGCAAGCCGCTTGTCGCGGAATTTGAATTCAACGGCCAACGTCTGTTCCTGTTCAATTGCCACCTGAAATCGAAGCGTGGCGATTCACCTCGTTTTGGTCGGCATCAACCGCGAGTGCTGGAAAGCGAACGCATTCGTTTGCAACAGGTGCGTCTGATCAACGGGATGGTTCATGAGTTACTGACACACCAGGCTGATGCCAATGTCATCGTGCTCGGCGACCTCAATGATTTCAACTACAGCGAGTCTCTGCAGGTTCTGTGTGGCGAGCAATTGACAAATCTGACCGGCAGCCTGCCGGCGCAAGACCGGTACAGCTATATCTATCAAGGCAACGCCGAACTTCTCGACCATGTGCTGGTCAGTTCGGCGCTCCTGGGCAAGGCTGCGGACGTGGATATCGTCCATATGAATTGCGAGTTTCCCACCGCCACCCAAGTCAGCGATCATGACCCGGTGGTTGTTAGGTTGCATGTGCCGCCTCTATCGTCTGTGGACGATTCGCCGTGATGTGCGACGGCCTGTGCTGCTTTTCCTGAATCGGTGCTACTCGCTCTCGATCGGCACGGATTGACTACGCAGCCAGGCAACGAACCCGAGCAGGATGATGCCGCCTTCGATGCACCAGAAAATGAGCAATATCCGAAACACGCCGCTGGTAAAACCGTACGAGTGCAGCCCGATACCGAGTAGGTTGACGCCCCACCAGGAGAACGCCACGATCATGCCGCCGAATACGGCAAACGTGTGGAGACCGTATTCCCGGATGTAGCCGCCCATGCGGCTGTGCAGAATGATCAGATTCCACAGGACGATCATCAACGCGCCGTTCTCCTTGGGGTCCCAGCCCCAGAACCTGCCCCAGCTGTCGTTCGCCCAGATACCGCCGAGCACCGTGCCGGTGAACGAAAAGAGCAGGCCGAAACAGACAACACCGTAGACCATGCGAGTCAAACTCCGGAAGAACTCCGGCTTTTGCCGTTTTAAGCCGAACAGTTTTGCCAGTATATAAACGTGGGCGATAGCAGCCGCCAACAGCCCGGCGGCGTATCCGATGGTGACGGTTGTGACATGCGTCGACAGCCAGAAGTTGGTGTCGAGCACAGCCACCAGGCTCGGCATCGTGTCGACCGCTTCTTTAATCTCATACTTATTGGCCAGGAACATGCCGCCGATGCCAAGCACCGATGCCAATGCCAGGGCAATACGCTGCCGATTCATGTATTCCATGAGCAATGCTGCAAACACCGCAATAGCGCTGATGAAAAGGATTGTCTCGTAGAGCGTCGATACCGGTGGCCGGCTGCGGATAATACAGCGCAGCACGATGCCGGTGATGTGGAGGAGAAGCGGCAGGGCGACCAGGACAATCGCGGCGCGTGTCAGGACCCGGCTGCTTCGGCCGCCGGCTGAGCCGAGCCAGGACAAGGCGATACACAGAAAGCTCAGGACATACAGGCAGAGGCTGTAATAGAAATACTTGCCTTTGTAGAATGCCACTTCGAGTCGGATTTTGCTGTACTCGCTCCTGGCCTCCGCGCGTTCGGTGACGAGGCCGTGAAACTTCTGCAATTGCTCCTTGAACCGATCCGGAGTTGCGGCCGTCGTTGGCAGGTCGGCGAGTGCTCGGAGCAGTTTGAGCTCGCTGGCCGGAAGCGGGCCTTGGAAGGCCTGGCGGATCAACTGCCCGGGCGTCCGCCATTCCAGGATATCCGTGTCTGGGGGTGGCAGCAGGGCCAGCCCTATCGAGGTGTCTGCGTAGTGAAGAATCTGCGACAGGCTTTCAACCACCGGGCCGGTGGTTCCAGGGTCGCGCGCCTGTTCTTCGAGGTAAATCTGTCGCAGTGTCGGCAGCATTTGCAGTGCGTCGGTGGCCATCAACGGGTCATCGGCATTCGGGGAGAGGTCAGTCGCCGACAGGGGCAACGGGATTCGCGCGAAATCGAAATAGTGCAACAGGAACTCGAAGTCGTTGACGTTGCTGGCGAGATTGATGGTCATGGTTTGCAGGCCGTTGCGTTGCTGTGCATCGATCTCACTGTACTGCCCGGCGAGTTCGAACAACCGCTCGATGCCCGGCTGCAGTTCCGTATACGAGTATCGCGATCGCTTTTTCTTGTGCGGCGACAGACCAATCGCGACAATCACGCTGGAATTATCCACCGTAAAGGTCGGGTACGTCACCGCAGTGTCGGGTCGAAACAGGCAGTCGAGCAGCCATTCGATCGGGCTCAGCTTGATCGTTGCGTCGGCATCTGTCAGTCGCATGGTGCGTTTGCCGTGCAACTTCAGCATCTTGAAAGCGGCAAATGTGTCGAGTGGCTTGAGGCGGCCACCGTCCTGGATGGGGATCGTCTTCCACAGATCCACGACATCATCCGGCCACGGTTGTGCCGGTGCGGGTAGAGCGTTGTCTGCCGTGTAGCTGTTTGCGGCTGAGACTTGCAGCGCGACAAGGAGTGCTGTAGCGAACATGAAGATTGTCTGCAGTCTTTTCATAATGCCGGCCGCCGCTGGTGCTCACGTCGCAGATATAGCAACAGTTTCTGGCAGAAATGGATAAGCAGGCCGCCGGTGATGACGATGCAGGCGTACAACGGCCAGTTGTCGGCCGGATTGCGTACCACGGCGAACACCGAGAACAATCGATCACCGGGCCGTGCTTCCTGCGGTCCCCAACTGGCCTGAAAAAATGTGTAGCCCTTGTAGCGCAAAGGCTCGTTCATTTCGATCTTGATCTGCTCCTGCGACTTGCCTTCGATCTTTGTTACGTCGCTGAGGAAGACCTTTGGCGTGTTCGTGCCCGGGTGTGTTTCCATCGTGAACTTGTCCAGTACGATCGTAAACGGCACGGTCCAGCGAGGGCGACGCAGGAGGAACGCCCAGTCGACGCCATCGATTTCAACGGTATACGGATGCGCTTCCAGGGGCCATAGAATGCCTTCGTGACGCTTGCCGCTCCCTTTCTCAACGACCGTCACATAAGCACCGGCAACGTTTTGTTCCTCCTCCGGGTCACGAGGCAGAGTCATCAGGTAAAAACCGTCGACCGCAATCATGCTGTGGCTGCTGAGCATCGGCTCGACGCTCGTGTTTTTTCCGTACCCGGAAATTTCGAGCTCGAACGGCAGGCGGTCTGAGTGAAATGTTCGTGTTTCGCCGGGTGTCATGTCTGCGAAGTCGGACTCGGGAATGATGAGTGCATCCGCCCCCGCCGGCGCATCGACCATAACAATTTCGAGGACCCAGCCGGTGTAGCTTTCGAATTCGCTGGATGCCTCGCCCTCGTATAACCTCATATTGCCGCCGATCGAATAGCGATAGGTGACAAAACCGCCGAGCAGCAGAAGAAGAATACCGGAATGCGCGATCAGCATCCCCGGTCG
>DPYP01000433.1:0-9997 GCA_003545375.1 Lentisphaeria bacterium
GTCGTCTACCTTTTCTGCTTTCAGTCCTGGTGCCCGGGCTGTCACAGCAGCGGGTTTCCAACGCTGCAGACGCTGTTCGAACGCTACAGTGACGATGGCGATGTCGCATTTGTCGCCATTCAGACCGTCTTCGAAGGCTTCAGCAGCAACACCCCAAAGCGTGCCTGGGAGAACGCGAAAAAGTACAAGCTCGACTTCCCCGTCGGCCATAGCGGCAGCCGCGACGAGTATTCGAAAGTCATGCGCGCCTACCGCACCGGCGGCACGCCCTGGACGATCATCATCGACCGCGACGGCGTCGTACGCTACAACGACTTCCATGTCAAGCCGAAAGCGGCAATTTCTCTGATCAACAAACTCAAGGCCGCAGAAGCGGAAGAGGACTGATGTCGCGGCGCAATCTTCCCTGGAACAACCTCCATTTCATCGGTATCGGCGGCGTCGGTATGACTGGGCTGGCGCTGATTTGCCGCGACCTCGGCGTCTCCGTCCGCGGCAGCGACAAAGCAGCATCGAAGAACGTCGACCTGTTGCGCGGGCGCGGTGCCGAAGTTGTCGTCGGCCATGACGCTGCACATGTACAGAACCCAGACCTGGTGGTGTATTCTTCCGCTGTCGACTCGGACAATCCAGAATACGCCGCTGCCGTTGCTCGCGGCCTGCCGCTGCTGCTGCGCGGCGAATTTCTGGCTGCCCTGGCGCCCTACTGGCCGACCGTTGTCTCGATCGCCGGGTCCCACGGCAAGACTACCGTCACGGCCATGCTCACCCATATCCTGCTACAGACCGGTCACCGGCCGGGCTACCTGATCGGCGGCGCGGTTCCCAGCCTGGCCGCCCCTGCTGCCGCCGGCGCTGGCGCGCTGCTGGTCGCCGAAGTAGATGAAAGCGACGGCACCCAGGCTGCCATGAGGAGTTCGCATGCCATTGTCATCAACGTTGGGGACGACCACTGCTGGAGCGTCGGCGGCGAGGCCGCTCTGCGCCAGTGTTTCCAGACCTTTGCCTGCAATGCCGCGGAACTGCTGTGCTACGCGACCGATGCGACCCACGCGCTCTTCGACGACCATCCAAACGTCACTTTCGTCGATGTCGGCGCGGCCAAGGTGCTCGACCTTCTGGTGCCGGGACACCATAACCAGATCAATGCTACGCTGGCTGTGCGCCAGGCTGTGAAGCTTGGCGTTGCGGAGTCCGCAGCGCTCGACGCTGTTGGCAGTTTCCAAGGCGTCGACCGCCGGTTGTCCCTGCGCTACAGCGGCACTGTCGATGTGATCGAGGACTACGCCCATCACCCGTCCGAAGTCGAAGCCGGTATCGCTGCGCTGCGCGAACATTACGTTGGCCGGCCGCTGCGCATCGTTTTTCAACCGCATCGGTTTGAGCGCGTCGCCCGCTACGCCGCCGACTTCGGCAGAGCACTGTCCGCGGCGGACGACGTCATCGTCATCCCGACCTTCAACGCCTGGCTCGACGATGCGCACCTTGCCGATCCGCGGGCCATCATCGGGGCAATCCGTGGTGTACCGGTGCGCTATTGCGACTTCGACTTTGAGGAGCTGGCAAGCGAGCTGGTCAGTACTGCTCGGGATGGCGATGTAATCGCTATCATGGGAGCCGGCACAGTCACCCAGTTGACGCCACTGCTCACCGCCGAACTCGCCACAACCGAATGAATTTTTGAGCGGACCTTTGTTTCATTTCAGACCGGAGCATTTTGCAATCGCGGAACGGTGCAGAACCGCCGGATCACTGTAACTCCTATACTATGCCCCAGCTCCAACAGACTGCTCGTGTTGCCGTGCTGATGGGCGGCCCGTCCAGTGAACACGAGGTGTCGCTGAACTCCGGCCGCGCTGTTGCCGGGGCTTTGCGCGAGGCCGGATTTACAGTCGACGGCATCGTCCTTGAAACCGGTGAGTTGCCGCCGCTGCATGAGGATGTCCGGGCTGTGTTCCCGGCGTTGCATGGCCGTTTCGGTGAGGACGGCACGGTCCAACGCCTCCTCGAAGAGCGCGGCTTGCCGTACGTCGGCTGCGACCCCGCCGTCAGCGAGTTGCTGCTCGACAAGGCCCGCACCCGCGAGGTGCTGGAGCAGAACGGCCTGCCGGTCGCTGCAGGGATGGTCGTAACGCGGCCGGACGTACCGTTGCCGGAGAGCCTTGGTCTGCCGTTGATCGTCAAGCCGAATCGCGAAGGTTCGACCATCGGTATGGCGAAAGTGAATGGTCCCGACGACTGGCGGCCGGCGCTCGAGGAGGCGTTGCGGCACGACACCGACATTGTCGTCGAAAAGTTCGTGATCGGCTGCGAAGTAACGATTGGCATTCTGTTCGACGAACCGATGCTGGTGATCGAGATCGTCCCACCCGGGGAGATCTATGACTACGATGCCAAGTACGTTTACGCCCACGGCAAGACCGAGTACCTGTGCCCGCCGCGCTCGCTGTCGAAAAAAACTCAGAAGCGCCTGCAGGATCTGGCGCTGGCGACGTTTCACACCCTCGGCGCCCGTGACCTGTTGCGCGTCGACATAATCGTCAACGAAGACGAGACGATTATCCTCGAGGGCAACTCCATCCCCGGTTTCACCGCCACCAGTCTGATCCCGAAGGCTGCTGCCGCCGCCGGCCTGACCTTCCCCAATCTCTGCAAACAGCTGATCGACGCCGCGCTGGCGCGCGGTGCGGGATGACGATCGGGCAAAGGAAAGATGTACACAGGATTAGAGATTAACAGGATGAAGGTGATCCGGTCGATCCTGTGATCTTGTCCAGAAATCTTTCGCAATCGAGCAGATAGAAAAGCACCAACCATAGCAGTGTCAACGAGAGCATGCATTTCAACGTCGTTTCGCTTCACGGCGCCGGCGATGCCAGAGGTTGGCAGCGCAAGTTACATGCATATTTATCATGGAACCCGCCTCGACGTAAAAGTGACGAATTCGACAAACGATTGGTGCGCATAGCACGTGGTGCAGGCAGGGCATACGTGCAGTACATTATCTGCATGTCATCTCTGAATACCAGAAAAATAATTCTCGGCATCGGCGGCGGGATCGCGACTTACAAAGCCGTGACTGTTGCCAGCCGTCTGCGGCAGGCCGGCGCTGATGTCACCGTAGCGATGACCCCGGCAGCGCAGCAGTTTGTCGGGCCGCTGTCGTTTGCCGCGGTCACCGGACGCGAAGCGCAGACTGGCATGATGCCGCCGCCCGGCGCCGACAGCGTCGAAACAATCTACCCGCACCTTTATCCGGCGACTGCCGCCGATCTCTTCGTTGTGCTGCCGGCGACAGCCGATCTGATTGCCAAGCTGGCGCACGGCATCGGCGACGACATCGTGGCGCTGAGCGCCTTGTCGCTGCCGCCGAGCTGCCGGCGTTATTTCTGCCCGGCGATGAACTGTGAGATGTGGCAGCATCCGCTGGTGGTGGACAATGTCGCGCGACTCGAAGACCAGGGCTGGCTCCGGCTCGGTCCGGAAAGCGGCGCGCTCGGCTGCGGCATGACCGGCATCGGCCGCATGACCGAACCGGAGGCCATCGTCCAACGACTGATCGAGGACGCCATCCCGTTCAGCCTCGGCGGTCGACGGATCGCGATCACCGCTGGGCCGACACAGGAGCGTATCGACGCAGTGCGTTTCATCAGCAACCCGAGCAGCGGCAAGATGGGCCGCGCCCTGGCTTTGGCATCGGTATCTGCCGGTGCTCAGGTGGATTATGTGACCGGGCCGGTGGCCGATGCCAACCTGCCTCGGCACCCGTCGATCACCACACATCCGGTTACCAGCGCCGACGAGATGCTGGTCGCGATGCAATCCTGTTTCACTGCCACCGACGCTGCGATCTTCGCAGCCGCGGTCGGCGATTACAAAGTGGCGGCGCCGGAAACCCAAAAGCTGCCGAAGACACCCGAGGGCACGACGCTGCAACTCGCGACGACGCCGGACGTGGCGGCGACCGTCAGCGCCGAAAAACGCGATGGCCAGGTTTGCGTCGGCTTCGCCCTGGAAAGTCACGACGGTGTCGACAAGGCTCGTCGAAAACTGGCCAGAAAAAACCTCGATGCTATTGTACTCAACGACCTGACCAGCGTAGCCGGTGAGGACGGAACATATACGTTGCTGACACGGGCGGAGGAAGAGGCGCCTGCAGCCTGGGGACATATCGAGAAGTCTGCCTGTGCGCGCCGCCTCATCGCCTGGATTTCAGACAAATTGGACGATTGAACCAAAATAACAGGCCCAGGACCATGCCATGAATCGACAACTCATACTCATCGCTTTGATGGGGTGCTTTACAGCCTCGGCCTTTGCGGCCCCCGCCTGGGAAACAGATTTCAAACGAGCTGCCAAGAAAGCGGATCGGAAGGACCGGTATATGCTGCTGGACTTCACGGGTTCCGACTGGTGCGGCTGGTGCATCAAGCTGAACAACGAAGTGTTTAATAAATCGGACTTCAAAGACTATGCGAGGAAAAACCTGATCCTGGTCGAGATCGACTTTCCGCGGAAGACGAAACAGAAAAAATCCCTGAAGGAGCAGAACGCAGACCTGGCCCTCAGGTACGGTGTCCGCGGCTACCCGACCATCATCATCCTCGCACCGGACGGCACGTTTGTCGCCAAGACCGGATATAAGCGCGGCGGTGCCGAGAAATATGTCGCGCACCTCGAAAAACTCATCGACAAGTACGAGAACGAGCCCTACGAAGACGGCGACGACGAAGATAGGGAAAAGGAAAGAGACGACAATCGCGAAGGCAGCGGCAAGTAAGCTGCCGCAGAGCGATTCCCCCACGATAAGCCGAAACTGCGCGGCACTGGTGTTTTTTCGCCGACAACGCATTGTCGGATGCGGAGCAGCGGCTGATCATGCCGTCGACAAACAGTGCGGGGTAAGTTCACGGCACATGCAACGCCCACTCTGAACCATCGATACAGTTTCTGAATACCGAGTCCTTCAATTATTCTGACTACCTCGATCACTGGGCGGAAAAACAGGGTGACCGCACCGCGGTGACCGTGCGTGCCACCGGCGAATCAATCACTTTTGCGGCCCTGGCAAATCGCACCTGCGCCTATGCCCGCGGCTTTCGCCGGATCGGAGTCGAACCTGGCATGCGCACCGTGCTGATGGTCCGTCCGGGTATCGATTTTCTGCCGCTAACCTTCGCCTTGTTCAGGATCGGCGCCGTCCCGGTCCTCATCGATCCCGGCATGAGCCGCAGCAATCTGCTTGGTTGCGTCTCACAGGTGCGGCCGGCGGCGTTTGTGGGGATTCCTCTGGCGCACCTGGTGCGGCTGGTTTTTCGCCGATATTTCCGCACGGTGCGCATCAACGTGACGATCGGCCGCAAGTTCCTCTGGGGCGGCTATGACCTGGGTGACCTCTTTGTCGACAACGGTTCGGACAGCCCTGCGGCGACGACGACGACGCAGGACCTGGCGGCGATCATCTTCACCACCGGCAGCACCGGCCTGCCGAAAGGGGTCATGTACACGCACGGCATGTTCGATGCCCAGCGTAGTATCCTGCAGGAGATCTTCGACGTGACTGCCGACGACATCGATATGCCGGGCTTCACACTTTTCGCCCTGTTCACGCTCGCCATGGGCATGCCCGTAGCCATCCCGGAGATGAATCCGACGCGCCCCGCCGACGTCGAGCCGCAGAAGATCATCAGCACGGTCAACGACAGCAAGATCACTTTTTCGTTCGGGTCGCCTGCCTTGTGGAACACGGTCAGTGCCCATTGCGTTGAACAGGGCATCCGCCTGCCGGGTCTGCGCCGGGTGATCATGGCTGGCGCGCCGGTTGCGGCTTACCTGCATGAACGGCTGCTGCGGCACATCCTGCCCGAAGGGGCCGACACCTATACGCCGTACGGCGCCACGGAATGCCTGCCGGTAACCATGAACCGCGGCACCAAAATCCTGGCCGACACCGCCGACTTGACCGCCGCCGGCAGCGGTGTCTGTGTCGGCTTGCCGGTGCCGGGAGTCCGGTTGCAGATCATGCGCATCAGTGATGGTATCGTGCCGTGGCTGCAGGACGCCGAAATTCTGCCGCCCGGCGAGGTTGGCGAGATTATCGTACAGGGGCCGAACGTCAGCCGTCTGTACTTTGATCTGCCGGAACAAACCGCCTTGCATAAGATCTACGAAACTGACGACCGCGCTAACGGGTTATTCTGGCACCGCATCGGTGACGTTGGTTATCTCGACGATGCTGGGCAGTTATGGTTCTGCGGGCGCTCGGTGCATCGAGTCGAAACCGGTGTTGAATCGATGTATACCGTTTGTTGCGAGGCGATTTTCAACAATCACACAAACGTCTTCCGCAGTGCTTTGGTTGGCGCCGGCAACGAACGGTACCGGCAGATTCCCGTGATCATAATCGAGCCGCATCCCGATCATTTTCCGGTGACCGACGAAAGTCGCAACCGATTTACCCGGGAGCTGCTCGAGCTCGGCCAGGCCAGCGATGTGACCCGCAGCATCAGGCATGTCCTGTTCAACAAGAGCTTCCCCGTCGACATTCGGCACAACGCCAAAATCTTCCGCGAACAATTGGCGATCTGGGCAACGGAAAAAGTGCGGCGATAGGCTGTTTGTCTGCCTCTTCCTCTTGCCGTGGAACGGCCGTTGCCAGATTCGCTTTGCCGCTGGCTTCAGCCGTCGACGCTCGCCATGTGCTCGACGAGGTCGACCACCTTGTTGGAGTAGCCCCATTCGTTGTCGTACCACGATACGAGCTTGACGAAGTTGTCGTTCAGCGCGATGCTGGCATCTGCGTCAAAGAAACTGGTACAGGTTTCACCGATGAAGTCCGAGGACACCACGTCATCTTCCGTGTAGCCCATGACACCCTTCATGTCGCCTTCTGATGCGGCCTTGATCGTTGCCTTGATGGTGTCGTAGCTGGCGCCCTTCTCGATGCGGCAGGTCAGGTCGACGACGGAGACGTCGGCGACCGGCACACGGAAGGCCATGCCGGTAAGCTTGCCGTTGAGCTCGGGGATAACCACCCCCACAGCTTTGGCCGCGCCGGTGCTTGACGGGATGATATTGTTACACGCCGCACGACCGCCGCGCCAGTCTTTTTCCGACGGGCCGTCAACAGTCTTCTGCGTCGCCGTCATCGCGTGCACCGTGGTCATCAGACCTTCGACAATGCCGAAGTTGTCGTTGACCACCTTGGCCAGGGGTGCCAGACAGTTGGTGGTGCAGGAAGCATTTGAGACGACGTCCATGTCGGAGCTGTAAGTCTCGTGATTAACGCCCATAACGAACATCGGCGCGTCGTCCGACGGTGCGGAAATTGCTACTTTCCTGGCGCCGGCGGCCAGGTGCGCCTTAGCCTTGTCCTTCGACCTGAACACACCGGTCGACTCAACGACGTAGTCGGCCCCACACTCACCCCAGCCGATCTCAGACGGATCCATACGGCCGTAGATAGCGATGGGGTCGCCGTTGACTACAAACTTGCCGTCGCTGATCGAGATCTCACCGTCGAAGCGGCCGTGCACGGTGTCGTACTTGAGCATGTATTCCATGTAGTCGAGGTCGATGAACGGGTCGTTGATACCGACGACCTGGACGTTGGGATTATTGGCTGTTGCACGGAAAACCAGCCTGCCGATGCGGCCGAACCCGTTGATGCCCATTTTAATTGCCATGACGTGGCTCCTGTGATTGGTATGATGTAATTGATAATTGTGTGAACAGAGTGGTAAAACCCAGGTCGAAAGCGAGCGCGTAGTATACCGGTGGGACCGTAGAAATCAAGCCCTACGTTGCCTCTGCCCGGTTACAGATATATAGTGCGGCACCACGGGAATGCGGAGTTCACAGCAACGGCTGACCAATAACCTCGACCAACGAGCATGAGTGCCTCGACAAACGCATATAAAGATGCTGGCGTCGACATCGATCTTTCCCACGACCTCTTGAGCCGGGTGAAAGACCGCTTGGCAGCTACGCGCCGCCCCGAGATGCTCCAGGGCATCGGCGGTTTCGGTGGTCTGTTCCAACTCGACTTGAGCAAATACAAAGAGCCTGTCCTGGTCTCCAGTATCGACGGTGTCGGCACCAAACTGATGGTTGCCTGCCTGGCCGGCCGGCACGACGGCGTCGGCCATGACATCGTCAACCACTGCATCAACGATATCGCTGTGCAGGGCGCCGAACCGCTGTATTTCATGGACTACGTTGGTATCGGCAAGCTGCGCAGCCCGCTGTATGAAGAAGTGCTCGGCGGCATCGCTGCTGCCTGCAGCGCCTGCAACGTCGCCGTACTCGGCGGTGAAACTGCCGAAATGCCGGGCATGTACGGCGACGATTACGATCTGGTCGGTGTCATCACCGGTGTCATCGAGAAAGGCCGAATGATCACCGGCGCCGACGTAGCACCCGGACACGTACTCATCGGCCTCGCCTCGAACGGGCTGCATACCAACGGCTACAGCCTGGCACGGAAAGTTTTGTTCGACACTTGCCGGCATACCGTCGAGACCGAGCTGCCGGAGCTCGACGGTTCGCTCGGCGACGTGCTGCTGCGACCGCATCTCTGCTATTACCCCGCGATCAGGCAAGCCCTGGATGATGGGTTGCCGCTGCACGGTATCGCCCACATCACCGGCGGCGGACTGTACGACAATGTCCCGCGTGTTCTGCCGGCCGGTGTGGCGGCTGAAATCGACAGCAACACATTCAACTGTCCGCCGATCTTTAAGATCATCCGGGAGGCCGGCGGTATCAGTGACGGCGACATGTTCCACGCCTTCAACATGGGCATCGGTATGGTTTGGATGGTGCCAGCAGCTTCTGCCGATGCCGCCATTGCAACCGCCGACGCTTGCGGGTTCCGAGCCATGCCGATCGGCAGTATCGTCAGCGGCGACGGGGGCGTGCGGATCGACGGCGAAGGTTGAAGAATCCGGACACGAGCAGGTCGGACAGCGACCCGACGGCCCATGGAAAGCCATGGATGCCACCGGCGCTGGTGCTAGTCGCCATTCTCCTGTACGGCCGTACACTGGGATTCGAGTTCACCAACTGGGATGACCAGTCCTATATTCTCGGCAACCCGTACCTGCGCTCGTTCTCCGTCGACAACATCAAGGCACTGCTGACTCCCGGCAGCGTCCGCGGCGAGCTGCTGTACATCCCCGTCACCTATCTGACGCACTTCGTCGAGTCGCTCACGTTCGGCCTGCGCCCCTGGGTGCTGCACGGTACCAACACGCTCCTGCACGCGGTCAACGGCGTTCTGGTGTTTTTCCTCGTTCAGGGCTGGAGCAGATGCCGGGTCACTGCATTGCTGGTCGCCCTGGCGTTCATCGTGCACCCGCTGCAAACAGAGCCGGTGGCCTGGGCCATGGGCCGCAAGGAAGTGCTCTCTACCGCCTTTGCGCTTGCGACCCTGCTGTTGTACCGGCGTGCTCGCAACGACGATGCCCGCCGGTGCTACCTGCTGGCGATTGTCACCTTCGCTCTCGGCACGCTGGCAAAGCCGACGATCATTGTGCTGCCGCTTCTGCTGCTTCTTGAAATGCTCTGGGAGCCGCGCAGGGTGGGCCGGCCGCAAGTGCTGTGGCTAATTCCTTTTGTAATCATTGCGATCGCCGTGTATTGGCTCAACAGCTTAGTTGGTGACGGCGGCCGCATGTCCCTTTTTCAGGCTGTGTACCTGCCGGCGATTCTCAACGACTGGCTGCTGCGGGTCGGACTGGTGTCTGCGCCCAGTCCGTTGTACGCGCTCGACACGACATTGAATCCAAACCGGTTGGTCGTTTGGCAGCTGCTGCCTGCTCTGTGCCTGGCGGCAATCGTTGCCCTGGCTGTTCGGCAACGTTGGCGTTGTCTCTGGTTCGGCGCTGGCTTTTGCGCCATTGCGGCCATTCCCGCAATGACCGTCGTGCTGGCAGTCGACCGCCAATTCGTCACCGCCGACCGCTACGGCTACTTCCCCTTGATAGGCGTCTTTTTC
>DPYP01000267.1:0-1994 GCA_003545375.1 Lentisphaeria bacterium
AACGGCGACATCCTCGTGGAGATTCGCGAGGTGGTGTACCATGAGGTGCAGAAGAACGAGTATCAGTGGAACAAGCAGCTCGGCGCACCCATACCCGGGTTCTCCCGACACGACTGCAACGTGATTATCACCGACAGCCTCGACCGTGTGGTCACCTGGCGCGGCAACGCTGACCTGAGCGGGATTGGCGACAGGGAGGTGATGCTGAGATTTATCATGCGGAACGCGGAGTTGTACGGGTTTAAGATCGACTGAAAATGCGATGTATCGTCACGCCGGAGACAACTGCCCAGGTACCGGGTTTCGGATTTCAGGTTTCAGGAATTCCAGCCGCTTACGCGGGTTAAGAGCAACCACAATCACCTTACAGCAGAAGCTTGACAGACAACTCTTCCCCCTGTTTGGTACTGACACCTGACACCTGCAAAGCTATGGCTGATCAACCAGAAGTGTCACCAGAGATACCAGAACTCAACACATTGTCCCGCGACGATGTGGCGAGGCTTAACCGCGCGAGCTTTATCAACATGACCGGGCGGTGAACATGCGAAGTCGGCAAGAGCCTGAATCGAGGTGCGAGGTCCGTTGGGCCGCTGAAGCATGCGATCATCGCCACGATCCCGCGAGCAGCGCGCTGATCACTTATCTGACGTGCAGCGCGCTGACGAGCATCAACATCTATTGTGAACAGCCGTACACCTCGGCGGACGGCAACCGCGTCGCCATTCTCCGACGGCGGGACATGAGCTTCGATCGCAACTGGTCCCTGCTCGTCGCCGACCTGACGACCCTGAAGCTGGCCATGGTCGAGCAGGATTGCGTCCGCGGCATCGGCAACGCCGCCTGGTCCGGGATGATCCTGTATTCGACTGACGAAGATCTGGTGCGACGGCTCAATCTGCTGTCACTGGAGACTGAGGAATTGTCGCTGCCTTCAGGGGGGATGCTGAATGACATGACCGTGTCTGTTTCGCCGGACCAGCGCTATCTCGCTCTCGGGCGTGTCACCGGCACGCCGCCCACCGGGCAGATTGTCGTCATCGACCTCGAGGCACAGACTGAGTGCGTGATCCTGGAACACCCGGAGCTGATCAATCCGCACCTGCAATTCAATCCGCGCCACGGCCGTGACATCCTGATCCAGCATAATCGCGGCTCGAAATTGGCCGACGACGGCACCGTGGAATCTTTTGCGGGGGCTGAGGGGACAACGCATTTCATCATCAGTCGCGACGGCTCGAACCGGCGCGACCTCGCCTGCGGTCCGCCGTTTACGTTGTCATCGACCGGGCACTCCAACTTCGTCGCGGATACGGGACGCATTGCCTGGACGACGCACGTCAGCACCAGCGATTCGTCACTGGATCCACGGTATCCCGAGGGCAATCTGTTCACCGTCGGCCCGGACGATTCGACACCCACTGTCTTTGCGGCGCCCGAGCACCGATTCATTCACGTCAACGTCTCGCGCTGCGGCCGCTACTTTGTCAGCGATTCGCGGCCGCCGTCGATGTATAGTGATGCCGGTGTTCTCCACTCTGCTTCTCTGGTGATCGGCAACCTCGAGAGTGGTAAGTACGCGACTCTGGTCAGTGATATCGGCGGCCCCTCAGGTGGCGGTAAACACACCCATGCACATGCATATCTGACTGCCGACAACGGCAACGTGATCTACAACGCCCCGACGCTGTGCGGCGCTACACAGGTATGCGCGGCTCGCGTTCCGGACGGTTTTCTAGAAACTCTGGAGTAGCCGGACATGACGACACTGCAGGACACACAATGGCGCGAATTCGAGGCAAACGGCTTCCTGAAACTGGGGGGCGTAATTTCGGACGGGGATCTCGCGACGCTGCAGCAGCGCATCGATGATATCATGCTGGGCACCGCGGACGTCGATTACGAACGCATGCTGATGCAATTGGACGGCAACGTCGATCAAGACCGCATGAATCAGGTCATGGCAGCGGAGACGGAACGACATGCGTATCACG
>DPYP01000267.1:2385-11322 GCA_003545375.1 Lentisphaeria bacterium
GATCCGATCTTCCGGGACTATCTGCGGCGGTCGTTGTTCAGAGATATTTGCGGGCACGTTTACGGCGTCGATCGACAGATCGCTGTTTATCGCGCCATGTTCATGAACAAGCCTGCGTGCGCCGGTTCACACCTGCCATGGCACCAGGATCGCTGGCCAGAACTCGACCGGAATCCACTGATCACGATCTGGACCGCACTCGACCCCGCCACCCGCGAGAGCGGCTGCCTTCAGATCATCCCGGGATCGCACAAGAGATTGATCAATCCCAGCGGTTTCCTGACAGCAGAAGAGACGGTAGAGCATTGTCGGCGCGACAAGGTTCACCTGCTCGAGCTCGACGCCGGTGAGGCCGCGCTCCTGCACAACTGGCTGCTGCACAGTTCCGACCGCAATTCCAGCGATCGGCCGCGACGCGCATACAGTGTGTGTTATATGGACGCAGCGACGACCGACAGCACTGGAAAGTCATACAAGATCGCGTTCGACGGCGGGGCATTGGCATGAGAGTTCAAAACGGCGGTCCCAATGTGCAGGTCGAAGAGGCGGTGCTGTTTCCTTTTGACGATCAGTGCATGCCCTTCCGGTATCGTTTGCAGGTCGGTCTCGTCCCTGGCACGAACCCTTACAGGGGCCATGAACGCGTCCTGGAGACTGGGCCGTCCGGCAGCGCCGACCATCTGGGCATCGCGTTTTACGGCACGGTAATCCGCGTCGATGGGCAATTCAGAATGTGGTACCGGGCGCAGGGTGACGACAACGGAGTGGTCGGCTATCGCATGGCATACGCCGTCAGCGACGACGGCATCAATTGGGAAAAACCGTCCCTCGGTCTGACCAGCTTCAACAGCAGTACCGATAACAACCTGGTCGCACTCGACAGCGAGTACCGCAGCGAAATGAACGCCATTCTGGTGCTCCACGACCCGGAGGATCCGGACCTGGACCGGCGTTTCAAGCTCATCAACGAGGTCAGCCCGTTCTTCAACATCGCTGCCTTCAGCCCCGACGGTCTCCGGTGGACCATGTCGCCGCACAACCCGATCCTCAAACACAACACCGTAGAGCCCGGTGGCATCATGAAGTTCGACGGGGCTTACTACCTGACCGGGCAAGGGGGGAACGTCGGCAGCAAGCGTGCACTGGTCACGTATATGTCCTATGACTTCGAGCAGTGGACCGACGGCGTGGCGGTGGGGTTGCGCCGCGACCGGCCGCCGTACCGCCAGCTTCCTGGTCCGCATGCCGGTGAGCAGGTACACCTCGGCGCCAGCCTGTGGAATCGGGGCAATGTCATTCTCGGGGTATACGGCCAATGGCATGGCGAGTCGAACGACCGTGCATTTCTGAGTATGGACCTCGGGCTGGTGGTCAGCAACGACGGGCTGCACTATGCGGAACCGGTGCCGGACTTCCCGATTATAAGTGCCTATGAGATCAACCCCAATGCAGGCGGCGGCATGGTGCCGATGCCTTGCCTTGAACAGGGACAGGGCTTCGAGAATGTGGGTGACGAGACCTTCATTTACTATGCGCCCTGGCGCGACAACCCCCACGATGGTTTCGTATGCGTCGCGCGATGGCCGCGGGACCGGCTGGGATACGCCCAGGTCGTCCCTGATCCCAGCCCTGACTTGTTGACACCCGACGATACGCATTCGATGTTCTGGGCCAGACACATCGACGTACCGATCGACCAGACGGATCCGCACATGGTTTCCTGTTCAATACAGCTTGACAACCCGGGCTGTCACCTCTTCGTTAACGCCGACGGTCTGTCGGAACAGGCTGAATTGTTGGTCGAGATCCTCGACCAACAATTCAGGCCGGTCCCCGGCTACGCCGGCAGTGACAGTATTCCGCTCACTGAATCGGGATTGCGCCAGATGGTTACGTGGCGAAGCGGCCCCAGGCTCGCAGGACTCGATCAGCCGATTCGAATCAAGGTCACATGGACGGGGAGCCGCCAGGACGCATGTCTGTTCGCGGTATACCTGAGTGAAACAGAGCAGCACGATGACAACTAGATCGATCCGCCGAATACGGAAGCTCTCGCTGAACTCGCTCCGTCTCGTGATCTCGCCGTTGTCCGTCGACTCGCGATGCGTGAACACGCCGGCGAGGGGATTGGCGGAATCGGCAACCATCACGAATGAGCTGTAGATTTGCGAAGCCCGCAATCAACGCCAATCGCCGAGTTCAGGCGGAATTTGCCAGCCGCGGCCCACGCACTCCATCAGGGGCTGAATGGGTACACGACTTCCCTTGGAAACGGGTGTCCCGCCATTACCTTCGGGCTGATGCTGGTGATTTGTGTTTTCGATAATGGAACCGTACACTAAACGAAAGCGAACAAGCAATTTGAAAGTTAAAAACCAGTGCTGGCGTTTTTTCGATGACAATTGGCAATCCATCAGGTACGAGATTTTTCGACCGTCGACTGCCGGCCCCGATCGCTGAGCAGACGTCAACATTGACCTTCCGCTCGGGTCGTGGCGTAATGTTTTCTGCTGCAACATCCGAAATCCGAAATGTGACTGACAAAAATGGCCGATAAACCGAAAGTGTCACCAGAGATGCCAGAACTGAACACATTGTCACGCGACGATGTGGCGTTCTTCTGGGAACATGGATATCTCCATATTCCGCAACTCTTTTCGTCGCCGCAAATCGATGAAATGTCGGATGACATGGACTGGCTCATGGATGACTGGGCGATCAGAGATGAGGGCTGGTCCGGCGACTGGCGCAAGGTGTACATGGACGAGGGGACGGCGGAAAAGTCTCAGCTATGGGGGATGCACGATCTCTGGTATTATTCCGTCGCCTGGATGCGGGCGGTGACGGATCCAAAGCTGGTCGGCGCCATGGTGGACCTGCTGGGATCGAATGTCGAGTTACACCACTCGACGATGCATGTGAAGCCGCCTGAAACCGGCCATCCCTTTCCCATGCACCAGGACGATGCCTTCTATCTGCACGAGGACAACCGCTATGTCGACGTTCTGGTGCACCTGGACGAGACCCGGCATGAAAACGGCGAAATCCGCTTTCTCGACGGCTCCTTCAAACGGGGGCGCATCAAACACGTCATGCAGACCGAGACCGGCGAGCCCTGCACACCGCACCTGCCAACCGACGAATATCGGCTCGAGGATACAGTGGCGGTCCCGGCAAAACGCGGCGACGTCGTCGTGTTCAACCTGTTTACAGTTCACGGCTCACATATCAACGTCACGGACAAGCCGCGGCGCCTGGTGCGGATTGGTTACCGGCATCCCGAAAACCGGCAGATCGACGGCCAGAGCATGGGGCGCCCGAGCTGGATCGTGGCCGGTAAGCGCTGCCGCCAGTCAGGTGACGAACTGTTCCGACTGGAGTGACGAGCGATGTCTGACGACTCAATTCAAATCTTCGACGACGCGGAGCTCGAGGCACTGCGCGCGGTCGTTGAAAGTCAATCCGCGGGGCGTGGTATGGGTGAGGACAGCCCGGTCACGCAATTCGAGGACGCCTTTGGGGAGCGCCTCGGCAGGAAGTACGTGCTTGCACTGTCTTCCGGCACCGCCGCCAACGAGGCCGCGTTGGCCGGCATCGGCATCGGGCCCGGTGACGAGGTGATCTGCCCGCCCTGCACCTTTATCGCCTCGTCAATGGCCGCCCTTACCCTGGGGGCCGTGCCGGTTTTCGCCGACGTCGATCCGCGGACGCTGATCATCACCGCGGAATCGATCGAAGCGGCCGTGACCGCGAAAGCCAAAGCTGTTGTAGTCGTACATTTGAACGGGCAACCCGCCGAGATGTCGGCCATTCTCGAGGTGGCGCGCAAGCACAATCTTGCGGTCGTCGAGGACTGCGCTCAGGCCTTCGATTGCACCTACCGGGACAGACCGGTTGGCACCTTTGGGACCGCCGCCAGCTTCAGTCTCCAGCAGGGCAAACAGATCACATCCGGCGAGGGCGGCATCATCGTCACAGACGACCCGGAAGTGTACGAGCGCGCGTCATTATACTGCAACTGCGGCATGGCCTGGTATCGTTATGGCCGGGAGGCGCCTCGCGCCGAGCCCGTCGGCGAGCTGATGACGCGCGGCCATTTCGCCATGGGACACAACTACCGGATGACCGCCTGGCAGGGCGCCGTCGCCCTGGCCCAACTGGGCAAGATGGAAAGATTCAATGCCCGGCGCGCGGAATTGGTAGACCTGCTCGAGAACACTTTGGCCGATCTGTCGAATCTCCAATTGGCGCATCGCTACGCCGACACGATACCGATCTATTGGAACTATCCGTTGCGGACAGTCGGCATAACGACCCGCGAGCTCGAGGCGGCGTGCGAGGAAAGCAAGGTGACAATACGCCGCGACATCGAGATCAACTACCTCGAAGTGGTCTACCGGCAAATGGAAGACGAGCGTTGTACACCCGTCGGAGTTCCGTTGCCCGATTACGTTCATTACGGTCTGGGTTTGTGCCCGGAAGCGGAGGCAGCGGCGCAGTACACGACGCCCGTATTCGTGCACCACGGGATGACCGATCCGGACAAGTTGCACCAGTGGGCAACGAGTTTGCGAGACGTGTTGACCCGGCTGAATGGGTGACGCGAGATTGGATGATGGCAGCGGGAAGCTCGGCTTGATGGAAGATTGCATTATTTCGAAAAAATTGCAGATCCTTGATGAACTGTGTGCCGTATCAATAGCGCCCATCGAGGGCTGGACGTCGCGCACCGCGGTCCATGACGGCCCCGGCCGATACACTTATGACAGCCGGTGGGCGCGCACATCACTTCCGTGCAGCTTTGCGGCTGGACAAACTGCGTTTCTGAAGACACGCGTTTCAATTCCCGACTCGGTCACGCTCCGTCGTGCGTATCTTCAATTCGACTTCGAGATGATGGAGGGGTTGCTGGCCGTAGACGGCGAGCCCTATTGTGGCCTGGATGCCAATCACCGGCGGGTTCTAGTCCCGGGAAAAAGCGACTACGAACTCGCGATCGAGTTTGCTTCCGTTCCGGATGTCATCTCCAACTCGGCGCTGCGCTTCAAGCGCGGCTTGTTCAAGGGCGGGTGCATCTGTGTCGTCGATCGCAAGGTCGAGGCCTTCTGCCTCCAGGCACGGTTTGCGTGGGAGACGTCGCGGGTCGCCGGCGACGAACGCACCGTGCGCTTACTCGGCGAGGCTGTCGAGGCAGCGTTGCTGGCAGTTGATCTGACATTGCCCCGGCGCCAGTTCCTGGCCGAAGTTGGAAAGGCTGCCGGCATACTGAAGGACAGGTTGGCTGCGATCGATTCCGGTGCTGCCAATGGTCGGGTCTTTGCAACGGGTCACACCCATATCGACACCGCCTGGTTGTGGCCGCTCAAGGAAACGATTCGCAAGTGCAGTCGAACATTCGCCACGGCCTGCCGGCTGATGGAGCGCTACCCGAACTATTATTTCGCCTGCAGCCAGCCGCAACTCTACCAGTATACCAGGCAGCATTTTCCATCCCTGTACAAGCAGATCAAGAAGCGCGTCCGCGAAGGGCGTTGGGAAACCACTGGCGCCATGTGGGTCGAGACCGACTGCAACGTTCCGTCGGGCGAATCGCTCATCCGCCAGGTGCTCTACGGTCTGGATTTCTTCAAGACAGAGTTCGGCACCCGCCCGCGAAACTGCTGGCTGCCGGATGTGTTCGGGTATCCCGCGTCGTTGCCGGAGATCCTGCGCGGCTGCGGCCTCGACAGTTTCTTCTCGACCAAAATCCACGGCCCGCCATTTCCACGCAATGACTTTCCGCACCACCTGTTCCGCTGGCGCGGACTGGACGGCACCGAGATACTGACGCATCTCCCGAAACTCAAGTACGATTACGTCGGCGCGCCGGACCCGGAACAGCTCACGATCGCCTGGAACCAATACACCCAGAAGGCTGAATACCCGGAAGTGCTTTTTCCTTTCGGTCACGGCGATGGCGGCGGTGGCGTCGCGGAAGTCCAGCTCGATATGCTGAAACTCGCCGAGGACGGCTTCCCCGGTCTCCCCGCGGTGCGAACCGGTCCCTCGGAACAATATTTCGACGAACTCGCCGCCGCCAACCCGGATTTGCCGGTGTGGGACGGCGAGCTGTACCTGGAAGGACATCGCGGCACCTACACGACGCATTCGCAACTGAAGCGGGCGAACCGGGTCAGCGAGCTGTTGCTGCGGGAGGCCGAAATCTTCGGCTCCATCGCGACCTGCAGTGGTTGCCATGCCAGCGGCAAGGGATTTGACGCGACGGTCCTCAGGAAGCCGTGGGAACTGGTTCTGCTGCATCAATTCCACGATATCCTGCCCGGCAGCTCCATCGGCATGGTGTATCCCGAATCGCTGAGCGACCATGCCGGCGCCCAGCGCACGGCACGCAAGGAACTGGACAACAGCCTCGGTCGAATCACCCCGGGAAAAGCCACCGGCAGAAACCCCAATGCCCTGTGCGTCTTCAATTCGCTTTCCTGGCCGCGAACCGATGTTTGCGTGGCAACCGTGCCGGACACCCAAACACCAGCCTGCCTGACCGGGCCGGACGGCAGCGTCTGCCCGGTCCAGCTCATCAGCCGTGACGCCGGCCAGGCGACCATCGTCTTTCAACCCGGAAACGTTCCGCCGATGGGGCACGCGGTCTTCAGGTTTTGCGCCGCCGCCAGCGAGCCGGGATCAACGATGGACGTTTCCGGAAAACGACTGGAGAATGCATACTTCCGCATCGACCTGACACCGCGGGGCGGCATAGCCAGGCTGTTTGACAAAAGGCACAAGCGCGATGTCCTGGTCAGCGGGCAGACCGGAAATGATCTGCAACTGCTGCAGGACGGACCCGAGCACGAAGATGCGTGGAATGTTCACGCGTCAGCCGACAAGCGGCGATATCCGATCGCCGGCCGGGCATCCGTCACGGTCCTCGAAGCGGGTCCCGTCCGCGGTGTTGTGCGGGTCGAACGAACGCATCGCGACACGGTGATCAGCCAGGACATCGTCATTTATGCCGAGCTCCCGCGCATCGATTTCGTCACCCGCGTCGACTGGCAGGAGCGGCAGACGATGTTGAAGGTGGCCTTTCCATTGGAAATCCGTGCGACGCAGGCGACGTGCGAGGTGCAGTTCGGCGCCGTCGCGCGGCCCACCCATCGCAACACATCATGGGACGAGGAGAAATTCGAGGTGCCGTGTCAGCGCTGGGTCGACCTCTCGGAGGCCGGCTATGGAGTCAGCCTGCTGAACGATTGCAAGTACGGCTGCGATGTCCTCGGGAGCGTGATGCGGCTGACGCTGCTGCGGGGCACGACGTGGCCGGACCCGGAAGCCGACCGCGGCCATCACGAATTTACCTATTCCCTCCTGCCGCATGCCGGCGACTGGTGCGAGGGTGAGACCGTTCGTCGGGCATGGGAGTTGAACGTGCCGGCTCGGGCAGTGCCTATTCGACGTCCGGAGAGCGGCCGGTTGGAACGCAGCTTTCTGTCCTTGACAGGTGCGGCGGTCGTGGTCGAGGCGTTCAAGCCGGCCGAGGACGGCAGGGGCTTCATCCTGCGCGTGTATGAGCCACACGGCGGCAGGGGGCAAGTCACGGTCAACCTGGACATGGCGGTGTCGAAAGTCTTTGCATGCAACCTGGTGGAGGAAGATGGGCAGGCGATCCCAATCCGCAAAGCAAACTTCCGCTTCGACCTCGATCCTTTCCAGATCCGCGCCTTCCGCCTGCTCGGCGGCTAGCCTGGATTATTCATTTCCGGTTGGCGTCATAACGCCGAAAACCACGGAGCATCAGCCCCTTCTGGTTCTCCTTGCTCGCCTCCGCGGCAAGTTTCTCGGCCTCGGCAGGATTTTTCCTGTCTTCGGTCGTGATGATGACATAATCGTCGGCGTTGCGGTAGCGGTTGATGAATACCGGCCGGGGCTCTGACGACCAGTTCGGTTTCGAACCGTGGATGCAGTTGATATGAAAGAAAATCGAGTCGCCGGCTTTACCCTCGATCGGGGTGGACCGTTCCCACGGCCACACTTTCTCGTTGAGGCCGAGGTGGCTGAAGGTGTCCTCGTGCTCGAGAAGGCCCATTTTGAAGCTGCCCGGTACCACATGCAGGCAGCCGTTCTCGAGATTCGTATCGACCACGTAGGTCAACTGCCCCAGCGGCCCCTCGTAGCGATGCTCGAAATAGGCGCCATCCTGGTGCAGATGCTTGGGATGGCCGCCGACCGCTTCCTTGACCAGGGATTGACCGTCGCTGAATAGCTCGATGTTCGGACCAAGGATAGCCTCCGCCAGATCCAAAGTTGTGGGATCCAGGGCGGTGCGCATGAAAGCGGCGCTGTTGTAGTAATTGATCGGCAGGCACATGATCTGTTTGTCGCGCTCGAATTGCTCCGGTGCGGGCAGCAGCAGTGCACCGTTTGGCGTCAACCACCCCGCTGGAATCGGCTTGGCATCGTCGATCTGCGCGATGGTTTCCTCGATCACCCGGTTGATTTGGCGGCTCATCTCCTCGAGGTGCGGCTTCATGAGCCCGCGAACCACGATGCAGCCATGCTCTCTGTACACAGCTGCGGCCTTTTCGATGTCGAGGTCCGCGGCAGCGAAATCCAAATCGGCGATATCCACGATTGGCAGGTCCGCGTGCTTGGGGTCATTGTCCATGATTGGCCTCGATTCTGTTTCTCCTACAACTGTAGCGACTCAACTGGGAACTGACAACTTCGGAGGTTTTTTCCAAGTTTTGGTAATAATCGGGTGTGGCGGTAATTTCGGCAGAATACCGGGATTACACAATCGCTGAATGGAGGACTGCCGTGAGCGAACTTGGCAGGCAAGCCCGATTGCGGCATACTCGGCGATTTCCTGAAAGTGCGATCGCGGGCTGCACCATGACTCTGCCGCCGGTTGAGATTCACACCGTTGTAGAGGTTGACATTCAG
>DPYP01000267.1:11712-12272 GCA_003545375.1 Lentisphaeria bacterium
ATCTCCAGCAGCAATTCCCCGGAGATGCCCCAGCGGCTCCTGATGAACCTGTCCAACGGCAATTCCCCGGAGATGCCCCAGCGGCTCCTGATGAACCTGTTACGTCATCCGGCACCGGTTTCTTTGTCAGTACTGACGGACTTCTGCTAACTGCCAACCACATGGTTGACGAAGCCAAGGTGATTAAGGTGACCCTGTCGGATGGTTCAATCGCCGAGGCGAAGGTGGAGGCTGCTGACCCGGCAAATGATCTGGCGTTGCTTTCCATCGGGAAAAAGTCGCCAGCACACCTTTCTCTGGCCGCGCCGCGTTCTGCGAAGCTTGGACAGAAAGTTTTCACAATTGGGTTCCCTGCTACTGCCATTTTGGGGCAGGATCCCCAATACACCGACGGAGCCATAAGTTCGCTTTCCGGGGTTAAGGGGGCTGCGCCGTTACTTCAAATTTCCGTGCCTATTCAGCCCGGCAACTCCGGCGGCCCCCTGGTGAACGAGAATGGCGAGGTTGTTGGGATTATTACTGCAAGCGCCGCCGTGGAGTTTTTCTTTGCGGCAACCAGC
>DPYP01000464.1:0-572 GCA_003545375.1 Lentisphaeria bacterium
GAAGCGGTCATGATCAAGGCGCAGATTCATGCTGGCGGGCGGGGCAAGGGAGGCGGCGTCAAGTATTGCCCGGACACGGCTACGGCTGCTGCGGAAGCGCGACGGATCCTCGGCATGCAGCTGGTCACGCCGCAGACCGGCCCAGCCGGGCAACTGGTGCAGAAGATCCTGGTTTGCCCGGCCATCGATATAGCAAAAGAATACTATCTGGCAGTAACTCTGGACCGTGGCCGCGAACAGGATGTCATCATCGCCTCGGCCGAGGGCGGCGTCGAGATCGAGAAGGTCGCCGAAACGAATCCGGAGAAGATCACAAAGGTATGGGTCGACCCGCAGTTCGGCCTGCAGCCGTTCCAATGCCGGCGCGTCGTCGGCGCGCTCGGTTTCGGCGGCGCTCAGGCGAAGACGGTGAGCCGTCTCGTCGCCAACCTTTATCGTGCCTACCATGCTACCGACGCGTCGATTGCCGAGATCAATCCGCTCGTGCTGACCGAACAGGGCGAGGTCACGGCGCTCGATGCCAAGTTCAATTTCGATGACAACGCGCTGTACCGCCAGAAAGACATTGCCGC
>DPYP01000464.1:953-3133 GCA_003545375.1 Lentisphaeria bacterium
CTACATCAAGCTCGACGGTACCGTCGGTTGCATGGTGAATGGCGCCGGGCTGGCCATGGCCACCATGGACATCATCAAGCTGAAGGGCGGTGAGCCTGCCAACTTCCTCGATGTCGGCGGCGGTGCCAGCGCCGAAACTGTGCGCGACGGCTTCCGGATTATCCTGAGCGATACCAACGTTCGCGCTGTGCTGGTGAATATCTTCGGGGGTATCGTGCGCTGCGACCGCGTCGCCAACGGCATCGTCGATGCGGTAAAGGACTTGTCTTTGGAGGTGCCAGTGGTCGTCCGCCTCGCCGGCACCAACGCCGAGGAAGCCAAGGAAATCCTCGCTGCATCGGGGGTCGATATCGTCCCGGCCGAGTCCCTCGACGAAGCGGCCGAGAAAGTCGTCGCACTCACCGGGTGACGGCTCTCAGCAGCCATGCCCTGCAACTCATCTTCACTTTGGAAATCCGCAATGTCTATTCTGGTTGATAAAGATTCCCGCATCATTGTCCAGGGCATTACCGGCTCTGAAGGGTCCTTCCATGCGACACAATGTCACGAATACGGCGGCAACGTTGTCGGCGGCGTGACCCCGGGCAAGGGCGGAGAGACCGCACTGGACGCGGGGTTGCCGGTATTCGATAGTTGCCACGAGGCGCGCCAGGGGACCGGTGCCAACGTCTCGTTGATTTTTGTGCCGGCGCCGTTCGCCGCCGATGCTGTCATGGAAGCGGCCGCTGCGGGCATCGAACTGATCGCCTGCATCACGGAAGGCATCCCGGTGCGCGACATGCTGCGGGCCACGGCGTTCGTCAAGAAAAACGGTGCCCGGTTGATCGGCCCCAACTGCCCCGGCCTGTTGACGCCCGACGAGGCCAAGGTCGGCATCATGCCCGGACATATCGCCACGAAGGGCAGTGTCGGTGTGATTTCCAAATCCGGCACGTTGACTTATGAAGCGGCCCATCAGCTGGCGGCGGCGGGGCTCGGGCAGTCCACTTGTATAGGTATAGGGGGTGACCCGATCATCGGCACCGATATGTCCGAGCTGCTGGCGTTGTTTGAAGCCGATGACGATACCGAAGCGATGCTGATGATCGGTGAGATCGGCGGGCAGATGGAAATTCACGCTGCCGAATACGTCCGGGATCATGCGAGGAAACCAGTGTTCGGCTTCATCGCGGGGCGTACCGCGCCGCCAGGCCGGCGCATGGGACATGCCGGTGCGATCATCTCCGGCGCCGATGAATCGGCCGCTGCCAAGATGAAGGTACTGCGCGCCTGCGGGGTACACGTGGCAGAGTCGCCGGCTGAAATCGGGGCAATGATTGCCGATCACCTCGGCTAGCTAGGTCACCGGCTGTTCCGCCTCAACCAGCCCACGCAGTTGGTCCTGCAGCGAACGATAGTCAGTCTTGCCGGTGCCGAGCAGCGGAATCTCCGGCACCTGGACTGCATGCTGGACACGGGCAATGTTGCCAAACCCCGCGGCCTTCAGCAACGCGTTTATTTCACTGGTGCTGGCTTCAAATACTGTAAAAGCGGCGATCCGCGGTCGCTCGCCGTCGGTTTCGTAAGACACCACGGCCGCCTGTGACATCCCTTCTTCATCGTCCGGGTGCGTTGCCTTGATTGCCTCTTCCATCGCCGGCAGGCTCAGCATTTCACCGCCGACTTTGACGAATCGTTTGAGCCGTCCGGACAATGAGAGGTTGCCGTCGGCATCGAGAAAGCCCAGATCCCCGGTGATGTAGAATCGCTCGCCACCGACCATCGAGAAAGCGTCCGAGGATTCGCGCCCGAGATAGCCGGCGAAGACGTTGCTGCCGCGCACCAGGATCAACCCCCGCTCAGTCAGCGCCATCGGCTCATGGGTCTCGGGATCGACAATGGCAACCTCCACGTCGCCCACCGGCCGGCCAACCCCGACACGTGGACCGAGGCGGGCTGTCAGTGTCAGCACCGGCGAACATTCCGTAATGCCGTATCCCTCCTGCAGCGTCGCACCGAAGATGTCGGCGACGGTGTCGAAAAGTTCGTCGGCTGCTTTTTCGGCGCCGACCACGACTTTGTCGACGCTTTCGAGCCGCTCGTCGCCCGACGCTTTGCAGATGGCCGAGATAAATGTCGGGGTGCCGCAGACCATGGTCGGCTGCCACATGCGGATACCGCGTACCAGGCGCCGACTTTCG
>DPYP01000612.1:0-8806 GCA_003545375.1 Lentisphaeria bacterium
ACGGTGCGGCAGTTCAAACGGTGGTCGAGCACGTCCTCCGCCAGGCCGATGTGCTGCGTCAGGCCGCACAAGAGCATCTCCCAGGCACCGTAGAAGGACGGCAGGCCGATGTACATCAGCGGCAGGATACTGCCGCTGATGATGACCGCAGCGATCACCACAGCATAAATCATCACCCAGATGCGGGCGTTGCGATAGACCTTGTAGCGTTCCTCCTCCGGGATATATGTCTCTTCGGCAGCGTTCAGCCGGCCGGTGCAGTGCAACAGCACTTTCGAGAGCTCCTTTGGACCGGACTTCAGACTGAAAACCGCCAGCGCGATACCTAACAGGTCCGGCGGCCGCGGCGAAGGGATTTCCGGATCGCGGCCGACGATAATCGTGTCCGTGTGGTGGCGTGTGTGGCTCCAGCGCCAAGGCACCGACTCTCTCAGCACCATGAACGACGCGATCTCATAGACAACATCATTCATCCACTTCGTCCGGAAAGCCGTGCGATGTCCGCATTCGTGCCAGCGCGAATCCGATGCCGAGCCATAGAGTACGCCGTAGATCACGAACGGGATAATCGCCCACCAGCTCCCCCACAGCATGTACCCGGCAGTGCCGCTGACGATCAGCAGCGTGAACCAGACCACAGTGTCACGGATAGCCGGCCCGTTGCGGCGCTGGATCAATTCCTTCATCCGCTTGCGTGGAATATCGCTGGCATACCATTCGGCATTCGCCAGGCCATTTTCCTCGGCAAGTTTCGAGTCCAGCCCGACGAGGCTGTAATCGCGTTTTGTGAATTCAGCAGCCATATAGATAAAGATAACATTAAAATGGTCTGATGACCATAGGCGAAGGCTGGAAAGGCTGGTCTCGGGTGGTAAGCTGGATCATGTTGCCAATCCACGACATCCGTGACAAGTTCCTTGCTGCAATTGACGCCGGCCGCAACGTGGTGCTGTCCGCCCCGGCCGGGTCCGGTAAATCGACGCAGATTCCGCAATTTCTTCTGGACAGTGAACAGCCGGGTCAGATCCTGGTGCTGCAGCCACGGCGCCTGGCCGCACGTATGCTGGCGAACCGCGTTGCAGAAGAACGCTATCAGACGGTCGGCGGGCAGATCGGTTTCCAGACGCGGTTCGAAAGCGCCTATTCGAAACAAACGCGGGTGCGCTACATCACCGAAGGCATACTCCCGCGACTGTTCCTCGCGAAAGACAATCTCGAAGGCATCAGTACCGTCGTGTTCGACGAGTTTCATGAGCGCCAGCTCACTGTCGACATGGGGCTGGGACTTTGCCGGCGACTGCAGGAGCAACGACCCGACCTGCGGCTCGTCGTCATGTCCGCGACACTGGCCAGCGAAGCCATTCTCTCATGGCTGCCCAACAGCGTTGGTGTGCACACCGAGGGCCGGACGTTTCCGGTCGACATCAGCTATCTGCCGCCACAAGCCCGGCCGTTGTGGGATGTGACGGTCGATGCCGTGCGCGATCTGATCGGCCGCGACGAAGGCGACATCCTGGTGTTCATGCCGGGAGCCTATGAGATCCGCCGCACGATCGCCGCTTTGTCGGACGCGAAATTTGGTGAGCGGCTGAGCATTCTGTCCTTGTTCGGCGACATGCCGGCGCAGCAACAGGATGCGGTCATGGGCCCGGCACCGCATCGTAAGATTATCGTCGCCACGAACATCGCCCAGACGTCCCTGACGGTAACAGGCGTCCGCCATGTAATCGACAGCGTGCAGGCACGGATCAACCGTTACGACGCCGGTCGCGGGCTGAATACCTTACATATCGAGTCGGTCAGCCAGGCAGCGGGTACACAGCGTGCCGGTCGTGCCGGGCGCGAGGGGCCGGGCCGCTGCATCCGGCTATGCAGCCGCAAGGACTTCGAAACGCGGCCGGAACATGACACGCCGGAGATTTCGCGTGTCGACTTGTGCGAGGCCATCCTGCAGCTGCGCTGTCTGGGCCATGAGATCGACAGCTTCCCCTGGCTCGATCCACCGCCGGCGACGGCGCTTCAGCGGGCGCGCGAGATCCTGCATCTGATCGGTGCCACCGATGGCTCCGAGACCGTCGAACTGACGCCGCTCGGGCGTGATCTGACGCGACTGCCGGCACATCCCCGGCTGGCGCGTGTGATGGTCGAAGGCGATCGGCGGGGCTGTCTGGACGAGGCCACGAAAGTAGCCGCGTTACTCAGTGAACGCCCGATCACGGTCGACAAGCGCGGCAAGTCCGAGCAGCGCCAGCACCAGCGCAAACGCGGCAAGACCGACGTGCTGCAAAGCGACGTGACCGTTTTGCTCGAGCTGCTGGAACAGGCACATCGCGCGGATTTCGCAGTCGAGGTTTGCCGCCGCAACAACATTCATGCTGCAGCGGCGCGTCAGGTTTGGCGCACGGCCAAGCATTATCGCGATATCTGCAAGCGAGCGGGGTTCGACGGCGATGGCGTCAGCGACGGCAACGCATCCCTGGCCAGGTGCCTGTTGCTGGCGTTGCCGGATCATCTCGCCAGGCGCCGTGACCACGGCTCGTTGATCTGCGATCTCCGCAACGGGCGCCACGGCGAATTGGTACGCACCAGTGTAGTACGTGAAGCCACCCTGTTTGTGGCGGGCGACATCCGTGAAGTCAGCGGCCAGGGGCGCACAGCCAAGACCCTGCTTTCGATTGCCTGCGAAATTCGCAGTGAATGGCTGGATCAACTGTTTCCTGACGCCTGGGAATTCAAGGATGAGATTGTCTGGAGCGAGACCAGGCGAGCGGTCGAATCACGCATGCTGATCAAGTGTCTCGACGTGGTGATCGAGGACCGTGTCGACACGGACGTCGAATCGCAGGCGGCGGCAGAGGTGCTGGCTACGAAAATTCCTGAATATCGCAAACAGCTGGAGGGCTGGACCAAAGACGTCGATGCCTGGATCCGGCGTGTGCAGTGTGTCGCGGAATGGTTTCCCGACCGCGCATTGATCCAGTACGACGACACGGACATGGCGGTAGCGTTCAGCGAGTTCTGCAGCGGCCACAGAAAAATCAGCACGCTTCGCAAGCAGCTGATGTTGCCGTTCGTCAAAAATCTACTGTCATACGAAGACCAGCAGTTCATCGACAAAATGGCGCCGGACCGGCTTGCGCTGCCGAACGGCTGGCATATGCGGATCAAATACAAGCCCGGCGAAGCACCGCGCGGCAACGCCAAGATTCAGGACCTGTATGACGTCGAGGAGACTCCGACTGTCGCCGGCGGTCGACAGAAACTGCTGCTGGAAATTCTCGGCCCGAACATGCGCGCGGTGCAGATCACCGACGACCTTGCCGGCTTCTGGCGCGAGCTCTATCCCTCCGTCCGTCAGGAGCTGAGCCGCCGCTACCCGAAGCACGAATGGCGCTAGCCATCGAATCCGTAACCTGCTTAAACAATGTTTAATAAGCCTTGAACTTATTGAACATTAAACAAATTCAGGTGAGAATCGACTTTTCCCCGGTACACGGTGTCTGAAGTTCAAAGGGCACCAACGATTTCGATCGGCAAACAAAACCGAGCAGAAGACAACGACATGCTGTACAGTCTGCGCATACGATGCTTCGGCTGCCCGATCCAGAGGTTGCTTGCAATGAAAATCTCACTCATGCTATTCGCCGTCCTGTACCCCGTTGCAGCCCTTTCTGCAGCACCTGCACAGACGTTGCACTTCGACGATGTGACCGAAGCAGTCGGGCTGGGCAAGATGCACGGCTACCACGCGGCCTGGGGTGATTTTGACAACGACGGCTGGGTCGATCTGCATGAGTACAAAAACGTCTGGCGCAATGACCGGGGGCAGTTCACCCTGATCGCCGAGCTCAAAGGCACCGGGATCTGGGGCGACTATAACAACGACGGCTTCCTCGACCTCATCTGTGCCAAGGACGACCAGCTGTACCGCTGCGGCCTGGGCAAGCATTTCATCGAGGCCAATCCGAACAAACCAGTGTTGTCGGGCGGCCGGCCCTATGCCGCGGTCTGGGGCGATTTCGATGCCGACGGATTTCTCGATTTTTACGTCACCGGATCTGAGGAGCGCAACGTCACCATCTTCTTTCCCGACATCCTGTTGAGAAACCTTGGCCGCGGTTCGTTCGAACACGTCTGGACCACCCCCATCAAACGGTCAGCCAGAGGCGTCACCGCTGCTGATTTCGATGAGGACGGCGATCTGGACATCTATGTCTCGCAGTTCCGCCGGGAGCGCAACCTTCTGTGGCAGAACAACGGCTATGCCGGGTTCCGCGATGTCGCCAAGGCCTTCAACGCCACCGCCAAGCACTCGCACAGCTTGGGTGCAGCTTTCGGCGATATGGACTCCGACGGGCATCTTGACCTGGTTGTTGGCAACATGGGACAGCCCGGCCCCGTATTTCTGCAGAATGGCGGGCCATATGACCAATGGCATTTCACAGACAAAAGTGCGAAGGCGGGCATCACCTACGTATCATCGCATGGCGCACCAGGGCTGGGAGATTTCGACAACGACGGCTTTCTCGATCTGTTCCTGCCGGCACGCAAAAAGAAAGAGGCTTCCTCGCTTTATCGCAATAACGGAGACTGGAGCTTCACCGATGTAACGGAAAAGACCGGACTGGCCAATCTGCGCGGCAGCCGCCAGGGCAATTGGGCTGACTTCGATAATGACGGCGACCTCGACCTGATCGCCGACGGCAAACTGTTCCGCAACTCCGGCAACGACAACGCCTGGGTCAAGATCAAGCTGGTCGGCACCGAAAGCAACCGCGCCGCGATCGGCGCCCAGGCAAGGATCAAACTCGGCGAAAGAAGATTCACCAGACAGGTCGAAGGCGGCACGGGAGAGTCAAATCAGAACGACCTGACCCTGCATTTCGGTCTCGGGCCGCCGCGCACCAAGCCGGTGGAGGTCACCATCACCTGGCCGGGCGGCGAGATACAGAAAGCAACGGTCGACGTCAACACGACGACGGTCATAGAAGAAAAATAACGGTAACGCAGTTTGTCATCGGGACCAACGGTCTCGATCACATTCAGCCTGATCCCCAGCAACCGCGTGCGTTGCCGCCGGCGGTCTCGCCGGTTTTGATCTCCCCCGGCACCTGTCCTTCGCACGGTGTGGCGTCTTATACCGGCACTTCCGTCGCAGGCGTCACCGGCGGCAGGTCATCAAGCGTCTGTCCCGGCAGCAGGATCGGTTGGAACGTCAGGCTGTGCGCCGACTCACGGGCGGCAAGGCAGATAGCAACACTGAGTATGCCGGCGGTCAGATCGCCGCCGGCATTCGGTTCGCCGCGCATCATGTCGATAAAATACCCGCTCTGCACATGATCGCCGCCGCCGTGGCCGCCACTGGCCTTGACGGTAATCTCATCGACACGATCATCCCGGTGCTCGATGACCCTGAACTTCTCCGTTGTCCAGTCGAACTCGAGTGTCGCCAGGTCACCGATTATTGTGGCGCCGCGACGGCGGGAACTGCGTCGTGTCACAAAGTTCTGCGTATAACTCGCATGCGCCCCGCCTTCGTACATGACGATCGCCGACCCGGCGTCCTGGTTGCGGATTTCCCGGCTATACGGACAATCGTGCGAACCGTCCTCGGTATCTCCCCATTCCATACCGCCGAAATCACCACGGCGACGTTGATTGTCACTGCTTTCCGGACAAGTAGCCATCTCATCGCAGGCGGAACAGCGAAGCTCGTGCGGCTTGTCGCCGCCGTAGATCATCTGCGTCGCGGTGGCAGCGATCCGCAGGGGTCGCTGATCGAGCAGATGCGTGAGGTAGTCGAAGTCATGCGTCGCCTTCTGCAGCCACAGCCCGCCGACCTCGTCGTAGTTGCGATACCAGGTCCCGAAATAAACGCCCCCGTACGGCACGTTGTTGACCGCCTGCAGCTGATTGATGCGGCCGAGGCGGCCGGAGCGGACGACTTCCAGCACCGTCGTGTACAGCGGCGTGGCACGCAGGCTGAACGAGATCAGAACATTCTGCTCGCGGCCCTGGTAAGCCGCCGCGAGTTTCGACAGCTGATCGCCGGTGATAGCGACCGGCTTTTCGAGATACAGCGGCAGGCGGGTTGCTGCGACCTTGCAGGCCAATGGCGTATGCAGATGACAGCGGCTGCCGATCATGATTCCGTCGTAACTGTCGGCATGTTCGAGCAGTTGATCTTCATTGTCATAGAACTGTGTCGTATCAAGCCCTACCCCGGCGTCTCCGAGCCGCTTCCTGACACCGGCAATGTCCGGATCGGCGACGGCGGTGAGCTGCAGCTGCGATTCGATTTCATGCAGCACAGCAACTATACCAGTTGCCCTCGCGCCACAACCAATGACAGCCAGTCGTAACATTTTCCCCTCCAGAATTTCTTTGTGGTGATTGGCTCACTCCGTCAACCGGCACAGCGACAGATTGAGCTCGTTGTCGACGATGCCTTCAAGCCCGGTACAGGAACCGCGCACCTTGATCGTGTGGCCCCGCCGCAAGCTGTCGACGACCGCTTTGTCTGAAGTGCGGAAGGCACAAAAAACGCTCGTGTCGTCGGTCGCTGCAAGCCGGACAAAGACGACCGTTGTCTCTTTCTCGATACCGGTCTCCAGAACTTCGCCTTTGACAACGATATTGTGGCTGTCGTACTTTACAACTGCGGCGCTCTGATCGGTCTCAAACTCCGCCGCCCACTCGCCGGCGTCCAGCATCGGGCCGAACGTGGTCTCCTGCTGCACTGTATCCTTCCTCGACCAGCAGCCGCAGAGTATCAGCGCGGTACCGGCAATCAGCATCACTTGTCGAATTCGTCGGCTCATCGTTCGATTCATCTGTTGACCGGCAGTTACTGGTTCAGCGTCGTGGGCAACGCCTTCTGCGCCTGCTCTTTCGCCTGGTTGAAGGTATGCTCGACGCGGGGCGCAAAGTAATCGGGCAGCAGCGGCGGCCAGTAGGTTCTGTCCGTATACTTCTCGCGAATGCCCGCGAACCAGGCCAATGCTTCATCCGCCGCCTGAATCTGCTGTTCCGGTGTGCGCGGTGGACGGTCATCGCCAGGCGGCACGTAGTTCTTCTCGAGACAATACTGACGGTAGGCTATGTCGAAGCCATCCCGGGTGAAGGCGACCCGGTCCCTGTAGCGCTGTTCGCTGTCCGGCAATTCCGCGACAATCGACCCGGCCGCGTCCAGATGCACCCAAAGTGCTTCCCACATGCCCGGGGTGTCACGCACCCGTTTGCCCGCATGCGGGCCGGGCGGCAGCAGGGCATAGTACATCTCGATGTCAAGCCAGAACTGCCGCATCGGACCAGCCGCGGACCCGTAGAATTTTTCGAAAAACTCCTCGAGCAGCACGTCCACGTCCGCATCCACGTCCCACGACAAACGACCCGCGATATAGTGGTTGAGCCCCTGCATGGCGAAGTTCGGCTGGCACTCCAACATCAGATACGTGCCGCCGACATCGCGGAAGGCAGGCAAGTCCTCACGCATCTTCTGAATCTGTCCCCACGGCCCGAAGTGTCGCCAGTGGCCGTAATAGTCGTAATAACCGAACTGCGGCAAGATCGCGCCCCACCCTTTCAGCAGCTCGTAGAACTTCACGTTTGTCGGCGCCGTGGGATCGGTGAACGGCCGGGTGTGGTCGTAGGTCCATGCCATGTTGCAGATCATGCCGGTGTGATGGTCATGCGGCACCGCACTGGTCGGCAATTCGATCTGATAGGCGTATACCAGGATACCCAGATACTTCTCCCGATTCACCGGTTCGAGACGGTCGTAGATTTCCTGCGAGAAATGGAGCAGCCGATCGGTGACATAGACGCCGTCCTTGCAGTCGGCACCGTAGGCCGCATCGACGGCGAGGCAACGGTCGCACTGGCACAGCGCCGAATAGTCGTTCGGATCCAGTGATGCCACCAAAACATTGGGGTCGCTGAGTTGCTTGTTGATCTTCGCAGCGACAAATTCGATTACCTCCGGATTGGACGAACAGAAGTTGGTCCGGCCGGACGAGTTTTCGCGGATCAGCAGCTTGCCCTCGCGGTTGCGGGCCCACATGTCCGGGTGTTCCTCGTACGGAAAGTCGTTCTTGCTCAACAGCGCTGTCCAGGCATGGCCATAGGTCATGCGACCGCGATTGATAAAAGAGCGGTTGCGGCAATCCCAGGCCTGGGCAGCGTCCCAGCTCGTGCCGCGGTTCGAGAAAAATGACGGGGACCGCACCGCCTCGATCTGGCCGAGCTGCACGACACCGTTCACCGGTCGCGGCAGCTCTGCCCCAACCTCACCCGGCAGGAACCAGTGGCAGTCGAGATGATCCCCCAGCAACCCGTAAATGCCCTGGCGTAAACCGTCGAGCGTCATCGCCTCGATGAAAACGTCGCCGTTCTGCGAAGTGCGCAAATGACAGGCGTCCTGGTGCGGCCATTCCTCCCCGCCGACTTCTGCCTTGAGCCTCAAAACAATCGCCGGCTGCCGTTTCGGACGGCGACCGGTGATACGCATGCGACCACCGCCGCTCATCGTCTCGACCGCTTGCCGCAGGTCGCGCACCGCGTTGACCAGAAGCAATTCGCCCGGGCGCTGCGGTTGATGAGCGGCCCAGGCATCGAGCGACAGTGAGCGGCCGTTTGCATCGATCGGCATCGGTTCGCAGACGATGGCATATTCAGTTTCCCCCTGGGCAGCCAGGGTGATCAAAGGCAATCGTCGTTGATCCGGCTGACGACTCGACGAGGGATGCGACCGCCACCAGTCGATCCGGACGCGCGGCGCATGCGTGCCGACTGCCTTTACGACATT
>DPYP01000547.1:0-3534 GCA_003545375.1 Lentisphaeria bacterium
CCGGTCGGGGCAGCGGATCGAGTCGCGGATTGAATTCCGGATGTTTCTCAGCACTTTCACAGTGACGCCACATCTACCGGGCACCAGGGGTACGGGTCCGACAGGCATGTTCCAGCGACGGGAAGCGTTTGCCGACAAGGGGTTGGGGGATTTCCCGTGACCGGCGGCAGGGCGCTGGAAAGGGCTCGCATGATTGGCGGTTCCGTAATTGTATCCTGCTGCGCTGCAGGTCGTTACGTCGATACGCGAGCCACGGCCGGCACCTGAAGCCTGGCACCTGGAGCCCGGCACCTGAAACCTGACACCTGCCGCGGGGATAGAAACGCCGCAGGCGCGGGTGGTTAACCCGCGCCTGGCTGTATTTCTGAATGTGGTTTTCGGTCTGTCCATCAACTCTCTCCCCAGCAATTCGAATTCGAATTCGAAACGGTTCGAACTTCGAATTTACTTGAGGATTTCGAGCTTGAAGTGGAACTGTCCTTCGCCTTCGTTGGTTTCTTCGGTGTCTTCAAGCGGATACCCATAGTCGAAACGGATCTGGCTGTATTTGGTGAAGCCGAGTCGCAGGCCGGCACCGATACTCACCATGGTTTGGCCGCTGTGCTCGCCGGGTTGCTGGGCCGAGGTCTCGACCCGGCCGAAATCAGCAAAAGCGTCGAACTGCAGGCGGTGGGTTGACCAGTGGTCGGGGTTTTCGGCGAGGAAGTCCTCGGCATGCTTGAGGCCGGGGATGAAGTTGTCGATGAGCGGGGTGCGCACCTCGAGGGTACCGCGTATACCGCTGTCGCCCAGGACCTCGGCTTCTTCGTACCCGCGGACACTCTCGGCACCGCCAAGGCGGTACTGCACGGCAGAGACCAGCGAGTCGTCAGCTGCCTGGCCCTCGAACTCCATGAACATCGTCCACTTGCCGGGATTCTGCTCGCCACGGAAAAGTTTCTGCAGGCGCGCCATGCGCAAAGTACCGATCCAGAACTCGCCGGTGGCGTCCTTGTTCTGGTTGATGAACTGCGCTGTACTGTCGGAGCCGAACTTGCCCGCGAAGTTACCCGTGAGGGTGAACGACCCGAAGTTGCGGCCGCCGTAGCGGTCGAAGTTCTTGGCGGAATAACCGAGGGCGACACTGGGCATGCTCAGCTTGATGTCGCGGCGGTCGGAGGTCACGCCGGCAACGTCGCTCGTGTTCTCGGTGTAGCGGTAGATCCAGCCACCGGTCAGATCGAGGCTGTAGTTCTTGGTCGACTTGAGAACCTTGGAGAGTTGCAACCCGAAGTAGTAGCCTTCGCCGTAGATGTCGAGCAGCGGGAAGATGTCGTCGAAGTCGGACTCGGACCAACCGGTGTAGAAGGTCAAGCCCTTGTCGGCACCGATCGGGGTGTAGTAACTCATGGACAATGAACTGACATTGTCGAAGCCGCCCGGATCGGTCATGTACTCGATCGTCAAGGTGTCGTTGCGATCGGTCAGGTTGAGGTGTTGCAAGGTACCGCGGGCGCGCCAGTCGCCAGTCTCCTCGGTGCCGGAATTGGCGATGCTGAGGGCAAGATGCATCGGGTAGCTGTCCTCGACGGCGAGCTCGATATCGATGACGCGGCGGCCAAAGGCGTCCACCTTCGGCTTCAGGCGAGTGTCGATCTGCAGGTCGGGCCGGACGTTGAGGTTGAACAGGTCGCCGTACAGCTTGCGATAGTTGAACTTCTCGCCGGTGATCCAGGCGGAAGACTTCAGCAGGTTATCGGCGGTGTGGTACTTGGCCCCGCTGATGGTGATGTCACCGGTGTCACCGACGTGGACGCGCAACTTGAGGAAGCCGAGCTTGAGCGACGGCTTGTAGACGGAGACGGTGGCGAAGACGTAGCCGTCGTCCTGCAGGTCCTTGAGGACGGTCTGGCGGAAGGCCTCGATATCCTGCTCGGACATCGGCGAGTACATGGCGTCGTTGACGTACTGCTCCCAGTTTTCGAGCTGCTGCACGGGCTCACGGTCACCCGTGACCTGGACCAGGCCGATGTCGTACTGGGCGCCGCCGGGGCCGTCTGCTGAGCGGGCGGTAGCGGCGGCGGGCGGGCCTTCGGCCGGGTACGGGCCGTCGTAGATGACGATGCCTTCGCCGCGCTTCGGCTTGGGATGGATCTCGCGGCGGGCATAGCCGGTGGAGAGCATGTTCTCCTCGAGCTGGGCCAGGCCTTCTTCCATCGAGTCTTCGACGGCGCGGCGTTCGTCGACTTTCTTGCGCAGGTCGATGTAGCGGCCGTCGCGTTCGTCATCGATGGTGGCGAGGCGGGCGGTCGCCTCACGGATCTGGGCGGCGGCGAGGACGAGGCGCTTCTCGGCGTCGAGCTTGTCGCTGCCGACCCTGCCGAGCAATTCCTGCAGGCTCTTGATCTTCTCCTGCAGTTTGTCGATGCGAATACCGGCGCCGCGCATGATGAGGATCTCCTCTTCACGGGCCGTGTCGCTGGTGGCGTTGGCGATGGCACTGGCGTGCTCGGCGAGGGCATCCTTCTCTTTGCTCAGGCCGCCTTCGGCATCGCGGATCTGGGCCGGAATGAGGTGCGTGAGCTGGTCGTTGTTTTCGATGTCGACCTTGGCGACGGCTTCCTCGCCCTTGGCGAAGTTGAGTTCGTTTTCGAGCCTGGTGATGCGGGCGCGATGGGCGTTCTCGATGTCGGCGAGCTCGGCCTCGGCAGCTTTGCGCTGGGCCCGGGCGCGGTTGAAAGAGTCGCGACGTGCCTGCAGGTCGGCGATGGCTTCCTGGTGCTCGGCATCGGCGGTCTCTTGGGCGCGGGTCTCGGCCGCCTTGCGCTCGCGCTCGGCCGTCTTCTCACGCTCCTTGGCCTGGGCCGCTGCGGCGTCGGCTTCCCTCCGCAGTTTTTCTGCGTCGCTACCGGCCTGCTCGCGAGAAGCGACGCGGTCAGCCTTTTCCTGGGCCTTCTTGATGCGCATATCTTCCTTGACCATCTGCCGGGCGACACGAGCTTCCTCGTTGAGGCGAGCTTCTTCGGCGCGGGCGGTGGCGAAGGGCTGGAAGTCAGCAGTGGCCGTGGCAAGGGCGGACTTGGCAGCGTCGTTGTCGGCGGCGGCGGCGGCGGCGGCCTGCTCCGCTGCGGCGGCGTCGGCACGGGCCTCTTCGAGCTCGGCATTGGCGCGCAGGCTCTTCTTGTCGGCTTTCTGCAGGGCCTTCATGGCTTTGGCGCGGGCTTTGTCATCCTCGGCCTGATCGACCAAGGTGGCGTGGGCGGCGACTTCGGACTTGGCGGCTTCGGCAGCGGTCTTTGCCTGGGCGACGTCTCCCTTGGCTTCATTCTGGTCGGCGATGGCGGCGGCCAGGTCTTTCTCGGCACCGGACGCGGTTCTGGAAGCGGTCTTCAGGGCGCGCTCGGTGTCACCCTCGCGGTTGGCTTCGGCACGGGCCTTGTCGCGTTCTGCACGGGCGAGGCGATCAGCTTCCGCCTTGGCGGCCGCCTTGGCTTCCTTGGCCTGGCGACGTTCTTCGGCGGCCTTATGTTTCGCTTCGTCGGCAGCGGCGCGCGC
>DPYP01000147.1:0-6355 GCA_003545375.1 Lentisphaeria bacterium
ACATGCTGCCGTGCCCAGGTCGAATATTTTTTCGCGAATAAAGAACGCCAGGTGTTCTTCCGTCAGGGTTGCTTTGGTCTCCTGGAAGAGCTTCGACTTGTTAGCGCTGCCACCGCCTTTGGCGAGAAACAGGAAGTGGTATTCGTCGCCGTAGGTTGCATGAATATCGATCTGCGCCGGCAGATTGGTGCCGGTATTTTTCTCGTCGAACATGGTGAGCGGCGCCAATTGCGAATACCGCAGATTCTGGGTGACGAAAGTGTTGTATATGCCGCGGGCCAAGGCGACTTCGTCATTACCTCCGGTCCACACCTGTTCGCCTTTCTTGCCCATGACGATTGCTGTGCCGGTGTCCTGGCACATCGGCAGGATGCCCTTGGCCGATTCGATGGCGTTGCGCAGCATGGTGGCAGCGACGTAGCGGTCGTTGTCCGATGCCTCCGGGTCGTCGATGATTTTCGCGACTTTGTCGAGATGGCTGATACGCAGGTAATACGAAATGTCACTCATCGCCCGTTCCGCCAGCAGTTCCAGGCCCTGCGGGTCCACCTGCAGAATGCTGCGACCGCCGGCTTCGATCGTCGATACATGATCAGTTGAGATGCACTCGTACTTCGTATCGTCGGCACCGATCTGCAGGATTGGGGCGTATTCGAATTCAGGCATAGTCAAATCTCGATAGTTGGTGCTGTAAGGAGTATAGCCTCCGCCGGGGTCGCTGGCAATATCATTGTCCTATGTCGAGACTATCCAGCGACTGGCTTTCAGCTCGAAGCGCGGCAGCGTTCCGGACGCCACGATAGCGACGTCGACGCGCATGGAGAAAGTCGTCGAAAGGGCGTCGCTGATCTTCTGCTGCAAGGCGGCATCATCACTGCACTGCGGGCCCGGCTCCACTTCGAGGGACAACTCGCGAAGTGTCGCATCGCCGGACACATTGACCCGATACTCCTCGACCTCGGCAAACTGCCGGACGACAGCCTCGACGGCGCCGGGGTAAATATTAACCCCGCGTACGATGACCATATCGTCGACGCGGCTGAGAATGCCGCCTTCCAGCGCTGGATCTTCTGTGCCGCATTCACAAGTGCCACAGTCCGGTGCATGAACCAGGTCGCCGGTGCGGTAGCGCAATAATGGGCAGGCATCGCGGCCGAGCGTCGTCAACACAAGTTCACCGGGCTCCCCGGGAGCGACGGCGGCGAGTGTTTCCGGATCGATCACTTCGACGAGGTAGGCAGAACCGATAACGTGCAACCGCCCCAGCCTAGCCGGGCACTGGTAACTGACCGGACCGACTTCGGTCATGCCATGGTGATCGTAGAGCTTCGCGGTCGGCCACAGAGTTTCAATGTGAGCGCCGGTTGCCGGGATGCTGCCGCCCGGTTCGCCGGCGACGATGACGGCGCGCACCGCGGCCTGTTTCAGGTCAATTCCCTCGGCTGCCGCCACCTGGCCAAGATGAATGGCGTACGTCGGTGTGCAGCAGAGCACAGTGATGCGATTGTCGATGATTGCCTGCAGCCGCGCCAACGACCGCATACCGCCGCCGGGCACGCACAGGCAGCCCAGTGCCTGAGCCGCGTCAAAGGCAGTCCAGAACCCGAGGAACGGGCCGAAGGAAAAAGCGAAGAAACAACGATCGTCGCGGGTGACATCGGCGACGGCGTAGACTTGCTGCCAGTTGTCGAGCATCCAGGCCCAGCTTCCTGGTGTGTCGAGCCAGCGCATCGGCGTTCCGGTCGTGGCGCTGGTTTGGCAGAAGTGCGTGTATTGCTCGAGCGGATACGTCAGGTTACTGCCGTATGGTGAATGCTGCTGCTGGTCGGCGACGAGCTCGGCTTTGGTGGTGAACGGGGCCACGGCACGGAACTCATCGATACTGATATCAGGCGTGATACCGGTGCCGTCGTACTTGCGCGCATAAAACGCATTCGACGGCAGCAGATTCTGAAGCAACGCCTGGAGCTTCCTCTGCATCGTCACTGCACGTCGGTCTGAACGACGTCCGGTTTGGGTGGTGGCTTGCTTGGCGACGGCTTGTACAACGACACCAGACAACCGCCGACGGCGGCCAGTACAATACCAAGATAAAACGGCAGGCTGATCGAGTGCCATCCGCCAGCCGGCGGATGCAGTGCAATCGCCACACCTGCATTGACGATCGGGGCTCCGGCAAAAATGATCGACATCACGACCGGCGGCGTTCCTTTGGCGCCGAATGCCAGCAGCACGCAGAAAGCACCGGCTGCTCCAACCAGACCGGCAACCAGCGAGAACGTCACGCCTTTGCCGGGCATCGACCAACTCGAACCCTTGAAAATGAGAATGGCCAGCGGTGCCAGGACCGCGGTCAGAAAATAGGCGATGCCGACAAGCAGGAATGCCTTGTACCGGCCGTTGACCGGATCGGCCATGGCAACCTGACCGGTGTGCAGAAAAACGCCGTACAATCCCCAGAACAGGACCGTCAATAATGAGTAGACAAGCCAGAGTTGCATGGCAGCTGCCGGTTACAGGTTATCACAATAGCCAAGAGTATACTCCGTGTCGGCATCGATGACAATCACCTTGGCCAGCAGCCGGCCCCAGGCAATTTCATTCAATAGTTTCTTGCACAACCCGTTCATTTGGGTGTACTTTGCTAAGTAGCGAGGAGAGAGTGAACTCTAACTGACTGTAGAACGCCGGAATTCGCCATGGCTGGTCCATGGCAGGGGGGAAGAGACGGATGGTGAAAGCGAGTGCTCATGAAATCCTGCCGCTTTTTCCATTGCCCGATTTCGTCCTTTTCCCGCACGTCCATGTACCGCTGCATATTTTTGAGCCTCGGTACCGTGAGATGGTGGCGGAAGTCCTCGACGGCAATGGCAGATTTTGTATGGGCACGCTGGTCGGCAACTGGGCTCAGAAGTACGACGGCAACCCGGACTTCCACCCCACTGGCTGCGTCTGCAGCGTCATCGATTATGAGCGGCATCCTGATGGTCGCTACAACATCCTGGTAGAAGGCGTGTCGCGCGTGCAGATGGCGGAGGTGTCCAACGACAGAGAGTTCCGCTGCGTTGAGATCCGCGTCGATGACATGCCGGCGGAAATATCGCCGGCGAACGGTGCCGTTCAACGGCTACGCGAGCTCGGCTCCCGGGCACTGATCGACGTCATCGGCGAGGCACCATCGGGTATGGCGGAGCGCATGCAGTCCATCGAATTGCTGACCTTTCTCAACCTGCTTGCCTTTCATCTGCCGCTCGATGTCAAGCAGAAGATCGATCTGATCGAACTGCCGACAAGCAATGCACTGGCTGCGGAGTTGTTGCAGCACTGCGAACGCTTGCACGCGTGACACCGTACCGCGATCTGCCCCTGGCTGCCTGCGCGTACACCGCCTTCTACTGCGAAGAGAACATCTGGCAACTCACGGGCAATCCAGCCCTTGTCGACGATGAGCGCGTCGTTCTGATCATCACCAATCCGACCCGCACTTGTCTTTTGTGGCAGCAGTGCGCTGCGGTGCTGGGGCAGCCGGTCGTATGGGACTATCACGTCGTTCTGGTGGTGCGCTCGGTGCCTGGACAGGCGTGGCAGGTGTACGACTTCGATACGCGGCTGGCCTTTCCATCGACACTTGATACGTGGTTGGGCGAGACCTTCCCCGGATGCGACCAGTGGCTACCCGACTTACTGCCGCATTTCAGGGTCGTTCCGGCTGCCGACTTTCGCGACCGGTTGGTGTCCGACCGCAGCCACATGAAGACGGCCGGCGGCTGGCGCCAGCCGCCACCGCCCTGGCCTTGCATCGGTACCGGGCCATCGAATCTGCAGCGCTTCCTCGACTTCGACGATGCGTTTATCGGCGAATGTCTTTGGATGGAGGAGGTACTGGAAAAATTCGGTGAGAGGTCAATCGATTGATCCGCAAAGATGCGCCATAGCGGCTGCTATTCCGTCCTAATACGCCAGGGCATAGGCGGGTTCGAGCCGTGGCGACGCGCCCGCCGACAACAACACGCCGCTCGTCGTTTGCTCACGGCGACAAGCGCAAGTATTGCCGCCGGCATACGCTCCGGTTCGGACTGTATGATGCCCCCGTGCCGCAAGTGCTTCGATGACTGTCATCTCGATGCGGCTTTCCAGCAGCAATTTGCCGGGTTCGCATTTACGCGGATAGAAACTGTCCGGCCAATGTCGCGACCAGAACGTTGGCGCTTCGATCGCTTCCTGCAGGTCCATGCCGAAAAGCTCTGTATTGAGCAGAAACTGCAACGCCCACTGGTCCTGGCCGTCGCCGCCGGGCGAACCAAAAGCCAGGTATGGCTCGCCGTGTTTGAGTGCCAGTCCCGGCGTCAGTGTCGTGCGCGGCCGTTTGCCCGGCGCGATACAGTTCGGGTGCCCGGGCTGGAGAGAAAACATTTGGCCACGCGTGCCGAGGGGGAACCCCAGTCCGGGGATGATCGGCGACGATTGCAGCCAGCCGCCGCTGGTTGTGATGCTGATTGCATTGCCGTCGCCGTCGATGATGTCCAGCTTGGTTGTGTCCCCGTGGTGCGGACCGGCAGCGACCGTCTCGTTGACGTCGTTCACACTGCCGAACTCCGACAGCGGTGCGTATCCGTCCGGCCGCAACTCCAGGCTTGCGGAGTCCGTAATAAGTCCGGCGCGTTTGGCGGCATGGGCGGGGTCCAGCAATCGTTCCAGAGGGATATCAGAAAAATCGGGGTCGCCATAGTAAAACTCGCGATCGGCGTAGGCCAGCTTCATCGCCTCGACCACCGTATGGATATACTTCCCGGTGTTGTGGCCCATCGCTTCCAGGTCGAATGACTGCAGCAGATTCAATGACTGCAGCAATACCGGCCCCTGCGTCCAGGTCGGGCATTTTACGACGTCCATGCCGCGCCAGGTAATCGATGCCGGTGTTTCCAGCGCAGGGTGGAAGGCGGCAAAGTCAGCCAGAGTCAGCAGGGCACACGGGTCGTCGCCGATAAATTCGACAATCTCGCGGGCAATATCACCGCGATAGAATCGGTCGGCGGCGGCGGTGCAACCTGTTTCGCGGTCTTTGCCTGCAGCCGCCTCGATCAGGCGTTCCAGCGTGTGGCCGAAGTCGGGGTTGGAGAACAATGACCCGGTGGCCGGCACCTCACCGTCGGGTAGGAACACTGCAGCGCTCGACGGCCATTGGGTGCGGAAGCGCTCGCTCACGGCGTCGATTGTCCGCGACAGATCGCCGGCCATTGCGAAGCCGTCGACGGCGAGCATCAGTGCTGGTGTCAGCACGGTTTCGACGGATAGCGTGCCGAACGTCTTGAGCAGATACATGCAGGTGCCGAAAGCCGACGGCACGACTGCGGGCAGGAATCCGTCGCCGGGGATCAGGCCGTCGCACAGGCTGCTCACATGCTCCAGCGTAGCGGCTGCCGGTGCCGGGCCATGGCCGCTCAAGGCATGGACCTTCTTCTGCCGTGCACAATAAAGCAATGTGGGATTTTCGCCGGCGAAGCCGTTCTGGTGCGGCTTGGTCAACTGCAGGACGATTATGGCCGCAACGGCCGCATCGAATGCGTTGCCGCCGCGTCGGAGGATGTGAACGCCGATCTCCGACGCCAGGTAGTGGCCGGAGGCGACGACGCCGTTACGCCCGTAAACGGTCGGGCGTCCGCCGTGCGTTTTGCCGAGTGAAAGATCCATCGACAAACAGTTTACAGCTGGTCTTCGATGCTCTTCTTGGTATCCTCGGACAGCCGCTCGACGTCGTCGATGCTGGATTTAGACAGCAGTTCAATGTCGGCGATCAGTGCCATGTTCGGGCCGATTCCCGCCTGCAGCCGCCCTTCGGTGCCGTAGGCCAGTTCGGGGGGGATGTAGAATCGGGATTTGCCACCGATCTGCATGAGTTTCAGTCCTTCACGCCAGCCGGGTATCAGGCCCCTGACCTCGTTGCTAACAGCGGAGCGTTCATCAAGCTTCGTGCCGTTAATACGATAAACTGTGTAGTTAATCTGCACGGTGTCGGAATCGGCGGGGTATTCGCCCTGGCCCTGTTCGAGGACGATATACTGCAGCCCACTCTCTGTCGTCGTGACGCCTTCGGTCTTGGCGTTCTCCGCCAGGACGGCGCGGCTCTGCTCGAGATTCGCAGCTGCCGCGCTCTCAATGTAATAGGTCTGTCGAATCTCCTGCGCTTCTTCCTGGGAGAGCAGCACCTCTTCGCCGTCCAAGGTATCGCGTAAGCCGCGTTGGAACAGCCGGGAATCCAGCTTCTCCTGGGTTCTCAGCGATTCGCCCATTTCCATACCCAGCGCATAGCTCAGACGCCAGTCGACGACGACTTCCGGTTCTTCTTCTGCCGGCG
>DPYP01000036.1:0-1866 GCA_003545375.1 Lentisphaeria bacterium
CCGATCAGGCCAATTACCAGGATTCCGTGGAGAATCCCCATCAGCCGAATGTTCAAACGCATATCGCCGTTGAGAATGTGGCTGAACTCATGGGCAATCACGCCCTGCAGCTGATCACGCGTTAGCTTCTCCATACATCCGCGGGTGACCCCGATGACGGCGTCATCAGGTCCATATCCAGCGGCAAAGGCATTTATACCCATCTCTTCCTGCATCACGTACACCGGAGGAACGGGTGTGCCGGAGGCGATTGCCATTTCTTCCACGACGTTCAGCAACCGTCGCTCGGCAATATCGCCGCTTCCTGGATTCAACAACTGTCCGTCAAGAGATTCCGCGACAGTCCGCCCACCCGCGCGCAACGCCAAGGTTTTCCAGAGACTACCCAAACCAACCACGAGCATCGTGATGAAGGTAACGGCTATCAACAACCCCGGACGAAAGTAGATCACCGGCTCCGGAGCAGCCCCCTCTTTCCCCTGGCCAAACGCCATGAACCCGGAAAAGATTATGTATAGCGCAGCAATTATCCCGACTACTGCAAGGATAAAAAGAACAACAAGCCGCCCAGTCTGGCGGCGTGCTACATCTTGATGATCAAAGAAGTCCATATCGCTTACGTGAAGCTCACCTGTGGTGCTTCCTTCTCGGCTTCTTGGATCTCGAACAACTGGGCTTCAGTAAAGTTGAAGGTGCCTGCGATCAGTGCGGTAGGAAAGGTTTCACGGGCTGTATTGTAGGCTGTTACAGAATCGTTAAAGGCCTGCCGGGAAAATGCCACCTTGTTCTCGGTGGAGGTCAATTCCTCCATCAGCTGTTTCATGTTTTCGTTCGCCTTGAGATCCGGATAGGATTCCATCAGAGCAAACATGCGGCCCATAGCGCCAGTCAGCGCTGTTTCAGCACCCATCAGTCCCTGCATGCCGGCAGCGTCCCCGGGGTTTTCGGCGGCCTTCTGGCCGGCGCTGGAAGCTTGATTACGAGCCTGAATCACAGCCTCGAGGGTGTCTCGCTCATGGGCCATATATCCCTTGGCTGTCTCGACCAGATTGGGAATCAGGTCATAACGACGCTTAAGCTGCACATCAATCTGTGCGAATGCATTCTTGAAGCGATTACGCAGCGTAATCAACTTGTTGTACATACCGGCAACGATAATTGCCAGCAAAACCAAGCCAGTCAAAACTGCGCCGACGATTATCAGTGCGATGGTGCCGCCTGTCATTGAAATTCTCCGTCAGTGTTTGAGGTGTGGCGGAAAGAAAGTCCTGCCACGAATGGTTTCGTTTCAGATAATCGGAATCTTATCCGCGAATCCCCACTCCGTCCAGCAAAACCGGCTAACCACAAAAAATACCTTGGCGGGTCCGGCTCATCGTGGCGACGTGGTTGACGCGGTGCGGTGCAACTCTCTCGCGCTTCCCCGGGCCTCGATCACTTTCGTTCAACCGACACCACCGGATAGGCTTCGGGGGCATGCGCGGTGGTATCGGTCTCGCTGCCGTACAGGTCGAAAGCGAATTCCATCACGCCGTTCTCGTCGCCCGGCCAGTTGCAGTACCAGACATTGTTGTAGACCGTGGCATAGACCGTGGAGAGATCGTCGGGGATCTGCTCCCGTTTCAAGCCGTCGTTCATCTCCCCCAGCTCGACAAGCGCGTTGTCATGGCAATCCAGGACGAGCCGGGAGCTGCCCTTGGAGAAGCACACCTGATTGTCAATGGGATAGTAGTCGCGGCATGTATTGGGAAACAGGTCGCGGTCCGGTTGAAACGGTACACCGCCCATTTGCATCTGAACCTGGTAACCCTCGGCGTGCAGCGGGAACGAGACGTAGAAGATCTCCGCTGATTCCGGTTTCGAGAT
>DPYP01000036.1:2287-2658 GCA_003545375.1 Lentisphaeria bacterium
TGTTCATAAATGATTGTGGGGCCGGTATCGCTGACGGTCGCGCCACCCTCCGGGACCGCCTCGCTGACGGTCGCGTTCTGGTCGCGTGCTTTCCGGCGTTCGGCTGCGGTCGGTTGCTTGGTGATCTTCTTGTACTGCCAGCGAGGCGCCAGCCCAACCATTTCCAGGGCGTGAAAACCACCAATGGGTGCGCGGAACAGCTCGCCGTCGGCCCAGCGGACTGCTGTCGGCCAGTTGTCTTCACCCGTCTCGATTTCCGGCATGGGGTATGATGCCGCGCCGTTTACGCCGTCCATCAGCCGGTATGACCGTGTCGCGTTGGCGCCCAGATCTTCCACCCACAGTCGCAGACATTTGTCGTCGATGTTGTC
>DPYP01000036.1:3040-5159 GCA_003545375.1 Lentisphaeria bacterium
AAGAACGCCGCGACGTCGGGTGTTTTCTGGAATGCCGTTTCCTCCCCGGTGGCTGTGTTTACCACACCATCATAGGAACGGGGCAAGCAGTCTTCGGTGATATCGACCCAACCGCTGAACGGCGCGGGGTATGGATTGATGATGTGAATACCCGCCTCTGTAGGGGCAGTCGCACGATTGGCATCGCCCACTGCCAGTTCTGCCAGCGCCAGCGGGCGATAAGCCAGTGACGCCTTTTCCGCGAACTGCCCGCGGCTGTCGATGCAGTCGGGCTTGGCCGCGCTGTTCCAGGATCCAAAGGTGTGTTCGTCGAACAGGCAGAGCTCGCGCGTACACTCGTCGATCACGCCGGCGTGATCGGTTGCCGGCCCGTAAAGCGGCGATTCCAGCGCCGTCAACAGCCGCTTGGCCCGGCGTGAGGCAGACAGTTCGTGGGGGGCGGCGGCGGCCCCGTTCGCCCACCAATTCATCCATTCGCCTTGCAATGTCGGTGCCGATTCGCCGATGTGCTGGCGCAGGGCCGTCAGCGCCGGTGTCGGCGTGGTGATGGCCAGTGATGGCGAAAGACCGGCGGCGTTCCAGGCCTCGACGAATTCGATCAGCAACTCGAGGGGCGGATCGTTGTCGACCCGCCACATATTGCTTGTTGACAAGGCCAGCCGTTCATATGAATAGCCCTCGTCCTGGAATTGCCCCAGCAGCTTGTGGCAGACTTCGTGAGCCCGCTGCAGACCCTCTTCGGAGGGGTCGAGAATCTCGCCGCGTCGCGGTGGGCGGTAGCGCCCGTCCGCCGCCGCGGGCACCGGGCAGTGCCGCCACTCGGCGCTCTCGAACAGGAAATAGCCATTCTGATACTGCGTCGAGTTCCATACGAAGGCCCGCCGTCCGTCCGGCATTTTCCACCAGAAGGCGCTGGGCTGCGGCACCGGCGTACCACCCGTATCCCGGTTAATGCCCATCCACAGAAATTCCGCGCCCGCATCCATCATGGCGATCATCCCGGCGCGCGGAAATCCGTTGACGTCACTCTGCACGACGGTCCGTGACTGCACGGCCTGTTGCAGATCTTCCGGCAGCCAGCGGGCGCAGCAGCGCCACTGCCGTGCGTCCATTGTCGGACCGTGATTGAATGGCATGGCACAGATCTCGATCCATCCGGCTCGCACGGCGTCGAGAAACTGGTCGCGACGCCCGGGCGCTGCTTCCTGCCACCACTCCCGGACAGCGTTATTGGATTCACAGGTCCAGCAGAATCGCGGGGGGGATCCTTTCGTGTTGCTGCTATCGACCAGGTCGAGGGCCTGGTCTATGATGCGGCTCGCCATCCGTCGGCACACCAATGGATGGTCGGTGAACCCGATGTCGTAGTGAGACAAGTTGGTGATATCGATGTGTTCGATCATGCGTGCGTTTTCTCCTGCGAATGCGGTTGCCTGGCAACGGGAACCGTACACCTCATCGGTAGCCTACTGCGTACCAATACACAATTCATGCGGATTTTGGTTGCCGGTTTTTTTCTTATTTGCCTCGTCTATCCGTGTTTCAGGAAGAACTCGATCCGCGGGTACAGCATTTTTTCGACCTGGTCATACGGTTCACCGTAGCACTCGCTGATGGTCATCAGCTTTGCGTTGCGGGCAACTTCGAGGAAGCGTTCCCCGATGGTCCTGAGCTCGGCCGGTATCGGGACGGACATGTCGATAATGCTGACGGGTCGCCAGATGCCGGCGTTTTGGTCGTGTTTCTCCAGACGCAGCGTCAGGACGTGCGGACCCGGGGCGAGGTCGTCCGGGAGGGCGACGAAAAACCCCTGGATCCAGGCCAGATTAGCGCTCAGTTTTTGCTCACCTATCTTGATGCCGTCGACGAAGACATCGGTGTCGCCGTCGATGGCGTCGAACCACAGTGCCAGGGGCGCCCCGTTGGCATCGGGCAGGTCGAAGGCAATCCCGTACCAGGCGACACCGCGATGCGGCTCGCCCTGCAGCGTCCAGTGATTATCGATGCGCATCCTCTGCCAGTCGTCGAATGAGTCGGTCCCCTGCCAATTTGCCGCCAGTCCTTCATCTGCCGGGTCGATCCTGAATGGCCACTCGACCGGAAACGAAAAGACCTTGCC
>DPYP01000456.1:0-909 GCA_003545375.1 Lentisphaeria bacterium
GGTTGGTGATCGGCAATAACCATACGGGAACCGCGATGGTGGTCAACCAGGCGGGTCGTGTCGGTATCGGGGTGGAAAATCCCTCCGCCAACCTCGAGGTTGCAGGCAATATCCAGGCATCGAGCGCTTTGATCGTGAATAACGGCGCCGGTGGGAACTGGCACTACCGGCTCAATGGCTCGACTTTGGAGTGGTTTGAGAACCAGGTGATCGGCAGGGTAAACATGTCGTTGACGCTGGGCGGCCAGTTGGCGGTCTTTGGCGGCATCCAAGCCGGCGGCACTGGTTACAAGATCAATGGCGATAATGGCGGGGCCGGCAACTGGGACATGAAACTCGGTAACGGCGGTGACCTGGTCTGGTACGAGAATGCGACCTACGGGGCGGAGCGTATGCGTCTCAAGAAGAACGGCAACCTCGGTGTAGCCAACGACAATCCCGGTCAGATGTTCCAGGTTGCCGGGGCCTATTGTGACGGCGCGAACTGGGTCAGCGTGTCAACCCGGGACGCCAAGAAGAACATCGAGCCGTTGTCACTGGATGTGGCGCTGCAGACGCTTGCCGACCTTGATCCGGTTACGTTCGAGTACAAGGATGCCAGGACGCCGGACGGGCATGTTGGCTTTATTGCCGAAGACGTTCCCGAAATCGTGGCGACACCCGACCGAAAAGGCCTTGTGTCGATGGACATCGTCGGTGTGCTCACCGCCGTGGTCAAGGAGCAGCAGAAGCAGATGGAAATTATGCGGGCTGAGTTGACAGAATTAAAGGCAACCGTGCAGCCGTAGTCGTTCGCCAATGAGGTAATCCGATGGCCCGATCTGCCTTGGCGGATCGGGCCGTTCTGTTCCACGACACCGGGGCTGCTGGTGCTCTTGTGAACGCGCACGATACTTGTGACACGATAAC
>DPYP01000456.1:1268-11754 GCA_003545375.1 Lentisphaeria bacterium
GTGTCGTAGAGATCCAGCTTCCGGTCAGCGGCGATGAGATGAACCGGTTTGTAGATCCCACCCATTCCGCCACGACTGTAAACGCGCACCGCAACCGTATTCTTCTGTCCGAATTTCAAGTGCGGCCTGACATCAAGAACGAATGGCATCGTCCAGATATCGCTGGGATGCAGGCCGGTCGAGTCGCAGCTGTGTTCGTGCACCAGCTTTCCGTTCAAATAGACATAGGCGTCTTCGTCAACTGCGCCGAAGTGCAGGTAGAGAAACTCTCGCTGCTCGAGCTCGGCGGCCACATCGAAGGTTCCCCGATACCAGCCGAAGCCAACGTAGCTGGGAAACCCCTGGCGTTCCCAACCCCTGTCCCGATCGCTGCGCACGACTGCCCATCGATTGTCACTGAAGGCATCGGCAAACCACTTGCCGGTTACACCGACATCATTGGGATCGATGGCGAATCTCCAGGAGGGCGACAGCGGTTGCAAGGTCACTGTGGCTTCAATCTTCTCGACGCGCCGCCGTAAGGCGGGGTCGGCAGTCTGCCATTTTCCGGTTGCCTCGAGAGCCTCGCCGTCACTGCGCCACTTGCCCAGCTCGGTCTCGAGCAGACGGCTCCCGTCGGCCAGGGATGAGACACCGGATTCCCTGGCTGTCTGCTCGAGTTTCGACACCGCGGCCTCGTACTTTTTCAACGATGAAAAAAACTCGTCGTGTCTGCTGATCTTGACCAGCTGGATTCCCATTCGTGCCTGCTTCACGCGCAACAGCGACACCGGGTCATCTGCGGTGGCCGCCTCGGCCTCATCGAACAGCTCGTCGGCCCGGTTGACCAATTCACGGGTCAGGTATTCTGAGGGCGCCGCCGTTGCATGGATGTCATCGCGCCGCACCTTTTGATGAAGCAGGTCGATGTATTGCCGTAGCGGCCCGGCGGCGCGGCCGTAGCAGGCATCGAGGAATGCATCCATTTCCTTCTCCCAGTCGCATTCCGGGTCCCACAGGCACCTGGCCAGAATGTACGAGCGCAGCGCCGCAAACTCGGAGCCATCAGTCGCACTGATGCCTTGCGCAAATATCCCCTTGGCACCATGGTCGACGAGAAACTTGATCTTTGGCTGAAGCGCATGGAGGTTGGGCCACGGCATCAGGATGTCGCCGTAATTGGCCACGTAGTCCCACACGTACAGGCGCGGGCTTATCTTCGACCATCCGACTGTGTCTTCACGGAGGTGACGATTGCCCGCGCAATCGGCCGTGGTCAGCGGGTGAAACTGACAATGCTCGGCGGTGCTCATTCGCACAACAACATTGGTACGGGGCTTGACATGCCTGGGCGGCCTGCGCGTGCCATGGTGCTTGTAGGCTAAAGAGCCGACCGCTACATCCGGGAACTCTTCCTTGATACTGTCGGCTATCTGGTTGACAAAGTGCAGAACAGGACCGGTCTGACTGCCTTCGCGCGCAACCAGTGCGCGGCACTCGCCACACTCGCAAGGCCGGCCATGGTCACCTTCGGAGACCGAGACAATGTTGCACTCGGGTTCATCCCGCAGCCACTGGCGGACGCTTTCAAGGGTAATGTCGGCCACATCCGGATTGGTCAGGCAGAGCTGGTCGTTCTCGCCTCTACGGCCATGCCGTTTGCCATCAATCAGGTAGAAGGCGAAGTACTCGGGATGTTCCTGGAAGTACTTCTCGGCGGCAACGGCGGCAGGCAGCGTGTGAACGAAATGCAAGTTATGAAAACGAACCTTGCCACCGTGCTGCGGGCCCAGCCGCGAATTTATGCCGGTGACGTGATTTCGTGCCGACCAGTCGCCGTCCCAAGCTTCCCGATAGAATATATCACGGTACTCCAAGGCCGGTATCTTGCGGTAGTCGATGGTGGGAATCGTGACCGTTTCCCGGCGCGGAATGCGACTGACTTTCGGAGTGAACCAGCGGCAATCCAGGTATCGGTACAGAAACTCGTAGCAGGCGTACAGGCTGCCCCGCGGCTTGCCGCCCGCCAGAACCAGATGCGGTCCGGCGGTCTTGATGACAAACCCCTCGTCGCCCAGCGTTGCAAAGTCGATTTCCAATTGCAGCCGCTCCAGCGCCTTGCTGTTACCCACGAATATTGCCGGGTCGGTACCCGAATCATGCACAATGGGCAGCTTGACCCCGCAGATTTGCGCCAGAAAACGTTGAAGCTCATCCGCCCCGTGGCGCTCCGAGGGCGAGCAGTCCGGGGCAATCGCTATTTTGTAGCTGGACTGGCCCCGGCGGGCCAGGACAAGGTCCGCTTGCTGGCGCCGCTTGTAGCTCCTGGCAATCTCGGCGGCGCTCAGAACGCCGTCGTACAGACGGACGTCATCTATCTTGCCGCTGAAATTGAGGTTCCGCACCGGCTGATTCGTAACGTTGTCCCAAGTCGACCCGGCGCCGACCAACGAGGCCCACAGGTCCTCGTAAGCCCGAAAATTCTCCGTGTACGACGTGGTCGTCTGCTTGACACCGTTGACGTACAGGTCCGCTCCCCGGCCCGTCCCCTTGTAAACGGCTGCCACATGATGCCAGCGGTCGGTGACGTACGGGCCGAGGGCGTAGTTGCCGGTGGCGACACTTTGTACCAAGACCAGGTGATCAGCGGGATTGAAAACGATGCCGAAGGGCCGCGTTCGGTCGGAGCGGCCGCAGAAGAAAGCGGCCTGCTGATGTTCGGTGCCCTCGGGCCTGGCCCACAACGACACCGTAAAAGCCTTGTCGGGGTGAATCCAGGTCTCGAGACGGGGCTCGGAACTGTCTTGCCGCAGGTCGACGTAGTCGTCGCGCCCGTCAAACGCCAGGGCATGCGACGAGTCGGACCCCGGCGTATCCGTGCTCCACCGGGCGCCGTGGATCGTGCCGTCGTTGTCACCCGCAGAATCCCCGATCCCTGTGCCGGTACCTTCCTCGATCTCCCAACGGCCGACAACGCGGGCGTTCGCCTTGGGGGCTTCGGCGGCCCGCCTGCGGTCCACGACCTGTTGTCGCCACTTCTGAAGCTCCTTCTCGAGCGGGCGCTGATTCCCCTCCGCCAGGTGCGAGATGCCGCATGCTTCGGCCGTCCGGGCAAATGCTTCCACCGCCGCTTCGTGTGCCTCTGGTGAAGGCAGGAGCTCTTCATGTCTGTAGATCCTGGTGAGCGCGATGCCGAGACGTTCTTTCTTCACTCGCAGCAGCAGCACCGGATCGTCGGCAACGGCTGCCGCCGCTTTGTCAAACAGTTGATCGGCGCGATCGACCACGGCGCGGGTCAGGTATGCCGCGGGTTGTGCCCGCTGTGAATGAAAGTCGCTGCCCGCAACCTGCTCGTGCAACAGGTCGATATACGCCCTGATGGACGTTGCCGCCGCCCCATAGTAGGCTTCGAGGAATTCATCCATCACCTGCTGCCAGTCGCATTCCGGCTGCCACAGACACCTGGCCAGAAGGTACGAGCGCAGCTCGGCGAACTCCCCGCCGGGCATTCCGGATATGCCCTGTTCGAATATGCCCTTGACGTTGTGCTCAATGAAAAACCTGATGTCGGACTGGAGGATGTGGAGGTTGGGTAAGGGCGCCAGAAAGTCGCCATAGTCGGCGACATAGTTCCACACGTACAGGCTGTCGCCGGCGTTCTTCCAGCCCGTAATGTCGTCACGAAACTGGACACTCCCCTCGTAGGCGAAGTCACTGTCACATGTGGCCAGGGAATGGAAACGACAGCAGCCGCTGGTGACCAGGCGGACGACGACGTTGGGGCGGGGCCTGACGTGTTTTGGCGGTATCCTGCTGTACATGTGATTGTAGGCCAGCATGCCGACGGCCAGCTCCGGGAACTCCTCCCTGATATTGTCGGCTATCCGGTTGACGAAGTGCAGAAGCGGCCCGGCATGGCTGCCCTCCCGATCGATCAGAATCCGACAGTTTCCGCATTGACAGTGGCCGTGCGAGTCGGTCTCGGAGACGGAGATGATGTCGGCCTCGGGTTCATCCCGTGCCCACTGGCGGACGCCGGCGGTCGCGATCTTCAATACATCAGGATTGGACAGGCAAAGCTGCCCCCCCTTGCCGACACGTTTGCCGTTGACCTCGGAGAAGTACTCGGGATGTGCCCCGAAGTATTGGTCGGGCGGCACCAGCGAGTAAGCGGTATGAGCGAAGTGGAGGTTATGGTACCGGCGCTTGCCGCCGTGCCTCGTTTTCAGGCGCGAATTGATACCGGTGACATGGTTGCGTGCGGACCAGTCGCCGTCCCAGGCTTCCTGATAGAATATGTCACGGTACTCCAAGGCCGGTATCTTTCGGTAGTCGATGGCGGGAATCGTGATCGTTTCGCGGCGCGGAATACGATTGACCGAGGGGGTGAACCAGCGGCAACCCAGGTATTGGTACAGAAATTCATAGCAGGCGTACAGGCTGCCCCGCGACTTGCCGCCCGCCAGGATCAGATGGGGCCCGACGGTCTTGATGACAAACCCCTCGTCGCCCAGCGTTGCGAAGTCGAGTCCCAGTTGCAGGCGGTCCAGCGCCGCGCTGCGGCCCACGAAAATACTGCCCTGGCGACCGGCGGATGTTGGGGGCGCGTCTGTAATCGGCAGGCGCGCCCCGCAGATTTGCTTGAGGAACATCTGCAGCTCGGTCGCACCATACCGTTCGGAGGGCGAGCAATCCGTGCCGACTACGATTGTGTAATCAGACTGCCCGTTGCGGGCCACGACAAGCTCTGCCCGCAGCTCACAGCACAGCGCCATCAACAGCAAGGATATTGCTACAGATGTGATCGTTGGCGGGGTTGCTGTGGTAATCATGGGTCACTCATCCTGATGCCGTGCAATTTATGGCATAATCACCGACGTGAACTCGGCGCCTGGGACCAGGCCAAGCAGCTGGCCCTTCGAAAACGACTCGACATGACCGTCGGGCATCACGCCGTTTGCCCGGTCCATGTGGGGGCGGGTGATCTGTGGCCAGAATACCATGAACTGAACAATGAAAATGGAACTGCCGCCGTCATTGTTCGAGGTGATAGCATCGGCCAGGAATGGAAGGTCGAGGCGCAATTTTTCGAACTTGCCGACATAGACGTTTACCTCGGTTGGCCCGGCTACGCCGACTGTTTCCAGGCTCCACTTTTCACCGGTGTATTGACCTTCGCCGTTCGCCGATGTTCGCATGCCGAAACCGCGGCTGCTGAATATGAAGTCATCGGGGCTGTTGCTGTTGGAATACGCCCCTATTACCGGGCAGTGGATGGCACCGAGACCCGACATTCGCGTGGAAGCCACGTAGGCTGATCCCGGGGGATCGTAGTCGTATTGGATGACCTGGCCGTCCGGCATGTAGCCCAGGTGGAGCATTGACGAGGTCCAGTCGCGACACATCGCTCCGGGCGGGCCGGCGGTACCGCCAAAGGCATCGGCAAAGGGCGCCCAACCGTCCTGGCCATCACTGTACATGGCGAAGGACAGGTAGGATTGCTTCAGGTTGCTTATGCACACCGCCCTCAAACCCGCTTCCTTTGCCCGGGTCAGGGCCGGCAGAAGCATCGATGCCAATATCGCGATGACGGCGATCACGACAAGCAATTCTATCAGGGTAAACCCGAGTCGAATTGACCTGTTGAGCCTGACCCCAAGCGATTCGACCGGTGTGAACGCATGCCGTTGCCCGAGAAGCGTATTTGGTCGCTTCGTCATCTCTTCTCCGACGCTGGAAGTTTCTGATCATTGGTCATTGCCAACGCCCATGAATTACACTATGACCTTGACGTTCCGCAGTCAAGCGGCGGCAGTTCCTCGAACAACCCCGGGAAATCCTTGTAAAGACGGTTATGCAATTGTTTTCTCAACATGTATGTTCCGGTGTACTCACGCCTGCAGCACTACGCAATCCCAAACATCAAGCAAACGGTATCAGCTTGCGACCACGCCCGATCAACGACGCCGAATCGGTGATCGAAGCTTTCTGGGACCCGACCCTGTCGGAGCTGGATACGTATACCTTCGAACCGGTCGACGGCACCGGAGCGGCGGCCTCGCAGAACTGGTGCTGGGTCGATTTTTCCTGGCACGATTCAATGCCGGGCACGCCGATTTTCACGATGTGGCGCGACGTCGACATATCGTTGACCGGCTATGACGCCATGCGTATCCGTTGTGCTTTGCCGGGCTCTGTTGTCGTCACCCTTGCAGCAACGATTGACGGCAGCGAACAGACCGTCCTCGAACGGGTCCGTGGCCAGGACAAGAAATGGGAGTTCACCGGGCCGATCACCGGCCAGACCCTGCAGCGTATCCGGTTCACCTGCGATGCCATTGATGGGGGAATCGGCAGCGCCACTGTCCAGTACATCAACCTCGTCAATCTGCAAATCGAGCGAATCCGTCAAAGCCGACCGCCGGCATACACCGCGGATTGGCCCGAATTCCTGCTGCCTGCCGACCGGCCAATCGATGCACGCCCATCGATCGGGTTGCTGTTCGACGAACCCGAGCTCGAATCAATTCGGACAAAAGCCCGACATCCCGGCTTCCGATGGATGATAGAACGCATCTGCACACAGGCGCACAGTTACATCGGTTCCGAGCCCGAGCAGTTCATCATGACGTCCGGCGCGACGACCAACCGCCATCATCGGGCCCATGAGATCGAGCGTGGGGAAAGTGATCCGGCGAATATAGTCGTCACCTGTGGCTTTGTCGGCCTGCTTGAGAACGACCCGCAATTGCTGCGCCTGGCGGCCCGCGCCATGCTCTCGATCGCCCATGCCGAATACTGGGACGAGTGTTTCCAGGAGCATTTCCCCGGCAGCACTTTTTCACACCGCGCCTTCAGTGCCTTCGACAATTGCTATGCCCTCGCCCTTGGTCTGGACTGGGCCGGTGCTGCGCTGACCGATGCCGGCCGCAAGATCGTCATGGACGCGATATCAAAGAAGGGCCTGACGCTGATCAATCGTGATTTTCTCGAATGCGAATACATCTATCATTGCAATCAGGCGGCGTGCTTTGCCCAAGGCAGGATTGCGGCGCTGCTGGCGCTGCGGTCGACCTTTCCGCGGGCCGATTCGTGGCTCGACCAGGCGGAGGGCGAACTGCTGGAATCGATCGACCTGGTGTTCAATGCAACGGATGACCATGGCGGGCACGAGGGCCCAGGCTATACCTCGGCGACGATCGTCCGGGCACTCTACGCGCTGGTGATGCTGGCCCGTTATCGGGGTAAATCGCTGGCGGAGATGACGCCGCGCGCGATGATCGGCTGCACCGATTTCTGCTTTATGTTTCTGTCGACTGTCGAATCCGCGGGCGAGATCTTGCCGTATGGTGACAGCGCCGGCACGTACGGGCTGGATCTTGCCGCCCTGATGTCCGTCGCGTGCGATGATCCGCGCTGGGAACGTCTGCGTCAGGCCATGCTGCATGAGCAGGCCATCCCGTATGCCAGTGGCAACGCCACCGTTGATGGACTGCATACCTTGATCCTGACCGACCCGCCAACCGCGGACGGTGCTGTCGATCTGCCGCACTTCTGCCTGCTGCCGAGCACCGGTATCGTCGCCAGTTGTCGGCCCACGGCGCACGGGCCCGTCCGCTGCCAGCTTTTTGGCGCCGCCGCCGGAGGGGGCCATCTGCATCAGGACAAGGGCAGCTTCATCCTCGAGATTTTTCACGAAGCTGTGTGCATCGATCGTGGCAAACTGGGTGGCTCCCATCCTGGCGAGCGGGTACTCGTGGAGGCTCATATGCACAATGTCCTGAGCCCGGCAAAGACAGGGGATCGCCATGAAGCACAGCATATGCACCCGCATCAGCCGATCCTGCCGACCGGCCACGGCGACGAAACCATTTTTGACGCGAGCATCGACACGACGTCTGTTTGGATCGGTCTGCCATTCAGGAAACATATCAGGCGGATCTACTCGCCCGAGCCGTCACTGTTCTTTGTTGATGATGCTGTCAGCTTCGAACATGCGCGCGGCGCAACATTTCATCTTCATACACGTTTGCCCATCAAGTCGGACGACGGGCGATTCGTGATAGGCGGCGGCCAGGCCGATCTCATTGTCACGCCGGCCTGGGATGTGAGTGCGGCGGAACACGGTCCTGATTTCATCGACGGTAATGAACGCCCGGTCAACCATCTGGCCATGACCAGTGTGCCGGGCACCGACTATCGGTTGGTCACGGTGCTCGAAGTGGTACCGGCGGGCACGGCTTCGACGTGGACCATCGACTGCTCACAGCACGAGGTCATTGTCGCCCGTCGCGGTGAGTGCGAACATCGCTATCGGACTGAATAATTCAGGCTGAGCACTCTAGCGCCACCACTCGGCCGCCAACACGCCGAGAGGCATGGTGATCGAGCCCAGAAAGACCGGGCACTTCCATGCTTCTTTCTCCGGGCCGATGCATTCCCAGGGCCCGCCGAGCTCCGGCCCGCGCCGAAAATCATGCTCGCGCATGTGTGCGACATAGGCGTCCAGCACCGCACGGGCGCGGTCCGGATCCTCCCGGGACAGCAGGTTGATCAGCCAGCCGGTGGGCACGTGCCAGTACGCACCGTTCATGTAGCGGTTATACGGCACCTCGGTGCGCTCCCAGGCCGAGGTCTCGGAGGCATCGCCGTCCAGCGGCACGTGGCGAACCGCGCCTTCGTAGAGGATGGTTCCGTCATCCAGCGCGCGCAGGATCTGCCGGTAAGCCTTCTGCGCCGGCGGCCCCACAAGTACGCGGCGCCACAGGGCGTAGATCGTTCCCCAGACATCATCCTGGTTGGAGACGCCGGTGGACGCGGGCAGCCACCCTCGACCCGGGCGCGGTGTGAACGCGGTCGGGACGTTCTGTTCAATCTGCCGAACCATGTCGCGCATGGCCTCGGCATGGTCCTCCCGGCCGACAAGGGCATAGAGATCCGCCAGGTGCCCGGCCGCCCGGTGCCGCAGCAGCGACGCCGTCAACAGGCGCCCGGTCATGTAGATGGCGTCGCAGAAGAGGAACCCCACAAATCGCTCCTCAGCCGTGGTGGCGACCAGGCCGGTGTCGGTCTCGGCGGGCACGGCGTCGAACGCCCGCCGCAGCCGGTCCAGGAGCGGCACGTCTGAGAATTCCTCGCGCAGCAGCTCCGGGCTGCCGGTGTGCCGAACCAGCAGCCACGCCAGCCAGATGAAGTCGTAGTGGTTGCTCGCCGGGGGCCGCACACCGTATGGTTCGCCGCCCTGGTCGTCGTCGGGGCTGTAGGTGCCTGGAAAGAAAACCGCGGTGCCGTCGAAGTTCACATGGTCGGGCACCGCGTACGGCCAGAGCGCTGCCGCGCCGTCCAGTGCTCGCCATTCCGGGCCGTTCTGACAAGCTGCGATCAGTCGCAAATGGTTCAGGCCTTCCTCGACCGGCACCAGGCCGGTGGCGAAGCTGTAGGGGATTTCCTCCACCCAAAGGGCCGGATAGTGGGCCCGCCCGCCCGGGGGGATGATCGCAAAGTCCAGCGTGTTGGGGCGGCCCGTCGGCTTGCCTTCGGGGTCCAAAGCGCTGGCGCCCGGCTCGAGCCGGGCCGAATCGATCGCTGCCTGCGCCAGCTCGATCAGGAATTGTCGGTCGTTGTCGTTCATGTCGGCGGATTGGGGAACCGGTGTTGCATCGGCCTTAGTCGTGTAACTTACCACGAACTCGTTATTGATCGATGCGAATAGCCGCATTTGAGCGCGAAATGCCATGAACCATCATCTGAACTCGGAACAGCTGGCCCGATTCCATTCCTTGGGCTACCTCGATTGCGGTCGGGTCATGTCGGACGCTGCCGTGACGGAGCTGCGCGACATTGCAGACCGGTTCGCGGCGGAGGCACAGGCCGGCAGCATCGGGCTCAGCACCGAGCCGGATCAGTCGTACACGTTGTTCACGCCGGTGTTCACGCGGAACGCGCGTTACAAAGAGCTCGTGCTGCAGCACGCAGTCATTCTCGATATTGTCGAGTCTGTCCTGGGACCGGTGTTTCGACTGGTGGAGGATCAGCTGTTTTACAAGCCTCCCCGGTACGGCGGCGCACTGGCGCTTCATCAGGACAATGTCTACTACGGCTATGACGAGCCGAAAATCGTGACCTGCTGGATCGCACTCGATGACGCCACACCGGAGAACGGGTGTCTCAAGATACTGCCCGGCAGTCATCGGCAGGAGGTTCGCCACGACCCGATTCCGGGGTCCATCGTCGTCCGCGCCGAGGTCGATGAATCGCAATTGATCGACGTGCCCGCGGCCGCCGGCACACTGATCGTCTTCGATGGACTTCTCGTTCACGGCAGCGGCCCCAACACGACCGATCGCCCCCGTCGCGTTGCCAACATGGTGGCCATCGTACCAACTGCCGACGGCACCTTCCGCAAATTCGACGATACACTCAATCCGTATTTGCGCGGCGCGCCGGCGTGATGGATTCGCTGATCGCCGAGGCTTGAGGTCGAAGCTTGAAACGGTCGCCACTTCCT
>DPYP01000486.1:0-2775 GCA_003545375.1 Lentisphaeria bacterium
CCCCGTGCGAAGTAGAGCCCGGCGCAATTTTTCGGATCTCTGGCGCAACCCTCTGCCGCCTTGTCCGCCAGCCAGGCGACGTCCAGCCGTCCCGTTCGATCAGCCGCAAGAAACGTCCCTGATAGAAAATGGGTGTGTCTTGCAATGAAGGTAGGGTGTTGGGTATTCGGGGTTCAGAAGGCAAGCCACAGGCCAAGTCCGCAGGGGGGGGATATTTTTCAAAACTCGAGTCATCTAAGGCACGCCCTTAGATGATATCTTTATCCTTGGCCAGCGACAAGACCGTCTGGCGACTGATGAGGTTCTTGCGATAGAGATTCTGCAGGGCCCTGTCCATAGTGACCATGCCGTCCTTGGCGCTGGTTTCGATCGTTGCCGGGATCTGGTGTGTGCGTTCGTCGCGGATCAGTGCGTGTACCGCCGAGGTGCCGATCATGATCTCGAATGCCGGTACCCGCCCTTCGCCGTCGACCGTCGGCAACAGGCGCTGCGAAACAACTGCAATCAAGGTCGCCGCCAGCTGCGTGCGGATCTGTGACTGCTGATGCGCCGGAAAGGCGTCGACGATCCGGTCGACCGACTGTACCGCATCGTTGGTATGCAGCGTTGCCAACACCAGATGCCCGGTCTCCGCCGCCGTCAATGCCGCCGAGATCGTTTCCGGATCGCGCATCTCACCGATCATGATGACGTCGGGGTCCTGGCGCAGGATGTATTTCAGGGCGTTGGTGAAGCTTTTCGTATCGGCGAACACCTCGCGTTGCTCGATGACCGCCTTGTCGTTGGAGTGCACATATTCGATCGGGTCTTCGATCGTGATGATATGGCAGGCGCGCGTCTGATTGATCAGGCTCAGCAGGCAGGCCATCGTCGTCGACTTGCCATGCCCGGTCGGACCGGTGATTAGCAGCAGACCGTGGGCGCGGTTGGACAGGTCGGTGATCGCTTTCGGCAGGTTAATCTCCTGCGGCGTCGGGATCTTTTGGCTGATCACCCGCAAAGCCACCGATACCGTGCCTTTCTGATAAAATCCGTTGACCCGGAACCGGTGGTGATCGGGCGGCAAATCAGCGCCACCCTTAGATTTCGAGACGTCGACGCTCAGGGCGAAGTCGATCTCTTTCTCCAGTTCGAAATGTGTCCGTTGCGACGGCGACAACACGCTGAACAGGAGCTGCTTGGTCATGGCCGGCGACAGCGCCTCTGTGTTGGTCTCCATAAGCTCGCCATCAATACGCAGCAGCGGCGATGATTTGGCGGTGAGCAGCAGATCACTGGCGCCGTGACGCACTGCGGCGCGCAGCAGGCTCTTCATGCCGTAGCCGAACGACTCTTCGGCATTCTCCAGTGTGCGAAAAGTTTCGACCCCGGTTTGCATGCCTTCGACAGCGAGCAGAAACTCATCACGATTGGTCGCGGCCGCGGCGCCGGTTTCGACAGTGATTTTTTCTGCCTCGACAAGATCCGCCAAGGCCCGGGTGAATGTCTGCATACCCTCGGATGCGCCGGTCTTGATCACCTGCTCCAGACCATCAAAATCACGCTCGTGCACTAACCGTCGGACTAGCGGTGTGGCCACGAGGATTTCCAACGCCGGCACCACACCGCTGCCATCAGCGCACGGTAGCAGTCGCTGGGAGACGATGCCCCGGAGCGCGAACCCGAGATCGAGGGCGATCTGATCGCGACGCTGATCCGGGAAATAGTTGATGATACGTTCGAGGGTCTGCACGACGTCCACGGTATGCATCGTCGAGAGCACCAGATGGCCGGTCATCGCCGCCGACACCGCCGTGGAGATGGTGTCGAGGTCGCGCATCTCGCCGATGATAATCACATCCGGACTCTGACGCACGATGTGCCGCAGAGATGTGAAGAAATCAGTCGTGTCCGTACCGATCTCACGCTGATTCACAACGCTCTGCAGATCCTGGTGTACGAACTCGATCGGATCTTCGACAGTGACAATATGCTTGGCACTGCTCGAATTGATATGATGCAGCATCGCCGCCATCGTCGTCGATTTACCGCTGCCCGTGGAGCCGGTGACCAGCACCAGGCCGCGCGGCGCTTCCGCCAGCGAGGTCAACACCGACGGCAAGGCCAGCTCCGAAAACGACAGCGCCCCCGACGGTACGCGCCGGACGACCATCGCCAGCTCGCCTTTCTGGTAGTATATGTTGAAGCGGAAACGGCTGTCTTCCAGCGAAACACCAATATCCAGATCACGATTCTTTTCCAGGCGCGCAACCGTTCCCGCCGGTAAATGTGACCCGAGAAATTCCCGGAATTGCTCGTCCGTGGTCGTGTCGGGGTCCGCCTCGACCAGGCTGCGCATGATACGATAATGCGGGCGCTTATCGACAGAGACAAACAGGTCGGAGGCGTTGTGGCCTTCCATGGCACGCAGCAGTTCAACGATTTGCATGGATTAGACTCCCGGTTTGAGAAAATAATTGCGGCTTCATTGCAGGTGGTCGAGCCGTTGCCTGAGTGGGGAAACAGCCCCGCCGCTGCCGAGTTTTTCGATGGACCGCTCGAGGATCCGCACAGCGTCGGACTGCTGCTTCACTTCCAACAGAATGTCGACGGCCAGATCCACCATTCTTATATGGTCAGCCTGCAGCTTTTTCTTCTCCAGCTCGCCGCGCAGGACATTGACGGCTTCCTGTGGCGAGTTCAAGTGGTCATAGTAAGTCTGCATCAACAGGTGGGCAGCATTCACATCGTTCGGATGGTCCTCCAGCCGCCGCTGCAGCTCGCCGGCAGCCTCAT
>DPYP01000015.1:0-3355 GCA_003545375.1 Lentisphaeria bacterium
CCGTCCATGTACATGACACTTTTCCTGATGATTCTGGACGAAGCCAATCAATGCTGGAATTGCCTGTCGTGCGGCCATCCGCCGCCGTTGGTTTACCAGCATGGTGAACTGATTCTCGAAGAGCAGTTCAAGTCCACAGGCGGCTTGCCGATCGGCTTCAATACGCAGGTCGGGCTCACCTACAATGCCGAGGACGAATGCCAGATTCCGTGTGTTCCGGGCATGCAGATCGTCATGTTCACCGATGGCCTGTTCGAGGCAGCCCACAGGGGCACGGGCGAGATGTGTGAGCGTGGGGGCGTCGATCGGGTCTTCAGGAAATTACGCCAGGCCGGCGACACGCGCGATATGGCCCGCCGGTTGATCCGCGCCATCGATGCCGAAGGCTATCGGACCGAAGCCGATGATTGCTCTGCTATCACACTGGATTTCGTGCCGATCAACGGTTATGCTTGCTACAGTATCTCGCCGAATACCGATGCCGTGCGATCGTACGCACATCGAATCAGCGAGGGACTGCTTGAGGTCAACTGGCCGGAAAAAACGGCACACGCCATCGAACTGTTGATCGTCGAGTATATCAACAACGTGATCGACCATAGCCATTTGGCCACCGATGAGAGCATCGATCTTGTCGTCCGCCAGTATGGGGACGAACTTGGCCTGATTTTTTCAGACTACGGGCCGGCTTGGGACTTGGAAACCTATCGGACGGAATCTCAACAGACCGGATCGCTTGCTATGCGTGGCCGCGGCCTGGCAATCATCGAGGAAATCGCCAGTGCCCTACACTTTTTCCGCATCGATTCGCAGAACTACTGCATGTTGAACGTGAAACGAGACTGGCAGACCGCCAACGAAACGGAAGCTGTGCCCGCCGGCGCCGGCTGACTGACTGCCGACACCGCATTTTCAGTTGTAATCACACATGCCAAGGACCGAATATGGACATCACAATGGACCAACACGACGGCATCGGGCTCGTCAACCTCTCCGGCATGCTGACGTCTGACACCTCCGAATCCGTGCGCGCCCGCGTCCAATCCTGGTACGAGCAGCAGGACTGCCCGAATGTCGTCTTCGACCTCAGCAGGCTTGACTTTATGGACAGTACCGGCCTCGGCGTCCTCATGGCGATCCTGAAGATGATTAATGAGAAAAGCGGCCAGATGAGAATCGCCAGTATGCAGAAAAAACCCTCAACCCTGCTCTCGATTACCCGGGCCTACCGCGTCCTCGACATCTACGACACGGTCGATGCAGCGCTCGCCAGCTTCCAGAACCAGGCCGACGAAACCAAAGCAGAATAGCATGAGCCTTTTCGGCAAGCGCGAATCCACGCTCGAAATGCTTGTAGACGGAAAGTTTGTCTGCACCGAATGCAACAAGCTGCTGCATCTGGCGAACTACACGCCCCTTGTCGCCGGTCAGTGCGAACACTGCCACAAAGTTAACTTCATCCCGATGAAAGTCGGCGACTTCTTCCTGATTGGCCCCCTCGGCGGTGGCGGCATGGGCGCTGTCTATCGCTCGCTGTGCGTTAATGCCACCGAGGAATACGCCGTCAAGGTACTGCCGCGCGGCGGCTTGACCGACGCAGACTTGATCGGCAACCTGCAATCTGAGGCTCAGGTGGCAAACGCCCTGCGCTCGCACCCCTGCCTGGCTAATCTCGTGGACTCGGGTTTTGCCGACGGTGAGCATTACATGGCCATGGAGTTCATCAAGGGCGAACGCCTCGACAGCCACATCGAGCGCCTCTCCAAGCTGCCCGAGTTCGACGTCCTGCTCATCGGCCTTCGACTGTTGTCCGCCCTTGCCCACATCTATTCGTGCGGCTACCTGTTCCGGGATATGAAGCCGCAGAACGTCATTGTCACCGCCGACGCCGGCGCGTTTCTTTTCGATTTCGGAATCTGCATGAGCCTCGAAGATTCGTTGATCGATCACGGCGACACCATCGTCGGCTCGCCGATCTATTTCCCGCCGGAGCGGATTCTCGGCGAGGGCGAACGTGGCTGCAGCGAGATTTACAGCCTCGGCATGGTTTTGTATTTCGCCGTTAGCGGTTCCAATTACTTCACCGCCAAAGAAATCGACGCCATCGCCCGGCAACATGTGCGCAGTGCCCGGCTGTCGACTATGGAACATAAACTCAAAGACATCAGCCCGGATATCGCAACGATCATCGATCGCATGATCCGCCGGCCCATGGATGAACGATACCAGACGTTCGCGGAAGTCGAACGTGATATGACACGGTCTCTGCAGACACGGCTTAACCCCGCCAGTGCCGCATGAGGCGCGGACCATTCTGCCTCAAAGAAGCCAATGCAAGATGACATGCAGGTGCAGTGCCCCGGATGCCGACAACAACTGGTTGTGGCACCGCAGCATATTGGCGCTGAATTGGAGTGCCCTCAGTGCCGTACCCGGTTTGAAGTGCCGGACGGCAATCAAGAAGTTGAGATTTCGCCGGACGAGGTCGCCATGCTGGAGCGGCGCGATGCCACTGTCGTTGCCCGCCTCAAGGAACTCACTGTCCGGCCGATGTGGCACTATGCCGTTCTCTCCGCAGTGCTCGCCAATCGCATGCAGGGGTTGACTCAGAGCGTTCACACACAGGACCGACAGAAGCAGGGCAACCAGTCCATATTCACCCGATCGAAAGGCAAGTTCCTGGCCACTATCGATCAGGACGGCATGACTTATTGCGAGATCGTCAATGGTCTCCAGGACATGCTTATTCAGCACTTGGACAGCGAGCGGATGCCCCCCGAGACCCCGGCTTCTGTCGCCTGCGGCGATGTTGTCGAGCCGTATTGTGTCCAGTTAGCCGAATTCCATGAGACAGTTTGCACTCGCAGTCTGTTTCCGGGTGACACTCAGCAACAGATCCAGCTGATCATCATGGGCTGGGTGCCGTATGCCTGGCAGACTCTGAACAACTTGGTCATCCACCTCGAGGCCGCCAGCCAGGGGTACAGTGACAACCGCGAAACCTACGCGATGTCCAATGTCTTCATCCCCCCTTCATTTGCGCTCTTCCACCATTATCGAATACGCCTGTAGACTCGTCTCTGATCGTACACCAACCACTTATTTATAGTACGGCGTTTAAGGAAGAACTGTCTGTATTCAACCAGCACCGGAGTAAGGGGCTTCGGCGGGCCGCGACAGGGCGGTTGCATTCCGATCGGGCGCCATTAATTTTAACCGGCTCAATCAACGATATATAACGTCGAATAAACTTGGAGACCGTCTGATGGCCTTAGTTCCAATGCGCCTGCTGCTCGATCACGCGGCCGAAAACGACTTCGGTATTCCGGCGTTCAATATCAATAATTTGGAACAG
>DPYP01000196.1:0-3229 GCA_003545375.1 Lentisphaeria bacterium
TCGAGACTTTCCAGGTAGAAAGTCGAGCCGCCGGACGGCGGCGTCATGACCATCAGCACTTTCGACAGCGGAGTGCCCGCGACGGAGGTCGTCGCGAGCGTGAGCAGGGGGCCCCAGTCCTGGGCGAGTCCGCCGCAGAACGTGTCGGTCCAGATCGCGTCGCCCGAGAGATCATAGTAGGTCACATCGAGGGTCGCGGTCGTGGCACCAAGGCCGTCCGAGGCGCAGGCGCTGTTACCACTGCCGCGATAGGCCCAGTAGAACGAGTTCAGGCTGTGATTTTTCGTGGTTGCGAAGATGAGCTCGAGCGTGGTCGCGCCATCGTCGGTGTCGACCTTCCCCATCTGGACGCCGTGGACGTTGTCGGGTTTCACGTCATTGGTACAGCCGTCCGAATCACACACCTTCATAGAAGGATTGTTGCCGGTGACGTTCCAGGCGCTGATCAGCGAGGCTGGCACTCCTTGGCCGGTGAAGGCAGTGCCGGGGACCGGGAAGCCCTCGCTCTCCTCGAAGCTGATCATGGTCGTACTGCCGGTGGGCAGCGGGACCTCGTCGAACAGCAGGCTTTCCAGGTAGAACATCGAGCCGCCGGACGGCGGCGTCATGGCCATCACTACGCGTGACAGCGGCACGTCCGAGAAAGAGCACTCCGCGAGCGTCATCAGGGGGCCCCAGTCCTGGGCGAGTCCGCCGCAGAACAAGTCGGTGCCCAGTTCATTGTCGTCGAGGTCGTAGTAGGTCACCTCGAGGGTCGCGGTCTGTGTGTTGTACGGGACAGCAAAGTAATCGGTGCAGGCGCTTACACCAGTGCCGCGATAGGCCCAGTAGAACGAGGTCAGGCTGCGTCGTTTCGTGGGTTCGAGCTCGATCGTGATCGTGGTCACGCCGCTGTCGGTTTGGACTCTCGCCATCTGGTCGCCGTCGACGTTGTCGGGTTTCACGTCATTGGTACAGCCGTCCGAATCGCACACCTTGATAGACGGATTGGCCCCGGTGACTAGCCAGTTCTTGATCACGCCGACCGGCAGTCCCTGGCCGCCTATGTATTCGCCCTCGATGAAGCCGTTGCTCGCCTCGAAACTGACCAATTCCGCGTCGGTTGTCAGCGCCCATCCTGTCATCATCAATACCGCACACGCCAATAGAGAGTTCAGCTTTGCACCCATGATTTTCTCCTTACACATTGTTTTTTGTTTGCCTCGAAACGTTATCAGGAATGACGGTTGAATCCGGAAAAAACAGCCCAGAGCCCACTGTCACCTTACATAGTTATGAAGCAGTATAGAAAATTGTCTCGTAAATTGCAACATTTTTTTTGCGTGTCCACGAGAAGAAACCCTGTGGCCGAACGTGGAACAGCGGCTCGGTCGGGTGTGCTGCTGGTGAACGGCGTTGGATCGCCGACTTTTTTCTCAATGTCGCGGCAGGAAAGGCGGAGATAAACCGGCCATTCTTGTCGGATCGCCACAGCCACTATTCGAACAGTTTATGAAGGTTGGCGGAGAGGGAGGGAGTATAATAGGAGCAGTAGGAGGACATGGATGCGGAATACTCGATACTTTACGCTGATTGAGTTGCTGGTGGTAATTGCCATAATTGCCATTCTCGCGTCATTACTGTTGCCTGCCCTGAACTACGCCCGTTACAAGACGAAGTTAATTGTCTGCCTCAACAACCTGCACCAGTCTCATATGTCTATTGTCTCTTATATGGTCGACTTCGACATGTGTTATCCCTATCGTCCGGTTGCCAACGACAACTCAACCTTTACCCCGCCGCAGTTGGCGTGTGGCTGTAGCGGCGACGATCGTGGTGTGTTCTACGACTACTTTCTGATGACCAAGGACAGCCCACTGAACTGTCCGCTTAGCGCGAACGTGGATTTGGATGTCCCGTTGCCGTCATATGGCCTATATTCCAGCTACAATCTGTGGTTTGGCTGGGAATATTATGATGGCAGTCCCGGGATGTTGAGGGTGAGGGATCCGCTGACGTTTTCCGGTATGGCGGGGAAGGAGTATCGCGTGCTGATCAGTGATTATGATGAGATCAATTCGAATCAGAACATACGTTACACGAGTCATCCGGATCGTGAAGGTGGCGGACGGGAGGTCGTCTACAATGATCCCCAAGACGGTAGTGGTTGGCAGATGACACGCTATGAATTCCCCAGTGCTGAAGGCAGGGGGCCAATGGATATGAACTTTCTGATGGACGACGGGGCTGCCAAGACTGTCGTCGGCATACAGCCGATTGATCCGCGGGTTGACCGTATTCCGAAATTTCTGGCGGTTCAGTTGTGGCCGTCCAACGCAACGCATATCCTGGCGGACTGACGCGAGAGGGAGGGATTCGAACCCTTGGTACGCGCAAGACGCACACAGCATTTCCAGTGCTGCACCTTCAAAAGGCCCGGTTCCTCATAGGACCGGGTCTTTTTTAATGGCTTGCGCATTTTACCGGCGATGTTGGCACCCGGAAATCGCTGTCAAATGATTGCAGTTCCCGGCGGTGGCCAGCATCGCTTCGGCCGTGGGTGTGACGTGCGGCATTTTTAATTCGACAAGCGGCTCGCCGTCCAGGTTGATAACCAACAGGTATGGGTTGCGTCACTGGACTTGAAGCCTGTTCGCCATCAGGCAAATGGCAAAGTTGGCGTCCGTGGAACCGTGTCGGAGCCTTAGATTAAAGCGTCACCGGCGTGGGCCGCGACATAGGCATCCAGGTAAGCCAAAAAAACTTTTTCCACCTGGCGGGTTATTTTACCCCCGCCCTCGGGGAACTTCAGCACGGTCCCGTCTTCAAGCCGCAGTGACGCGCACGGCATTACGTCACGGGTTGCACTGGTGACAAAACATTCAGTCGCATCGTGTAAGTCGTTGGCGTGAATGTCGATCTCCCGGCTCTCCAATCCGAACTCTTTCAGAGCACGATGGATGTGTTTTTTGGTCAAGCCTTTCAGGTTGCCCGATGCCGGGGTGACGAGCTGGTCGCCGATAACAAACCAGGCGTTACTGTTTGCCGCTTCCGTTACAAGGCCTTCCGGGCTAAGGATAATGCAGTCATCGGCACCGAGTTGCCGGGCCTGGGTAATCGCCAGGATGTTGTTCAGGTAATTGCCGCCCTTGATGTTTGGATCCAGCGCGTTAACGGGGTTTCGCCGTATCGATGGCACTGCCATATCCATGCCACGGGAATAGAATTCAGGGTTGCGCGCCGGCAGTGT
>DPYP01000111.1:0-3626 GCA_003545375.1 Lentisphaeria bacterium
AACCATTTTCTCATCACCAGGAGAAGCGCCAAGGCGCCAAATCGCGTATCGCAACAGATCAGAAATCTGACGCCCGGGAGGCTGTACTCGATAAGGATGCTCGTCAGTGACTACACGGATCTTTCGCAAAGGAAGGGTGTCAGGAAGACAAATAATATCAGCGTAGTGGTTGACGACGTTGCAGTCCTTCCCGAGAAAGGATTCCGGGAAGTGGTCAACAGCGACCCTGCCGGCGACACGCTTTACATGACGTACCAACGCATGGTGTTCCGTGCGAAAACCGGGACCGCAAAGCTGGTCATCTCCGATTGGGATGCTGGTCCGATCGGCCCGATCGGGCAGGAGCTTGCGATCAACTTCATCCAGATACAGCCTTATCTCGAAGATTGAATGCCCCTCGCCGGCCGGGACTTACTTCAACCTCCTAGAATCGAGGGGCTTTCTTCACTCCGAACCAGTTGCATTGATCGGGGCTCCTGTTGAAGTCCGGAGGAGCAACCTCGCTGTCTGGGACCTTCGCGGCCTCGGGTGATAGTCTGAAGCGGTCCCCCTTGCGTGTGGATATCTCGAGCGTCTGCCCTTCAAGCAAACGGGTGTCTTCCGTCGCGAGGTTGGTGACGGTCGCACGTGCGGGCCAGGGGTTGTGGACACGACACGTACCGCCGACCTCGGATGTGATGTCGATAAAGGTGACTTGTTGGTCCGATAGCTGAGAGGACACGATGAAGGCGCCTTCAGCCCGCAGGTTTTCGAACCAGGCATTGTGCCATCGATCGGGCACGGCGGGAAAGACCCGCACGATGCCCGTCCAGCTCTGAAGAAGCATTTCCAACACGGCCGCAGCAGCGCCCAAGCTGCCGTTGAGGCTCAACTCCCTGGGCCATCGATCGGGCCATCCCTCTGGAGCTTTCGACTCGGAGCCGTGCAGGAAGAAGAAGCCGCCCTGGCCGTATTCCTTTTCATCGTTGTTCATGTTCAGGCTGTTTTCGCTCGGGAAAGCATCTGCGTAACGGTCGAGAAAGCTGCAGGCCATGTTGCCCTTGTAGATCCGGGAGGCGATTTGTGAGGCCCAGGCCCAGACCTCTCCGATCCACTCGCCGAATCCCTGTCTGAGCCAGGTGTTGATCGAACGGCTGATCAGGTCCCTTTCTTCCTCGGTGCCGTTGACGTCCAACAGGCCCAGAGGATGGATGGGCATGAGTTGGGAATGGTGCCTGTGGGAATGTGACAGTGGCGTATCTTTCATGATCAGGAGCCCGGTCTCGTCCTCCGGGTAAGGCGTCAGATGATCGAGGATCTCTTTCCACTTTGGGACGTCCGGGTCGCTGAGCCCGAGGATGTCCTGAGACTTCAAAAGGGATTCGGCCAGAAACCGGATCAGGGCGAGCGAACAGGTGACGTCCCAACCCATCAGGTACTCGAACTCCGGCGAGGAGTCCCAGGGAAGATGATATAGCCCATCTTCACCTTTCTCCAGGTAGCCGACAAAGAAGTTCATGAACTCGCGCATGAAGGGGTAGGCCTTGTCCCGGAGAAAAACCTCATCCTGCGAATAGAGGTAGTGCAACCAGAAGTGGTGGGCCACCCATGGACCGCTTCCCGTCCAGAAGCTCCATTGAAAGGTGCAGGGCACGCAAGCCCCATTGGGAGCGATCGCGCCGTTTGCCATGGCCCCATCCCAGCCGTAGAAATCACGACAGAATTCCTGAAACCGAGGGAGCATTTCAAAAAAGACGTCGTATAGGGAATTGCCGAGCTCGAGATGGTTTGAGGTGTAAACCGGCCAGTAGCTCTGCTGCAGGTTCAGATTGAGATGATAGTCCGGGCCGCCGGTGATCCACACGCCTTGTGTTGTTGCGGGAATCCGGCCGATTGTATTGCAGGCGAGCTTGTACATCTCCACATAGTAGAGGTTCTCCAGCCTGGAATCGGGGACGGTCAGGGCAGATTTTTGCCAGTACGCCTGCCACCAGGAGCTGTGCTCCTCGTACAGGGCTTGCCTGCCGGATTCCAGGGCCTCGTCCATTCGATTTCTGGCGACCGCCAGCGGGTCACCGTCCGGGCAGAGCTCAACCGAGAGCAATAATGTGAAGCGGCGTGCCTGCGGGTCTTCCTGCACGGCCCACATAACGCAGTAGGCGCCGCTGTCCGGGATCTGTTGAACGTGCCAGGAAAGGACGCCCTCGCTGCCGGTCTCGGCTGGGGGATAGCCCCAGGCTTTGAGGGTGTCTGCATGGTCTGCCGTGGCGTCTGCCTGGGGACTGTGCAGGATCTGACAGTCAACCTCGGGCGTGTACTTGAATGTGGCATCTCCCTCCAGCTCCACCTCCAGTACCAACAGGTCCTTTTGCGCGTGAATAAAGCTGGAGAATCTGGCTTGGCCATTGTCCAGGGAAACGGTCCCCGCTGCCGTGGCATCAAACAGGCTTAGCCTACCTTCAAAGGCCTTTGGCTCCGAGCCGAATTCGAGCCGTATGCCGCCGATAAAAACACAGGTCGGGTAGGGGATTTCCTGGCGCGTATTGTAGAGCCCTGCCGCTTTCTCGACCTGTCCCTCGTCGAGAAGCTTCCTCAGGGACCGGTAGTTGCCATCGGGTCCAAAGTCCAGGTTGTTGCGTTGATCCCAGGCATCCATCCTGTTGAGCGTGAAATTGGTTGGGGCGCCGTCGCCCCATATCACGGCACCAAGGTTGCCGTTGCCAAGCAAAAAACCTTGCTCCCACTCCAGCGGCGCAGCCTCATAGACCATGTCGTGCTGCTTCAGCAGAGTCTCTATATCCAGATGATTCCTGCGCATTGCCTTGCTCCGGTTGTCGACAACAGATGACTTGCAGTTGGTCAGACAAGATAGCCCACGCCTTCGATCAAGCCAGAGTTAAGAGTGTAATCATAACTCTCCATGGGGATGGCTTGATCAAGTTCGCATTGAGCTCCGACCAGCTTAAATCAGGCTGCAACAAAGTCGGCCTGCGGCTGGATTGTTCGTGCCGCTGTCGGTTTCAGGCATGTGCGTGGGGGGGGCTGGCTCGATGATCGTAGGATGGAGCAACAATCACACCGGAACGGGTTGAGTTCTTGAGCCCCGGAAATTTGCAGTGCGATTGGCCGCCGGGAGTTTTATGCGTTACGATAAGCGTCTGGGAGGTTTGTCATGACAGAAAAAAAATCAAGAGTTGCGTACAGTACGGTCTTCGCCTTGTTCGTGATCCTCGCGCTCTGTGGATGGGGGCCCGTAGAGGTGCAAGCGGCTCTCGGCCCGGCCTTGGGTAACGACACGGTGGTCTACCGCTGGGCACCGCCAGAGCAGGGCGGCGGACTGATCGGGATTGAGGATGGCACGGGTCAGGCCGGCCTGCTCGACCCGACATCGGAGGCCGCCCCGTGGTGGCAGGTGAAACTGAAGGACGGTCGCACGATCGCGAACACCGATTTGCCGTGCAGTACCCGATCAACGCCCAACACCCTGACCTTCACTTGGACCGGCGACATCCGTGTGGTTGTCACCTCGCATCTGGGTGCCGATGACAACCTGTTGCGGTCGCGTATTCATGTGGACGCCGCTGCCGAGGGGGTGGGCCTGCGGGACGTCGTCTTTCCCGTGGTGGGCGGCATCCGGCCGTTGGCCA
>DPYP01000111.1:4011-6445 GCA_003545375.1 Lentisphaeria bacterium
CTGACCACGGGCAAACCCGTGAACATGCGTTATTGCATCAGCTATTACATGCAGTTCACCGCGCTGCTGGGCGGGGGACGGGGACTTTATATCGGTGACCACGACCCGACGGCGGCGTGGAAGGACATGACCTGGACAGCAGACGTCGATTCACAGACGCTCCGCTATGCCATATCGCACCCGGTGCTCGGCTGGGGTGGGGACAAACCAGTCGGGCAGTACAAATCGCCCGGCGACTGCGTAATTGGGCCGTTCGAGGGCGATTGGTTCGACGTCGCGCGCATCTATCGCAAGTGGGCCGTCACGGCGCCGTGGTGCGCCAAGGGGCCGATGTATCAGCGCAAGGACTATCCCAAATGGCTCCTGAACCTGGATTACTGGGCGTGCGGCCACCTGGGCGACTACAATGATCAGCAGCGTGAATTTGTTAAGCGCGACCTGTTCGACTTCCCCAATACCGCTACGCACGACTATGGATACTACGGCCAACCCTACCAGCACGACGTGAATGTAGACTACTTTCCGCCGCGTTGCGGGTCGGTGAACTATCAAAATATCAATCAGAAGCTGCGTGCACGGGGCGGACGCGTCATTCCTTACGTCCTGGGCTGGATGTGGAACGCGGGCACGGATAGCTACCAACTCAGCGGCGCAAAGGAAAAAGGTGCGATGCTCGGTGAAGATCGTGAAAGTATTCTCTGGGCCGAACTCTCACCGTCCGAAGAGTGCATCGCCATGTGCCCGGCCTCGCAGATCTGGCGCGACAAGCTTACCAGCGTCTCGATGGAGCATGTGAAACGCTATCGCACCGGCGGCGTCTATTTCGACTATTTCTCGGACCACATGAACGACTGTCACAATCCCAACCACGGCCACGCGGTGGCGGGCGGAGACTACTGGTCACGTGGTGTCCATGAACTGTACGAACAGGTACGTGACACGGTCCACAAGATCGATCCGGAGGCCATGTTCTGCGGCGAAGGCCCCGCCGAGTTCGCCCTTGATGTGCTCGACGCACAATATACTGGCACCTATCCTTACGACGCGCCTGTCTGGCAGGCGGTCTATCACGACTACACGCAACTGTTCGGCGGCATGCACTGGATGGAGGAGGGGCCGGTGCCTGTGGGGCGACAGTGGTTGCGCGGTCACATGAACTCGGTGTCCGGCACGTGGGGTTATCACAAAGGTGGCGCGCTGCCCGAGGCCGCACAATGGCAGCACGACCTGCTGCGCTGCCATCACGAATTTGCGAGGCCTTATTTAGGTTACGGTCAAATGCTTCGGCCGCCGGTGGTCACCGGTGACCTGCCCACGATCACGAAGAAGGGGGGCGACGGGCCGTTCACCGTCCTGGCGGTGGAAGGCACCGCGTGGCGGGCGCACGATGGCAGCGTCGGCATCTTTTTCTTCAACTATGAGGACCAGCCTCACCAGTTCACCTGGAAGAAGGACGTGGCGGAAATCGCCGGCTTCGACGAAGCGACGAAACTGCAGTTAACGCAATGGACCGTCGAGCATGGCGCGACGCCGGTAGAGCAAATCAATGGCGGCATCATCGGTGGCACGACGGATGTCGCCCCGCGGGGTATTGTCGCGCTGAAGTTGGAGGTGGTGAAATGAGGTTCGTTGTTCACGGTTACCTGTTCGCGGTTCTGTTGACAGTTGCGTGGGGCGGCGCGGCGGTTGCTGACGAGTTGAAGATACCGGGCGGCTGCGTTGCCGCTGACAGTGCCAAGCCGGGCCCCGCCGGGTACGCGGACCGCGTCATTCACGAGAAAACCGGCATTGAGTTGATACTCATGCCCGCCGGCACGTTCACGATAGGCACCGATGATCCCAACGCGTCCTCCTCGCCCAAGCCCGCGCGGCAAGTGACGGTCACCCGCCCGTTCTACATCGGCAAGACCGAAGTCACCAACGGCCAGTACCGCCGGTTTATGGAGGCCAGGCCCGACTACGACGGCGAAGCCGACGTAGATCCCGCATACGACCTGTACCTGCGCCACATGCGCAGCAAGAGCGTCATGTCCGACGCTGACGAGTACCCCGTCGTGTACGTGAGTTGGCACAACGCGAAAGCGTTCTGCCAATGGGCGGGACTCGCGCTGCCCGGCGAAGCGCAGTGGGAATACGCCTGCCGCGCCGGCACGACGACGAAATTTTCCTTCGGCGACGATCTGGCTGACATACCCAAGTACGCCTGGGTGGACATGGCCGCCGACCACCACACACACCCGGTCGCGACAAAGCTGCCCAACCCGTGGGGGCTCTACGATGTGCACGGTAACGTCTGGGAGTGGTGCGCCGACGACTATATTTACGGATACGAAGACACCCCCGCCGACGAATCGATTCGCCGCGACCCCAATTCACAAACCAAGCCCCTGCGCGGCGGATCGTGGAGCACCGGCCCGTGCAGGTCGCTTGAACG
>DPYP01000377.1:0-14068 GCA_003545375.1 Lentisphaeria bacterium
TGGAATCGTTTCGTTCTGATCGGCCACGGCATCATCGTTGCCGGCTCAATCGCCGCTGCTGTGATCACCGGGCGTTGGGCCTGGCTGCTGGTGCCGCATGTCGTTTCTTTCAGTAGCACCTACGGCGGTTGGCTCTTCTATTTTTGCAACAACACCCAGCACGTCGGCCTGACCGACAACGTTCCCGACTTTCGGCTCTGCTGCCGTTCCATGAAGTTGCCGTGGATCGTCTCCTTTCTTTACTGGCACATGCAGTACCACACCGAGCACCATATGTATGCTGCCGTGCCGTGCTACAACCTGCGCAAACTGCGTAAGTGCCTCGCTCACGATCTTCCCGAGTTCAAAGGCGTGATCGGTACTTGGCAGGAGATCGCGATGATCCTAGAGCGCCAAAAGAGCGAGCCGGACTACCAGTATATCCACCCACTCCCCGAGACTGCCCAGCCCGTGCTCATCGGGAACCGTGAAGCCGAAATTGCTGCCGGTGCTGTCGCCGCCGACCCCGGTGCCAACTGCGACGAACTGAACCTCCATGCCGACGTTGAGTCCGCAGCCCGCCACCCGGCATGACCTGTGGGCGCGTTGCCGCAGCCGGCAACTGACCCTGCCAAACGGGCCGCGGCGAATGATCGAAGGTTGCCAGGTTGACCAGCGGCCTGTGGGGGGGCACTCGGCAGGCGCAACGCAGTCGGAACCAACCGGCTATGAACGGGATTCGACCCAGCATCCCGGTTTATTTTTCTGGTCGAAGTGTTACATTCTATCCATCATGTTTTGGATGCGTTAGCACATCTGAGTCTGGATTAGACGAATCCTGCCGATTCTGGAATGATGCCTGCGTTATAGTCACCAGCTACACGAATACAGAACCCCCTAACCAACCGGAAGCCTGATCATGACACGGATTATCTTTGTCGCCAGCCTCGCGCTGCTCGCAACTTTCAATACTTCCGCCGCTGCGATTCACGACATCATCCTCGACAAGAACATGAACGGCCGCGAACGCCTGCTTGAGATCAAGCGCATCGTCAAGAGCGACACCGATCAGGTGAATTGGCGCGACAGCGACGGCAAAACACCGTTGCGCGAGGCCGCCAGGTTTGGGGATATCGAAATCGTCAGTTTTCTCATCTCCGCCGGTGCCGACCTTGATATGGTGGACAACAAGAGTCAGGGGCCGCTTCACAAGGCCGCAAGACACGGACATACCGACATCGCCAAGCTCCTCGTCAGGAGAGGTGCCGATGTCAATGTGGTTGACGATTTGGGCAAGACACCGCTGATGTATGCTTCCGTCGAGGGCCATGACGGTGTCGCGCAGGTGCTGACGTCTGCGGGCGCCAAAATCGATGCGACCGATGACAGCGGCCAGACGGCGTTGATCATCGCCTGTGAGTCTGGTCGAGTAACCGTCGTGCCGATCCTGCTCAATGCAAAGGCCGACCCCAACGCCTCAGACAAAAGCGGCCATACGCCGCTGTACCAGGCCTCCTGGGCTGGATTCCCCATGATTGTTGAGGCGTTGCTGGCCAAGAATGCCGGGGTCCTCGCAGTCGACGAGGATCGTGAAACAGCGCTGCACAAAGCAGCCGAGGTGCTTCGTCGCGTGAGGCCTGAGAACCCCACGGAGGCCGACGGCTCGGATGCTGTCCCGTTGCGGGCAACCGCTGATTACATCACCGTCGCGAAGCTCCTGGTCAAGGCCGGCGCTGATGTCTCCGCCACCGACAACAAGGGCGACCAGCCCCTGCACGTTGCCGTGGACGCGGAATCGGTCGAAATGGTCTCGTTGCTCTTGGCCGCCGGCAGCGACGCGAATGCCACCAATCACAACGGCAACACGCCGCTGCATAAGGCTGCTGCCCAAGGCCTCGCCAATATCATCGAGAAACTGCTGGCTGGCGGTGCCGATGTCAATGCCCGTGATGACGGCCGCCGTACACCGCTGCGCAAGGCTGCCGACAGCGACGACGCAGATTCCGTGTACCTGTTGTTGAACGCCGGCGCTGATGTGGCGGCAGCGGATACCGCCGGCGAGACCGCTTTGCACAAGGCTGCCAAGGACGGCAACGTCGACATCGCGAACGCTTTGATCACGGCGAAAGCGTCGGTGGACGCGCTCAATGAAGATGGCGAAACACCACTGTACAAAGCTTCCAGCAGAGGTCATAACGAGGTCATCGAGATCTTGCTCGCCGCCGGTGCCAAGGTGAACCTGAGCAACGATGACGACGAGACCCCTCTCGACATTGCCATCGAGAGGAACCGGATTGAAACGATTCCCGTTCTCAAGGACGCCGGCGGCAAGGCCAACCAGGACCACACCGAAGACGACCAGGCCCAGAACCCGTAGGCCTCCAGGTGCGTTCAGGGTATTTACTCGCAGTCGCACTCGAATTGGTGCCATGAGGCGTGCGGTTACGACGTTTTGAATCTTCAAAGTGGCCTGAACGCTGAACACTTTTTCCTTCTTCCATCTTGACACCGGGCGCTTCTCCAAGAATAGTATATAAAACACACATAGTTTATTGGAGTTTTGCTGTGAAGCTGTCGAAACAGACTCAGTACGGCTTGCAGATCCTCTTGCAGCTCGCCAGGCACGCACGAACCAGCCAACTGGCGACCGGCAAGCAGATCGCACGACAACAGAGCGTCAACGAGCCGTATGTCGAACAACTGGTTGCCCCGCTGAAACGCGGCGGCCTCGTCCAGACCGTGCGCGGACGGCACGGCGGCTACACCCTCGGTAAAGCCCCTGGACAGATCACAGTGCTCGATGTCATCGAATCCTTCGAGGGCAGTCTCGAACTGGTCAATGACGACAACCGGACCGCCAACGGTGCAGGTGTCGAGATTGTCTGGCGGCACCTTGCTGTCGGCCTGCGCGAAGCTGCTGCCGGTATCACCCTCGCATCGATTCTCGAAAACCAGAATGAAGGCATGCCCGACTACATCATATAGGACCGTCCAATGGATCAATACACACTCACTCATCTTGACGCGCTCGAATCGGAAGGGGTTCATATCATGCGCGAGGTCGCCGCGCAGTTCCAGAATCCCGTCCTGCTGTTCTCCGGCGGCAAGGACTCCATAGCCATGCTGCGCCTGGCGGAAAAGGCATTTCATCCAGCCAAGATGCCGTTTCCGGTCATGCACATCGACACCGGCCACAATTTTCCGGAAGTGCTCGAATTCCGCGACCGCTTGGTCGAACAGATGTCCGGCCGTCTGGTCGTGGCCAGCGTCGAAGAGGCCATCGCCAGAGGCATCTGTGAGGAAGCGCCTGGCCAGATCAGCCGCAACCGTCTGCAGAGTGCCACGCTGGTTGCGGCGATCAAAGAGCACAAGTTCGATGCTGCTTTCGGCGGCGGCCGGCGTGACGAGGAAAAAGCGCGCGCCAAGGAACGCATCTTTTCGTTCCGCGACGAGTTCGGCGGTTGGGATCCGAAGAACCAGCGCCCTGAGCTGTGGAATCTATACAACGGCAACGTCCAGCAAGGCGAGAACATCCGCGTCTTTCCGCTCAGCAACTGGACGGAGCTCGATGTCTGGCAGTATCTGGCCCGTGAAAAGGTCGAGATCCCCAACATCTATTTCACCCACAAACGCCGCGTTTTCTTCCGCGACGATCAGTGGCTGAGCGAATGCGAGTACCTGCAGCCGAAGCCGAGCGAAGAGATCGTCGAAAAAGACGTCCGCTTCCGCACCGTCGGCGACATGGTCTGTACCGGTGCCATCGAGTCACGTGCTGAAACCATTGAGGAGATCATCGTCGAAGTTGCCGCTACACGCGTTTCAGAACGCGGCGGCCGGGCCGACGACCGCTTCTCCGTATCCGCTATGGAAGACCGTAAGAAAGAAGGCTATTTCTAAACCTGGGAAACATTACATGAGCCTCGATCACGATCATATGGAACTGCTGCGCGTCAGTACGTGCGGCAGTGTCGACGACGGCAAGAGCACGCTCATCGGCCGCATCCTTTATGACAGCAAATCCCTGTTCGACGACCAGCTCGAAGCGCTCGAACGTGTCAGCCGTTTGAAGGGCGACGAACAGGTGAACTGGGCCGACCTGACCGACGGCCTCCGGGAAGAGCAGGAGCAGGGTATCACCATCGACGTTGCCTATCGCTACTTTGCCACGCCCAGGCGCAAGTTCATCGTCGCAGACACGCCCGGCCACGTGCAGTACACCCGCAACATGGTCACCGGCGCCTCGACCGCCAACCTGGCACTGGTGCTGGTGGATGCGCGCAACGGTGTCATCGAACAGACCCGGCGTCACTCGTACATTGCTTCACTTCTCGGCATTCCGCATCTGGTCGTTTGCATCAACAAGATGGACCTGGTTGACTATTCAGAGGCTCGTTTCGACGAGATCCGCGCCGATTTCTCGGCCTTTGCTACGAAGCTCGACATCCAGGACATCACCTGTATTCCGATCAGCGCGCTGCACGGCGAACATGTGATCGAACCTTCGGACAAGATGCCCTGGCATTACGGCCCGTCGCTGATGGAGTTTCTCGAGACTGTACACATTGGCAGTGACCGTAACCTGACTGATGCGCGTTTCCCGGTGCAGTTCGTCATCCGCCCGCGCAGTGAAGCGCACCACGACTACCGCGGTTATGCCGGTCAGGTCGCCAGCGGCGTATTTCATGTCGGCGACGAGATCATGGTACTGCCGACCGGCATCCGTTCGACGATCAAGTCCATCGACGCCTTCGATCAGCGGCTCGACGCGGCCTACGCCTCGATGTCCGTGTCGATCCAGCTCGAGAACGATGTCGATGTCAGCCGCGGCGGCATGCTGGTGAAGCCGGACGACATTCCGTACGTCACCAAAGAGCTCGAAGCGAAGGTGTGCTGGATGCACGAACGTCCCATGGTCATCGGCCGCAAGTACGAGATCAAGCACACGACCAGTTCGGTCAAAGCGATGTGTCAGGAGCTTTGCCACCGCGTCGACGTCAACACCCTCGAAGAAGATCACGAGAAGGAATACCTGTCACTCAACGAGGTCGGGCACGTCCGGTTCAAGCTGGCCAAGCCCCTCATGTACGACAGCTACAAGCGCAACCGCGCTTGCGGCGCCTTCATCATCGTCGACGAAGCCACCAACGGCACGGTTGGCGCGGGCATGATCGCCGAACCCTCGCATGACGTCCCCCCGCCCGACTTCGAGGGTTACGTGATCTGAGCGGGACTGATGGCGGCACTCGGCCGCACGCGAAATGCGGACCGGGAATCGAATGGCGTCACGATAAGCGTTGAAAAGTGGTCCGATGGCGGACAAATGCCTGCGGAAAGAATAGCAGTAGGGGTTTTCGTTCAGGTCCCGACGGAATAAGTTGTCTATGCTCGAGTAGAGTTTGCACTGTTCCTATTGCGTATCGCGTATGTCAAAGACCATCGTTCAGACCCAAGATATCCAGCTCGACCTGCCGCCGGACGGTTTGCAGCTTAGCGACGGCAAGGTGCTCACCGAAGTGACTGTTGCGTACGAGGCGTACGGCACACTGGCGGCCGACGGCCGGAACGCGATCTATGTTTGCCACGCGCTCACCGGAGATGCGCACGCCGCCTTCTACCACGCCGAAGACGACCGTGACCCCGGCTGGTGGGACGAACTGATTGGGCCGGGCAAAGGCATCGATACGGATCGTTACTACGTTGTCTGTGCCAACATTCTTGGCGGCTGCAAAGGCACGACAGGCCCGTGCTCGACCAACCCGGCAACCGGCAAGCCATACGGCACCGACTTTCCGCTGATCACGATCCGTGACGTCGTGCAGGTGCAGAAACTGCTGCTGGACCAGCTCGGCATCTCCGAGCTGTACGCCGTGATTGGCGGCTCGCTCGGCGGCATGCAGGCGCTCGAGTGGGCAGTGCGTTTTCCGGACTATGTCAAACGCTGTATCTGCGTGGCGTCCGGCGTCAACCTGTCGCCACAGGCCCTGACCTTCGACATTATCGGCCGTTCGGAGATCGAGTCGGATCCGAACTGGGCGGGTGGTGATTACTACGACAAATCCGAGGGCCCGGCGGCCGGCCTGTCGCGGGCTCGGCAAATCGGCCATGTGACCTATCTGTCTTCGGCGGCGATGGCGACCAAGTTCGGCCGGGACGAACGGGCGTCGCCGTACCCCGGGCAGTCCAGTTTGTTTTCGACGAACTTCCAGATCGAGTCGTATCTGAACCACCAAGGCTCCAAGTTCGTCAAGCGTTTCGATGCCAATTCATACTTGTATATCAGCCGGATGATGGACATGTTCGATCTGGTCGCGGAGTTCGGCAGCCTCGCCGAGGCGTTTCGCGACGCGAAGTCGAAGTTCCTGATCGTCTCGATCAGTTCCGACTGGTTGTTCCCGCCGGGGCAGCAGCTGGACATTGTCGAGAATCTCGTGGCTGCGCGCAAGAACGTCAGTTATTTCCAGATCGACTCGGCATACGGGCATGATGCTTTCCTGCTCGAGTATGAAACGCTGGGGCGTGCCGTTGATGCCTTTCTCAATGGTGCCGATCCGTCTACAGTCAACGGTTCCGACAACCTGGTCGACAGGGAGCTGATCTGCGAGATGATCGAGCCGGAAACCCGGGTCCTCGACGTCGGCAGCGGCGGTGGCGAGATGATGCTGGCTTTGACGAAACAGCGGAACGTAACGGGGATCTGCCTCGACCTCGGTTTCAACGAAATCGTCGAGTGCATGAGCAAAGGCCTGCCGGCAATTCAACTTGATGCTGACGAAGGGCTGAAGCGCATTGCCTCCGACGCCTTCGACTGCGTCCTGCTGAATCAAACGATCCAGCAGTTGCACAGCGCACTGGACACCATCCGGCACATGCTGCGCATCGCGCCGACCTGTGTTGTCGGCTTCCCGAACTTCGCGTATTATCGTTGCCGTCTATCGGTATTGTTAGGGCGGTTGCCGGTGTCCAAGACGTTGCCGTTCGAGTGGTACGAGACGCCAAACATACACTTGGTCACGGTCGACGAATTTCGGCAACTGTGTCGCAAGAATGATATCCACATCGCCGACATCCGGTTTTTGGCAGAGACGGTGATGGGCCGGTTGCTGATAGCGATCGGCGGGGTCAACCTTGGGAGTGAACGTGGGCTCGTGAAGCTCACTCGCGCCTGAGGAATTGCAAACCAGCATCCCCCCGTAGACGACCGTTCCACGGAAAGGCACGCGTAGAGGGGAAGTGGCACTCCGGCCTGGACTCGAACCAGGGACCCACAGCTTAGAAGGCTGTTGCTCTATCCAACTGAGCTACCGGAGCACATCGAAAATCGTTGCCGCCAATAATATCGGCACAGACCTCCGCCAATGCAATCCTGCTTCGCTGCGCACACCTTGCAATGGTCAGGCGCTATCGTACGTTAGCGGGCACTTTACTTGAATGACAACAATCGAAAGGAGAATCCTATGAGTCGGGCCCTGTTTGTCTATGCGACGATCCTCGCCGGTGCTGTAATCCTGTCGGGCTGCGGCAAAGGCAGCGCCCCTGATGTTGCCGCAAAGAAAGAGACGACGTTTATCTCGATCGGCACTGGCGGCAAAACCGGCGTGTACTTCCCGACTGGTGGTTTTCTCAAGGATCTGATCAATGCGAAGGCGAGCACGTACCACATCAGAGCCAAAGTCGAGAGTACGAACGGTTCGGCTTACAACGTCAATGCCGTGATGCGCGGCGATTTTGAATTCGGCATTGCGCAGTCCGACATACAGCACAATGCCTACAACGGGGTCGGCGAATGGCAGGACAAACCGCAGGCTGACCTGCGTTCGGTATTCTCGATTCACCCGGAGCTCGTATCACTGATTTCGGCGGATGATGCCGGCATCGAATCGGTGCGGGATCTCAAGGGCAAACGGGTCAACATCGGGGCGCCCGGCTCCGGCAATCGGCGCAACGCCATCGATGCGCTCGAATCGGTGGGCTTGAACTTCGAGACCGACATTCACGTCGAGCAGATCAAGGCGTCGGATGCACCGGTAAAAGTGCAGGACCGGCAGATCGACGCCTTCTTCTACACTGTCGGTCATCCCAATGGGGCGATTAAAGAAGCCACCGCCGGCAAGCGCAAAGTCCATTTTGTGCCGATCACCGAAATCGACAAGCTGCTGGAGAAGTTTCCGTTCTACGTGACGGCCGATATTCCGCTCCATCAGTATCCGAGCGCCACCAACACTGGTAGTGTCTCAACGTTCGGAGTCAAAGCTACGCTTGTCACCTCAGCTGCGGTAGCCGATGATATCGTCTATGCCATGACCAAAGAGGTGTTCGAAAACTTCGACAAGTTCAAGACCCTGCACCCGGCCTACGGCGAGCTGACGAAGGGGCAGATGCTCGAAGGCCTGTCGGCGCCCGTCCACCCCGGCGCCATGAAGTACTACAAGGAAGCCGGGCTGAAGAAGTAGCCGGCATTTCCGTGCTTCGCCTATTCTTCCGGTTTCGGCGGCCCCGGGCGGCGGGCCTGTTTGACGATATCCTTCATCACCGAGCCGAAGTCCTTGTCGCGAAGTTCACCACTGATCTCGCCGAGAGCGTCGGACAGTGCCGTGTCGCCGCGCACTCCGAACTCGACTTCCTTGCCCTCGCGCTCGGCCTTGTTGGAAAAACGATAGGTCGCCCGCTTGCCCAGTCGAAGAATATCGCCGTCGTGGAGTTCTGACTCGCCAGTCACCGGTTCGTCATTGATGAACGTGCCGTTGCGTGAGCCCAGGTCACGGGCCACGTAGGTGCCGTCGTCGCGTTTTCGGACTCCGCAATGTTCGCGGCTGATGTCGATAACACCGACAACCGGAATGTCGCAGACGTCGGACCGTCCAAGCAACGTGACTTCATTGGTCAGTCGATGGCTCTTGCGTTTGTCGTCCATTTCGAGAATCAGACTTGCCATTTGCCCTTCACCGAGTGTGAGAGTCATAATCCATAGTGGCAAGGTACATCAACTGCCGGGTTCACCAAGTCCGGTTGCACGCAAAGTGAAAGGCGGACTCCACCCGCGTCTGTCGCCAAACCTAAATTCGAGCGTTACCTTGTGACACGATGTGGTCGAAATATCTCTCGAATCACCCCGAAGCGGGCGCATGAAGAACGGCAAAAAGCTGAGTAAACGCAAGCATCTGGCCTTTTTGGCTGTCATAACTGTTGTTCCCGCGATAGTCATCGTGTCTTTACTCGAAATTTCGGTGCGGATTTTTGTGCCGAATCTCAAGCCCGTACAAGAAATCATCACGCCGGTGTCCCCCGATGCGGAACGTTTATTGCCGTTTCTCCGGCCGCATTACGAAGCAAGGTTGACGACGTCTGAGTACGTCATGTCGATGAAGCACAACAGTCTCGGATTCCGTGATTCGGAGCATCTCAAAAAGCGGTCGGAAAAGATCACGCGCGTTGTCATCATCGGCGATTCCTTCACCTACGGTTGGGGCGTCAACCAGGACCAGACGTATCCTGCATTGCTCCAGTCGCTACTTGATGGGGCAGGTGACAGACAGTACGAAATATTCAACATGGGCATACCTGACACGGGCACCGTCGAGGCCCAGCAGATTGCACAGGTCGCGATGACCTTTGATCCCCACATCGTCGTGCTGGCCATGCTGCTTGAGGACCGTTGGGCGGTCAACGGCAATGACCTGGTCGACAACGCCCGCAAGCCTCAGGGGGAACAGGCGTCGGCGGCAGGCCGGCAACCGTCCGCGGGTGTTCTCACTTCGACACACAATTTTTTTGCCAGGCACTCAGCGCTGTATGCCTACATTATGATGCGCTGCGGCCATATCATGCGGCGGCAAGCCATCGGAATGCGTGAAAACCAGAATCGCCAGGAGCTCGATGCTGCCTGGGAGCTGACAACGGGCTTGTTGGCGGAGCTGAATGCTCGGGCAAAGGCCGCGAGTGTCACCTTCGCAGTCATGCGTTGCCCGTTTTATTTCGACACGCAGCGCGCCAAGCCCGACCGCATCTCGGCGCGGCTGACTGAGGTGGGACAAGATCTGGAAATCCCGGTCCTGGACCTTTTGCCCGGGATGCAGCAACTCGACACAGGCAGTCTGTACTACCAGAGGGACGGGCATTGGACACCGGCCGGCAATGAGGCTGCAGCCGCCATAATCACGCCATTCATTCACTCGCTGACACCGTGAAGCAACAGACCAAGCGACGTCTGAAGATATCTGCGGTAGCAGTGACAGCTGCGGGAGCCGTGGTTGTTGCCGTTGCGCTCATGCTCATCCTGCCGCATCGGACGGTGCCAGTGCTCATGTACCATGGCTTTACGGAAGACGAATCGGCTACCAGCACCCTGGTCATTGCGCTTGATGATTTCGAGCGTCAGATGACCTACCTGGCCAACAATCACTTCAATATAATCAATGCAAGCGAGCTTGCCGATTATCTCGCGAACGGCAAAGAACTGCCACCAAAGACGATTGTGCTCACCTTTGACGATGGTTATAAAAGTTTCTTCGATCTTGCCTATCCGGTGCTGCAAAAGCATGGTTTCCCCGCGACGGCATATCTGTTTATCGACGGTCTGGCGAAGGCCGATGACCTGGGTCGTGCCAAGGGAATGTCGGCTAAGGGGCTCGTCGAAATCGGTTCGCACGGCGTCACACACCGGATGCTGCCCCTGCTCGATCCTGAGGAAATTACCTGGGAACTTGTTTCGTCGAAACAACAACTGGAAGCCGAGTTCGGTGTACCGGTGGAAACGTTCTGCTACCCGGCGGGCGCAATTACGGAGGGGATCGTCAAGGCAACTGCAGCTGCAGGTTACACGGCCGCTGTCGCAACCGCTTACCAGCGCGGCCAATTCCCATGTGGCAACAAGTACATTCAACGCCGTGTCTTGGTGTCCCCTGTGGCACGGTATCCATTGGTTTTCCGAGTGATGGCATCAGGGTATTATGTGCCAGCACGTGAGCTGACTCTCAAAATCCTCGGGGTCAGAGTGCCGCGTGACCTCTACAGAAAAATCGAGCAGCACGAGTAAGCTTCGACCGATATTCGCCATTAATTCAGCGCGCCTGACCGGGATACCACAATAAATCGCACGCCTGATGACTTCCCGCCAAGGTCGGTCTGTCATGCGCCTTCCATCCGCAACAACTCAGAATTCGATGATCGGCCAGTTCCGTTGCGTTGCTTCCTGGCGAAGTTCCGGCATGGGATTGACCGCAACCGGATGGCCGACGGCGGACAAAACCGGGATATCGGCTACACTGTCCCCGTAATACCACACATCTGCTGCCTCGACATCGTGGGCGGTGCAATACGCCAGCATGTGTTTGATCTTGCCGAGCCCGACGCAGCACGTGCCCGTCACCTCACCGGTGAACCTGCCGTCGGTGAGCTGTAGTTCGGTGGCGACTATGTCAGGAAACCCGAAGTGCGCCGCGACCGGTTCGGCAATGATTCGGTTGGTTGCCGTCAGCAGACAGATTATTTCACCCCGGCCACGCAGATCCTGAACTTTGTCATGTGCGGCGGGATAGACTGTCCGGCGCACCAGTGCTTCAAAGTGCCGCTGCGTCAGCGCTCGCATGTGTGCCAGGTCGTGCCCAACGAACTCGCGCAACTGAAAAGCCATGAACGCCGCCTCGTCCAGCTCGTTGCAGGTGTACTGCTCGTAGTACAGATCGATCAGTTCACGGTCCGATGCCGGAGCCAGACCTTCGGCGATCAGAAACTCCTTCCATGATACATCGCAGTCATTGTCGATCAGCGTGTGGTCCATGTCCCAGAAATGAATAGCACCCATGAGAAACCCACTCAAAAAAAGGTGAGGACCGCGTCGTCGACGTCATAGCTGTCGGACACGATCGGGATGAATCGCCATTTGTCGAAGGCATTGCACGGGTGGCTGATCCCGAGCGCGACCATGTCGCCGACCTGGAGGTCCAGCGCCCCGGCGAACCGCATGTAGGCATGCTGATCGTTGAGGTCGTAGATCTCGCAGTCGCTCAATGACAACTCGCCGTGCCCCGGCCGCCAGCCTTTGATCGGTATCGGCAGCTTGAAATCGAAGGCACAGTCGCGCTTGCCCGCACCGAGGATGGCAATGCCTGGTTCTGGCAATGACTGGACATAGGCCCAAACCTCGAGAGCCGGCAGCAGCGTGTGCTGCCAGCCGCGCTTGATGATCTGCTTGATATACCCGTCGTAGACCTCGTGATCGTGCGTGATGTAGCAGCCGCTGCACAGGACAATGCGGATAGGCTTGGCGACAGAAACATTCTGAAAGATATCGACAACCCGATCGAAGTAGCCGGACCCGCCGGCGACCAGCAAAATTTCGTCACGTTCGCTGAACAGTGCCGGGTCGAGGGCGCGCAGGCCGGTGCAGACGAATTGGAGAAACTGGTCAACCCTCTGCAGGACGGCTTCCGGTGCGTCGTGGATAATACCTTCATGCCCCTCGACGCCAGCGGCCTGCAGGACATCGCTGCCGGCTTGCACGGCAGCTGCCGTGGCGGCCAGGTCTTCGATCGTGCGGCAACCGCTGCGGCCGCCTGGCGTGCCCATCTCGAAGAGCACCTGCAGCCGCCGTCCCAAGCCGGCGGCGCGCGCCGTTGCCGCGAGTTGCTCGACATGGTCGGGAGAATCGACCAGGCAATAGAAATCGAAGGACGCGTCGCGATTGAGCTCTTCGACGATGAAGCGGACGTTCTGTTTGCCGACGAGCTGGTTTGCCATGAAGATCCGTGCCACGTCATAGTGCCGGTACACCTGAATCTGCTCCACAGTTGCTGCTGTCATACCCCAGGCACCGGCGTCAAGCTGTTGCTTAAACAGTTGCGGAGACATCGTTGTCTTGCCGTGAGGTGCGATCGAAACATCGCACTGCGCACAGAACTGCCGCATGGCGTTGAGATTATGAGCGACGGCCGACTGTTTGAGCAACATCTGTGGCAGCGGCAGATCCTCTGCGAGGATGTTCCAGCCCTGGCTCCCGACATCATGGAGAGGCAGCGGTGCCAGGCCGCCCGGCAAGCCTTTTATTCGGCCATCGAGCATGGTCTCGGGAATATCACGCAAATCGATCATCTGTTGGCATATTCCCTGTGGTGGTAACGGCACTGATCATAGGCCACCCGCAGTCCTCGGCAGCACACTTCGGATTGTTGTCGCAGGCGACCATGCGGCTGAGGATCAGGTGTTTCTTGAACGCCTCGATCTGTTCCCCAAATGGCGGCGTCCTGCTCCGCTTTCTCAAGGATTTGTCTGAAGGCGCCGCTGACAACGATGCCGGTGAATTCTTCCATTGTGCAATGTCCCCTGACGAATTTCGAAAACGCAGTATAGCGCGGCTGGTGAAATTCGCCACCATCTGGTCACTCCCGCCCGTTATCTGGTTGCCCCGAGGGGTGCAGTTTATATGTAACCATTTCTAAATAAACAGGTAAAGGTTTCCAGAAAAACCGGCAGTGACCATGCCATGCGGCGCCTGACCGAAACACGCCTGACGAAAAAATGCGCTGCCCGCGGCAAGCGGCAGGGCAGCGACGTGGACGATGGACTCAGGGCGTTGAAGAAGAAGCTGAAGAAGTGACCCGTGCCTCTTTCGTGCCATTAAAGCGGAAGGGGTTGGTCTCGCCATTTGCCGGGTTGACCACGGTCACATCGGCGAGGGCCAGCCCCAGCAGCTCATCCGTGTCCATCCGCGATTCCTGCTTGTGAATGACATTCAGCGTTGCGTTGGTGGCGGGATTTCTCGGGGCAAACACCGTGCAACTGTCGGCGCACTGGATTTCGGAGAGCTTCAGCGTTCCGACGCGGCGGGCCAACGCCATGCTTTCGGTTTTGTCGTAGCTGATCAGCGGGCGCAGGATCAATCGGTCGGTGGCGTTGTTGATCACCTCGAGATTCTGCACGGTCTGGCTGGCTACTTGTGCCAGGCAGTCGCCGGTGACCAGGGCGCGGTCACCGATCTCGGTGGCCAGCCTGGAAGCCACGCGCATCATCAGACGGCGATAGAGGACCGTGCGGTATTTTTCCGTCGTCCGGTCGCGAATGATTTTTTGTGCCGCCACCAGGTTGCAGGCAAGCA
>DPYP01000377.1:14450-18330 GCA_003545375.1 Lentisphaeria bacterium
TCTCCGGCGGCGTGTACGGGGCGCTGTGGAAGGTGAGGAAGTTGGTGTGGGAGCCGCGCTTCATTGCGAGGTAAGCGGCCCCCGGCGAATCGATCCCGCCGGAAAGGAGGACCAGAACCGGCGCACTGGCACCGACCGGCAGACCGCCGGGCCCAGGCATTTTACCATAGTGGACGAACGTCCAGTTTTCACGCACCTCGACGCCGATCGAGATGACGGCGTTGTCGAGATCAAGCTTCAGATTGTCGTACTGCGGCAGCAGCAAATCGGCGAAATGGATCTCCAGTTCCTGCGACCTTAGTGGAAAGAACTTATAGGCGCGCCGCGCCCGCATGCGATAGGTCACGGGTCCGTTGCCGGCCTGCAACTCTTGACCGTAATGCTGTGGCAACGTGTCGCCAACGATTTTTTCGATTGCTTCGAGATTCGACTCGACCATGTACCCCATCGAGTACGACTGCAAACCGAAAACCCGGTGCAGTCCATCGGTGACCAAATCTTCGTGCGCTGCCGTGAATGCCGCAAAACTCTTGCGATGCAACAGAATTCTACCACGCTCGCGGATATAGCGCAGGTCCTCGATGTCACTGAGCGCCCGCTTCAGCGCGGTCACCAGAGCACGTTCGAAGGTGCCGCGATTCTTTCCTTTCAAAGCGATTTCACCGTAGCGGCACAGAATCGCATTGTGTGTTGCGTTACTCATGGACTTCAATCGGTAGAGGGGAAGTGGCAGCCCCGCCAGGGTTCGAACCTAAACTAACGGTACCAAAAACCGTTGTGCTACCATTACACCACGGGGCTGCTGAAGAAGAACCGCTACTATAGTGTGCGCTCAACGACGTGACAACAGGGAATTTCAGATGTGCGAACCGCCGGCTTCGACCTTTGACGAGAAAGGGACAGGACCGTTTTTCTTTGTTGCGGTGCGACGGAAGTTCGGTACTGTACGACTTGCGTTCAACAGCCGGACCCGGCCGTTCCACGCGAACCTTGCTAAAGGGAGACAAGTCCAGTATGGCAACCGACGAAGATCTGGCTGAATTGAACTGGGACGAGCGATATCGTGCGGGTGCCGCATGATGCGGAAGCGCGACAGATGACCGGCACCGCGACGGAAGCCGACCGCTGGCGCGGGCGCCTGTTGATTCTGGCGGCAGCGGTGCTGTGGAGCACCGGCGGCGCTTTTATCAAGAGCCCGATACTGGGCGGTATTGAGCCGATCACAGTGCGTGGCCCTTTGTTGGCGTGCGGCCGCACGGCTTTCGCGGCGCTGCTGTTACTGGCCTTTCGCCCGTGGCGTTTGATCCGCTGGCGGGCCGGGCTGCTGCCGTTGCTGTTTTCATTTGCGACTATGAATGTGTTGCTGGTTTGCAGCATGACGCGGGCTGATGCGGGCGACGTGATTTTTCTTCAGTACAGCGCCCCGCTCTGGGTGTGCGTGGTTGCTGCCATCTGGCTGCGGGAACCTCTGGTCAAATCGAATCTCATCGCGTTGGTCATCGGCATGGTGGGCGTTGCCGTGATTGTCGTGGCTTCGGTGTCGACGCCGGACTGGATCGGTGTGTTGCTGGCACTGGGTGCCGGTGCCGGATATGCCGGGGTGATCCTGTCGCTGCGGGCGCTGCGCGACGAAGACTCCATCGGTCTGATATTTCTGTGCCTATGCCTCAGCGCTTTGGTCCTGACCCCCTGGCTGGCAGGGTCGGTGCATCATCTCAACGGCGGGCACTTTTTGTGGCTGGCGATTTTCAGTGTGGTGCAGATGGGGATACCATACATTCTGTTCGCCCGTGGTCTGCGGTGGGTGACGGCGCAGGAAGGCTCACTGATCACACTGCTGGAACCGGTACTCAATCCCCTGTGGGTGCTGCTGCTTTGGCAGATGCCGGTGGCGCCGCATACGATGATGGGCGGCGGGCTCATCCTGGCAGCGCTGCTGATGACCCTGCGACCGGACAGGCGTAATGAACAACGGAGGGTGACAGAATGATCATCGATATACACAGCCACGTCTGGGAGTACCCGGAACATTTCGACAACGACTTCCGGGAACAGATGAAACAGGCCGGGGCCGGTGACGAGCTCGATCTGACGGTGCGTTACGAGGATTACACAGCGCTCTGCCGCGAGCCGGTCCGGGCGACGGTTGTTTTCGGCGGCAAGGCAAAGCTGAGCGGGTTGTGGGTCGATGACAAGTATGTGGCAGAGTGTGTTGCGGCACATTCTGATGTGCGCATCGGCTTTATGTCGCTCGACCCGACGCAGCCGGGCTGGGAGGATGAGATGCGCGTCGGTCGCGAGGAGTTGCAGCTCAAGGGTATCAAGCTGATGCCGATGTACGCCGGCTTCCGTCCTGACGATCCGGCGCTGGATCCGCTTTGGACATATGCAACTGAACATCAGCTGCCAGTTCTGTTGCATACGGGTACCACGATAATAGCGGCGGCACCGCTCGAGCGGACGCTGCCGATGCACCTCGACGCGGTTGCCATTCGGTTTCCCAACGTCAAGATCATCATGGCGCATCTCGGGCATCCCTTCGAGAACCAGGCGGTTGTGGTCGTGCGCAAGCATCCGAACGTGTACACGGATGTCAGTGCGCTGCACTATCGGCCCTGGCAACTGTACAATTCACTGATGCTGGTGCAGGAATACGGTGTCTGGGACAAGGTACTGTTCGGCACGGACTATCCGTTCACGAACGTGGATGCATCGGTTGACGGTCTACGCGGTCTCAACGGCATGGTGGAGGGTACGAACCTGCCGCGACTGATCCCGGACGAGATCGAGGCGATGATCTATCGCGACAGTCTGTCGCTGCTGGGCCTGTGATGAACCTCTGTAATGCGGGGGAGAATCCCAGCATGGCGACCAATATGAACAGAATCTTTCCATATATTGAGTAGTACTGTAGACAATGCATGGGTCGCGCCTCCCACGTCACAGGCCGAGCTCACCCAACGTCGGTATCGAAACAGCTGCGCCGACGCGTGAGACGCAAATGGCGGCGGCACTGCAGCCGAGCTGCAGTGACTTGGCAACGTCGCCTGAGCGAGTCCATTCAGCGACGAAAAAACCGGTGAATGTGTCGCCGGCACCGGTCGTGTCGACGACTTCCGCGTCGACAGCGGGGATCGCGATCGTCTCGGCGCCGTGCCGGCAGCGGACGCCCTGCTCGCCGAGCGTCTGCACGACGATGGCCTGTGGACAACGCTTTGCCAGGGCATCCAGCGCGGCGTCATCCGAGCGACCGGTCAACTGTTCGCATTCAACCTGGTTGAGGATCAGGACAGCGACGTGTTCGAGCGCGTAATCACGAACCGCCCGGGTCATGGGTGCCGGATTCAGAACGATCTGCATCCCACAGTCGGCGGCGCTGCTGATCAAGTGCGGCATGGCGCTGATCTCGTTTTGCAGCAGCAGCGCATCGCCGGCTCGCGCGGCGTCTTGCAGGATCCGATCGACGTCGTCTTCCGCAATGCAGTGATTGGCGCCGCCGTGCAGAAGGATGGCATTTTCGCCGGCTGGACCGACCTGGATGATGGCGTGTCCTGTGGGGACATCTTCACTGACGTTCAGGTGCGTCGTGTTGACGTTGAGTGTGCCGAGGTAATCGCGCAGCCAAATGCCGTCGGTGCCGATGCGACCGGCATGTGACACGGCGGCGCCGGCACGGGCCAGGGCGACCGTCTGGTTGAAGCCTTTGCCGCCGGGTAAGCGCTGGTAGCTGTCACTTGGCAGGGTCTCGCCCGGTACAACGAAATGATCGACCCGGTAAACGTGGTCGATATTGACCGAGCCGAAATTGAGTACCTTCATCCGAATATCTAGGGCTGGCGTCAATCAGCCGAACGGTGATTTTTTCTTTTTGGAGCCGAAC
>DPYP01000377.1:18673-19026 GCA_003545375.1 Lentisphaeria bacterium
CGAACGGAGATTTCTTCTTTTTGGGTTTGTCTTCCGTCGCCTTTTCTACGGGCTCTTTGATCTTCGATTCGTCCGGCGGCATGATACGGATGCTGCGAATGCCTATCTGCAGTTTTTCGATCTTGATTTGATGGACGCCCATGAGCCGTCCGAACCAGCGCCGTTGAATCTGGAAAACATCGCGTAACCGGACTTCCGTGTCGTCATTGAACTCGACAACGATGCTGGGCGCCATCTTTTTGAGGGTGAAGTTCTTGTTCTGAAGCGACAACTGATACTCGATGAAGTAGCTCGGCTGTGCAGCGGCTTCGACATCGAGATCGACAGCTTCCAGTTGCTCGATAGTCATTTCC
>DPYP01000377.1:19366-19507 GCA_003545375.1 Lentisphaeria bacterium
CGAGCGGAATTTCTTCCTCCTCTTCCTCCTCTCCCTCCTCTTCTTCACCGCCGTAGATGCCAAAGCGATCGAGGTGCGGGTCGTTCTGCGGGGGGCGGTTGTTGCGTGGATCACGCCTCTCTGGCACGTCGAACATGCCCG
>DPYP01000377.1:19850-30397 GCA_003545375.1 Lentisphaeria bacterium
CTGCCGGTTGTTACGCATTCCCGGTTGTGCCTCGTCACGGTCGTCAGTCTGCTCGGGGTTTAGCAGTTCCGGTCTGCCTTTTTTCAGGATGCGGTACTCCAGGTTGAAGAGTTCATAATATTTGGTGTTGATGTTGGCCTTCTCGCCGCGTTTCCAGTCGGTACACTTCTGGATGTCGACCTTCTCCTTGCTCTTTCGCCCGTCGCTGTCTTCTTTGCTGAAGATAATTACTGTGGGATAGACGGGATCGGGAGCAACGTGCTGGGCGTGGAAAGAGTTCATCGTTTGCATCTCGCGTCGGTATTTGCTGACTGCTTCGTCGTTTGGATGCAGCCATTCGTAGCTGTCATCGACGTCCGTGAGACTGGCGGCGGCATTGATCAGTGACTGCCGGTGATTCTTGATCTTGTCGATCAGCGCCTGTCGCTTGGTCTCGGCGGCGAGACGTTTGTCGCGCACTGCTGTCCGGACCTTGTCCAGGTCACTGCGCACGTCATCCTGGTGGGCGTATGCCGCCAGAATGGCCTTTACGCGCGATTTGACGCTGTCCTTTTGCCAGTTTCTGATCTTCTTGGGGACCAGGCTGTAGGAGAATACGCTGCGTTTCACGCGGTAGGTCACCGCTGCAATCTTGCCATCGCCGCCACAAGTTGGGCACTCGATCGTCTCTGGTTCATCTCCGTCTTCGACATAGCGGTGTTTGGCGACTATTTGATCGCCCAGGCATTCGGGGCAACTGATCTTGTCACGAGAAACCGCCTTGGAGCTAATGGGCTCACTTTCCGGTTTGAGCCGCCAGGTGCCGACATCCGCCATAACAATCCAAAGTTCGTGATTGTCGACGATCGAACCGACTACACTGTCGCCCAGATCCGATTTGCGCAGGCGGAATTTCTTGCTGCGCGACCACCTCTTGCCAGAGAGCACAGGATTCCCGCCGTCCATACCTATGCTGGTGAACCGGCTTTTCCACTGCGGTTTTTTGTCAGGGGTCTCCTTAGCCGGCGGGATCTTGTAGATAAAGATAACGTCGAGTTTTTGCTCCGTTTCGTTGACTATCTCCAGGATAACATGGTCATCGGCCTCGGACTCTAAGAGCACCAGCTCGACTTTGCCGTCACCGAGTTCGGGCTTTGCCCAGTACCTGCCACTGATTATCTCGCACCTGCGGAAAAATTCGCGGGTGTAACCGGCGGCGCGTTTCAGCTTCTCGTGCTGGATGATCCGGCGCCGGGCCTTTTCTTCTTCGAGTTCTGCCTTGAGTTGGGTAATCTTTTCCTGCAGTACTGCCTCGTTGTCCGAGAATGCCAGGCGGTCGCGGTCCTGCGGAATGATGTCTTTCAGGTTTATCCTGTAGTCCCCGATCTGCACGCGGTTGCCGAGGATGCGTCGAAAGACACCGGTAAATTTGCGTGTGCGCCCGCCCTGCTTCACGACAATCGTCACTTCCTCGCCTTTCTTGAAGGGGACGGAGATCAGGTCGATGTATTCCTGCTGCTCCTTGAATTCGTCTGCCAGTTTCTTGTCGATGCTTTCATCTATATTAGCCATGAACGTTTCATACGCAGCAACCGATAAATCGTCCGGCGCGTCCTTGGCGGCGCTCAAGTAGAGCGGCGATATGATAAAAGTCACGATGAAAGCTATGCGAAGGGTGCTCATCTATTGACTCCTGTTCTTGGTTACAGTTTCGGATAACCCGCCGTCGATGCCGATGCGGCGGCGGTCGGGTTTCGCGCCTGTCATGCATCGTATGCACAGTTCATGCGATGTCGGCGGCTCTCTCATATTTTTTGGATGTCATGCGACCAGTGTAAGTTGCATTGCGACGGAGCGGGGCTGTCATCGGACCCGCGAATGGACAATCTTGACGGTCACATTCTGCAGCGGTTTTGACAGCTCTTCTGCCGCTACTTCATTGGCGATATACACCTTGCCGCCCCAGTTGCCCTCGACATCGAGGCTGTTGAGAAATGTTGACGGCCCGTCATCGGTGCCGAAGGACAATTCGAACGTCAGTGTCTCACCGAATACTTTGAAGTTGGTGAGCGTCCCGCGGTATTGCAGGTAGCAGGCGTACCGATCGTCCTCCTGCGTCACAGCTACGCGGTACTCGGCCCTGGCCAGTGCCTCGAGATTACCCACCGCCTCTGATTTAGTGACATCCAGCCAATCGGACAGACGCACGACCGTCGTTGGGCCGAGTCTCCGCATGGCTTTCGGATGATCCATGCCGAGGTTGTAAAGAATCGAGTTGGTGCGAACTGGGTTGCGACTTACGATGTTCGCGGGGTCACGCCATGAATATTTGGCTGGCTCGAGCAGGTTCCTGATAGTCACGAAATCCAGGGTTTCCGACTCCTCGTCGGCGTCGGTCGACACCACGCCGTCCGCTGGACTCGTACTACTGCCCCGCTCTCCTCCCGGGGCGTAGACCCCGATATCGGTCAAAGAGATGTCCCCGTAATCCACTTCTTCGCTGTCGATTGATTCGATCGGCGACTCGACGGCAGCTGCCGTCGTTGCCGCGGCAGGTTTCATGTAAGCCACCGCATTGTCGACGTGCTCAGCGAAATTGTCGCGCCTGGTCATTTGCACCCGGGCCAGTTCCGAGGGCTTCGCACTCATCCCGATGCCGAATTGCACCTGCAACCGGATGACACGTTTCGGCCCGCTCTTGCGCTGGACGGTGCGGGCCTTGCGGCGCACCTGCGGGTTTGCCTTCAGCGACCAGCTGCCGATCTTGGGATGATGGCAAATGACACTGATCGCTTCAGTTATGCGATCGGCGAAGTCTTTGTCCATGTCATTGCGTCGGACGCTGAACGCCGTCCGCTGCCTTTTTAGGTCGCCGGTGTTGACGATCGCAGCAACCGCGATGCCGTCGATCAGTATGACGTAATCGATTTCTTTCGACAACGTTTTAACAACCAGTTTGGAATCGGCCCCGTCCTCAGTTTGTACGATGATCCTGGTATGATCGCCGAACACGCGGCGCTTGCCGATCTTGTTGCCTACAATGACGTTTTCCTTGAAAAAATCTCTGTTGTAATGGTGCTCCATATTCGCTTCGTGAAGCAACTTGTGGCGTTGTTTCGCCATGCGCGCCTCGAGTTCTGTCACCCGTTCTTTGATCAGTTTGTCGAGACGATCCTGATCGTTGTTCCAATACAATCTATCCCGATCTTCCCGGTCCAGGTCCTGGAGCAGAATATGGCGGCTGTCGAGCTTGGCGTATTTGTTGCCGACCAGGCCGCCGAAGGTCCCGGAGAAAGTATGACGTTGCGAACCGCGTCGCATAGAGATTGTGATGCGTTCGCCGATCTTGAAAGGGTTGGAGAGATTCTCGATGGCGGCAAGGTCGGCGGCGAACTTTTGCTTGAGCTGGCGTTCGACGAGCTCCTCGATTTCGCGCTTCTCGGTTTCGAACTGCTGGAGCGACTGCATCTGCTGCGATCTGACCGGTGCAACGACCAGCAGCGTAAGCGTCAGGCAGCTGATTATGAAAGGACAGGAGTTCCGGAATGCTGTTCGTCGACCCATTTCATCCTGTGTGAGAAAAAGCGGGCTGAGCACGTGGGTTCTTGCCCGTGATGGCTCAGCTTGCGATGCAGGTGCAGTGCGGGAGAGCAGCGACTGATCGACTTCTCGTTTGGCACCTAATCAATGTACGTCGGGCACGGGCGCAAAATCAAGTCGCGTGTCCCAGGCCGGGACACGCGAGCTTGCTCATCACTCTCAGGTGGCGGCGTCGAAATTGGTCGCCACGGCATCCCAGTTCACGACGTTCCAGAAAGCCGCGATATAGTCGGGCCGGCGATTCTGGTAGTTCAAGTAGTAGGCATGCTCCCAGACGTCCAGCCCCAGGATCGGGGAGTCGCCGGTCATCAACGGTGAATCTTGGTTCGGCGTGCTGGTCACTGCCAGCTTGCCGCCACTCACTACGAGCCAGGACCAACCACTGCCGAAGCGGGTTGCCGCGGCGTTGGCGAAATCACTCTTGAATGCGTCGAAGCTGCCGCAGCTGCTGTCGATTGCATCTGCGAGGGCGCCGGATGGCGCGCCACCGGCATTCGGACCCATGATCGTCCAGAATAGATTGTGGTTGACATAACCACCGCCGTTGTTGCGGACAGCGCCTTGGATGTCGGAGGGCAGCGAGTCGAAATTTGCCAGAAGTTCCGGTACTGGTGTGGATTCGTGCTCGGTACCGGCGACCGCGTCGTTCAGCTTGCCGGTGTACGCAGCGTGATGTTTGTCATGGTGGATTTCCATCGTGCGCGCGTCGATGTGCGGTTCGAGTGCGTCGAATGCATAGGGCAGGTCGGGAAGTTGATGTGCCATGATGCCTCCTCTTTTAGGGTTGCGGGTTCTACAACGGGGACACACATCGGTAGTGTGTGACTTGTGACAAAAGGAAACTACTTCCCCATCGGCGGCAGGTCAATACAGTTTCGGTGCAAAGCCGCGACAGTTGCACCGGGTTGTAACATCACGTAAATTGCCTGCAAGAACTTCAACAACTATCGCTCTCTGGCTGCCTGTCCAGCATAGCTGTATCCGTGGCATGACTAAGAACAACAAAGCCTGCTGTACCCCAACCAACCCCGAATCATCGGTAACTCTCGTCGAGCCGATCGATTTCGCCGACAGTGGCTCGACCTCGGGTATGCGGAGCCTCGAAGGCGGCGCCTTCCTGATGGGCACGGATCGCGACGAAGGTTTTCCCGCCGACGGCGAAGGCCCGGCGCGCGAAGTGACGCTGCGAGCGTTTCACATCGACATCACCAGTGTCACCAACCGACAGTTTGCGAACTTCGTCAAGGACAGCGGTTACCGGACCGATGCGGAGAAGTTCAATTGGTCCTTCGTTTTTCACCACCAGCTCGCTGCCCGCAGCCGCAAAAACGTCGACGATACCGTGTTCGGGCTCGAGTGGTGGTGCAAAGTGAGCGGTACCAACTGGCGACACCCGGAAGGACCGAGATCGAATATCAAGCGGCGTATGGACAACCCAGTAGTGCATGCCTCATGGAATGATGCCATCGAGTATTGCCGCTGGGCGGGTAAACGGTTGCCTACCGAGGCCGAATGGGAGTACGCAGTGCGCGGCGGCCTGGTACAGAAAATTTTCCCATGGGGTAATGAGCTGGAGCCCGGCGGTAAACACCAGTGTAATATCTGGCAGGGTGAATTTCCCGCGCACAATACCTGCGACGACGGCTACGCAGGTACGGCGCCGGTGCGATCGTTCAAGCCCAACGGTTACGGCCTTTACAACATGGTCGGCAACGTCTGGGAATGGTGCAGCGACTGGTTCAGTCCCGACTTTCACCTTGCCGCGACTCGTGACAATCCGGTCGGGCCCGAAAGTGGCGACCGCAAATTGATGAGAGGCGGTTCGTTTCTGTGCCACGATTCCTATTGCAACCGATATCGTTGCGCGGCCCGTACCGCGAACACCCCGGACAGCTCTACTGAGAACTGTGGTTTTCGATGCGTTCGCGATGCCTGAGCCGCAAACGGGGGCACCGTCCGGACGCCCGAATGCACCAGTGTATGATGTAATCTTGCGCTTGGAAGCAAGTTGCACACGACCGGTGTGGCACTGACGGTGATGTAATCGCAAGCGTATCGTGTCAGCCACCGTATCACGGGTAAGAACGACAAGCGCCTCACGATGATTCCGAACGCCTCATTCAACTCCAGTTCGGAAGACCTGATGCCATAGGGCGCAGCCCGATTACAGCGAGACGATCGTCACGCCGCCGCCGCCGGCATCCTTGCCGAGCTCGCCCAGCCGGTACTGTTGAACCGCCTGATTGCCCCGCAGGTAGTCGTGCAGGCCGCGGCGCAACCGGCCGGTGCCGAAGCCGTGCACGATCCGCACTTCGTTGAGTCCTGTGATCAGCGCCCGGCTCAGGAATGATTCGAGTTCGGCAACCGCTTCGTCGACCGTGCGGCCGATCAGATTGAGTTCATGTTCGGTCCGTTGCGGCGGTGGCGGGCGTACGTTGAATACCGGTTCCGTCGAAGGTTGCGGCTGCACGCACCGCCCGATTTGCGAACTGCGTACGTCGAACCGCTTGCCTGCCACTTCCACAGTCACGCGACTGCGGTCGTCACTGAGGTCGACGATACAACCGCTGTCGTTCAGCGTCTCGACACGGACGAACTGTCCGAGTTCCAGATCCTCCGGTCTCAGTGGCTCCTCAGGGCGCGGCTGCGTTTCCGCCAGGCTTTGTGCCAGACGCTTCTCTTTGCGGGCGACGTCTTCCCGCACCGCTTTGATCTCCTGTCGCGACTCCGACGTCTTCGCCTGCACCAGCATCCGGTCCATCTGCCGCCGGGTGTTTTCCACCATCGTTGCGGCTTCCTTTTGTGACTGGTGCAGTAGCCTTTTGCGCTCTTTTCGCAGGCGCGTGAGTTCGCCCTGCAGTTCCTCGCGTTCGCTGCGCAGGGAATCAAGTGTTTCGTCGGCCGCTGCCGCGGCGCTGCTGAGTCGGCGCTGGTCGCTGTCGAGTTTTTCGAGGATGTCTTCGAGCTCCACGGTCTTGCTCCCAATCATTTCACGGGCACTCTCGAGAACATCGCCGGGCATCTCGTAGCGCTCGGCAATTACCAGAGCGTAGCTGGCGCCGGGGCGGCCGACCTGAACCACATATTCCGGCTGCAGCGACTCCAAATTGAATTGTACGGAGGCATTGACCATGGCGTCCTGCCGGTGCACATGATGTTTGATGATGCCGAGGTGCGTCGTCACGAATGTCAGGCCCGCGGCGGCGGCCAGGGCGTCAAGAATTGCACAGCCGAGGGCGCCGCCTTCGACCGGGTCGGTGCCGGACCCAAGCTCGTCGATGAGGGCGAGTGTGCGCTGTGATCGCGCCGTCTCCAGCAGGTTCTTGATCTGCACGACGTGGGCACTGAACGTGCTGAGGTTTTGTTCGAGGGATTGCTCGTCACCGATATCGGCGATGATCTGCGGGAAGATGGGCATTTGACTGCTCGGCTCCGCCGGGATCGGCAGTCCGGTCTGGTAGATCAGTGCCAGCAGACCAAGCGTCTTCAACGCCACGGTCTTGCCGCCGGTGTTCGAGCCGGTAATCGCCATGACATTACAGTCATCCGGCATCGTCAGATCGAGCGGCACCAGTACATCCTCTTGGCCGTTGCCTCGAAACTGTTGCTGCAGCAACGGGTGCCTGGCATTGCACAGGCGCAGATTCTTCGATCGTTGGGGATAGCCGCACTGGTAGTCGGCAGCCCAGTGGCTGGCGGCAAAAACAAGGTCGTAGCGGCAGAGAGCATTGGCCGTTTCCTGCAGAGCTTCGCCCTGGCTGCGCAGGTGGCGGCTGAGCTCGGTAAAAATGCGATGGATCTCGTCGCGCTCCTGCAATCGCAGCGTCGCCAGTTCGTTGCCCGCCTCGACGGTGATTTGCGGTTCTATGAACAGTGTGCGGCCGCTGTTCGACTGATCATGCACGATCCCGGGTAGTCGGCTCTTGAGTTCGCGTCGTACCGGCACGACAAAACGGTCGTTGCGCGTGGCGATGAATTTTTCCTGCAGGACGTTGTTGTAGTCCGAGTTGCCCAACAGGGTTTCGAGCTGTCGGCGCAGGCGTGCCTCGAGGTTGCGGAGGCTCCGTCGGATCTGCTGCAGTTTGGTGCTGGCGTTGTCCCGGATGGAGTGGTTGTCGTCGAAAACGCGGTTGATACGCTGTCGCAGTTCGGGGCAGTCATGGACTTGTTCACCGAGCTCGGCCACCACCTGATCGGCTGCGGGTTCTCCATCGGAGAGGAAGGCGTGCACCCCGGCCGCAACACCGAGAAACTCACTCAGTGCCGCGAAGTCATCAGCGGCCAGCACAGCATCGATGGGGCGGCCGCGCCTGAGAATTTCGCTGGGACAATCGAAGTGCGCCCGTGGCAGATCGACATCGTGCCGGCGCAGAGTCATGAAGGCGCTGATCAACGCCGTCAAGTCGTCGATACCGGTGCTGTCGCCGACTGGACGCAAAGCCAGAACTGCAGCGCCGCCGCCGGCCGAGCAGGTGTACGCGGCCAGCAGTTCGAGAAACTGATCGTATTCGAGGACGCGACGGGTGTGGGCCTTCATGCGCCGTGTCCCGGCTACCATTCCAATTCGTACATAATCAACATATCGGTGACCAACTCGGCCAGTGTGTCGGCTTCGTAGCGATTGCCGGCGTACTTCGCGTAGGCGGCTACCGGGGGTATCTGCCGATATGCGTAGTTGACGTCGAACGCTTCGTTGTTTGCCTTCAAAGTCCCCCTGACCTGGACGTAATTGACCTTGTCGATCTTCACCTTGCGCCACACCGGGTCGTTGAGCAGTCTGCCATAGGCCTGGTCAAGCGTGATCTCGCCGAACATGTGGTCCTGCACCTTCTGGACCGGGGTCTTGCCGCAGCCTCCCGAGATCATCGCCAGCACGACAATCAGGACTGCGGCGTTTTTCGATCGGTGATAATTCATCGGCTCAGTCATGTTCGAACCCGGTGTCAGTTTCCGGCTCGGCACGTGGCGAATTCGGGAACAATGCCGCGAGAATCGAATCGGCGCAGGCTTTCAGTTGTGCGTCGGCCGGCGCGATCTCGGCTGCCTGGGCCCCATAGTTCTCGCCGAGCTTGAGATCTTTGATGATCGCTGCGCGCGCATTCTCCACAGCCTGCTTTTCGTATGTCTGCATCTGCTGCAGGCGCAGTGCATCGTGACGATCCTTCGGCTTGTTTTGGCGTTCCCACTGTACAAGACGCCTGTTGGCATCCTTGATGTAGTTCTTTGCCTGGCGCAGCAGGCTGCGGCGCTTCTTTGCGTTGGTAACGATTTCGTCCAGCATTTCGCTGACGACCGACAGCACGTTGTGCTCGGGAAACAGTTCCGCTGCCCGCACACAGAACTGCCGCCGTTGTGCCAGGTTTTCGAGATTGATGTTCCACAGCACGTCCTCGACAATCGTCAACATCAGGTCGTTGTCATTGGTGTAACCGTAGGCAAAGCCAAGGTTCTCGGCGTTCTTTGCTGCCGCACTGGTGATTGTTTTCCAGCGCCCCGATCGCAGACATTCCCGTAGAAGCCGGAATCGGTCTTCTTCGTCCCGCAGCCAGACTGCGTACATATCCGCGATGGTGGCGCCGCGTTCAGTGTCGCCGGTGTTTTCGGCGTAACTCAGAATACGCGTGATACGCATGGTCGCCTCATCCGCCAGGACGTTGAAACAGATCGCGGTTAAAAGGCAGATGGAGAAAATTCGATGCATCGGATGAAAAATTTTGGGTAGAGCGATAAGCTGGTTCAACTCGATAAGGCGGGAATATACTGCGCAATCGCAATGAATGCGCAGGTTTGCGGAGACTGCAGAGGGACTACATTATCAGTATGCATCGTTGTTTCATCCTGCTGTTTTGCTCCACGGTCACGTTGGCAGATGGACTGCCCTGGCTCGATGACCTGCCGGCAAACGCGCCGTTAATCGAATACTACGACGAACAACCGCTGCCGGAGCCGGGTTCCAAACTGGCTGTCCTGGTGGATCGGATTGATCGTGACCTGCGCCGTGCCACCGGATTTGCGCAACGCCTGCTCGCAACCCTGCGCGTGCGGATCAATTACCGGCTCTACACCACGGGTGCCGATGCAACCGATATCACGGCGTGGCAACGCGCGTACACCGAAATCAGCATCGGCCGCAATCCCTTCGAAAGGGATCCCGGCGGCTTGCGCGGCTATTACGCCATCAACGACGATTCCTGCCAGGTGTTCAAGGTTTTTCCCCCAAAGGACAATCCACAGCCGCCGAAAAGCGGATTACCGCTGATTGTTTCCATGCACGGCCACGGCTGGCAAGACTGGTACCGTCCCTTTCAGCTGGAAGGCTACAGCACCGACGGTGCCTACGTCATCAGCGTGCACGGCCGCGGCAGCGCCGACTTCAAATGGATCGCCGAAGACGATGTGCTGGCCGCTATCGACGCGGTGCAGGCGGATTTTCCGATCGATCCGAGCCGCGTTTACCTCACCGGCGGATCGATGGGTGCAACGGGTGTCTTTCAAGTTGGCGCCCACTATCCGCACCGGTTCGCCGCCGGTTTTGCGGATTCCGGCAATACCGATATCACTGCCTGGTCCGACTTCGAAGCGGAGGATCCTGCGGATGCGTACGGGGCATTGCGGGCGCGGTTGCGCGGTTTGACCTCGCCCATTGCCTTTGCTGAAAACTTCCTGAACCTGCCGCTGATCATCACCCACTGCAAGACCGACAGCACGGTGGTGCATTCGCAGCGCATGGCCAAGCGCCTCCGGGCCGCCGGCTGCCGGGACTATACGTTCACCCTGCGTGACGGCGAACATGTCGATCTGCAGCCCATGGCCGATCGGTTCGATGCTTTGCGCAGGTTCCGCACGAATCCGTGGCCCTACCGGGTCATGCTCAAGGCAGCATCGTATCGGCAGGCGACCGCTTACTGGGTGACGATTCGTCATTTCGAGCGACGCCTGGAACCAGCCGAGCTCGATGTTCGTCGGTT
>DPYP01000030.1:0-2570 GCA_003545375.1 Lentisphaeria bacterium
CAGCAGTCGCCTCGACGTCCAGCGGTTCCTCATCGGGCAGATAAGGAATGCCGAGGCCGCCGCCCAGGTCGATGAAATCGAAGTCGATCTCCAGCTCCTTGCCGGCCGTGCCGATAATGTCGAGCAGCAGTTCCGTGATAAACGCAAAGTACCCGGGATCGAGCAGGCAGGAACCCGGCATCATGTGGGCGCCGAAGCGCTTGATGCCCGCATCCCGGGCGGCCCGGTAGGCGTCGATCACCTGGTCCGGGTGGATGCCGAATTTGGCGTCGGGCCCGGCGTTGGTCACATAATCGCCGACGTTGCTCTTGCCATATCCGGGGTTGACGCGAAAACTGAGGATGTCCGGTTGACCGAACTTCAGCAGCCGGGGCAGCAGTGAAAGGTCGTCGAGATTGAAAACGGCACCGGTGTCGAGCCCGGCCTTGATATCGTCGTCCGACAGAAAATTGCCGCTGAAGACAATATCGTCGCCGGCAAATCCGAGTTTCTTCGCCAATAGGATCTCATTGACGCTGGCGGCGTCGATGCCGGCGCCTTCCTGTCGCAGAATATGAGCGATTGCCGGGTTGTTGTTGGCTTTGATGGCGTAGTGGAAGCGGAAGTTTTCGTAGTACCTGCTGAACGCCTTGAGGGCGCGCCGGAAATTTGCGCGGATCGTGTTCTCTTCATAGACGTACGTCGGCGTCCCGTAAGTCTCGGCAATCGCCGTGACCGGGACGTCTTCGACATAAATCTGATCGTTGTCGATGCGCATATTGAGCCTCGCCATTGGTTTCGTTGGAAGAGCGTTTAAGGTAGCGTCCGATCTGCAAAATAGAACTACCATGCCGGACCCCATTTCGAAATTCGTTGCCGAGCTGAAGTCGGCGCCCGCGATGGATGACGTGTTCAATCCCTGGCACGACGTCGATGCGGCGCATGATCGGAGCTCTCGGGCGCCAATGATCCGCGCCCGGCAGTTGAGACACTATCTGTCGCAGCGAACCGGCGCCCGATATCTTTTGATCGCCGAGGCACTCGGGTACCAGGGCGGACATTTCACCGGTATCGCCATGACTTCGGAGCGCTTGCTGCTTGGACACCTCGCCGGGCGCGGTATCGAGCCCGATCATCTGTTGCCGGGGCTCACAGGCCAGCGTACCAGCTCGCCGGCGCTCAACAGGAACGGTTTTGCGGAGCCGACCGCCAGCATCGTGTGGCAGACCGCGATTGTCGAGTTGGGATTGGCGCCAACCGACTTTGTATTGTGGAACGTTTTCCCATGGCACCCCTATTGTCCAGAGAAGGGCATGCTCAGCAACCGCACACCGAAGACGTCGGAACTGCAGGCAGCGACACCATACCTGCAGCGCTTCATAAAACTGTTTTCGGCACGGCGGATTATCAGCATCGGCCGCAAAGCTGAGGGTTTGCTGGCGGCGCTCGGCGTCGAAGCGAGTACCGTCCGTCATCCGGCGCACGGCGGAGCCACGGCATTCCGTCGACAATTCTCGGCGGTTGTCAATGATTGAGCGTCTCCATACTCCCGGTATCGTCACGCCCGCTGCCGGGAAGCGGTGACCGGTGATTGAGTGATGGCGGACTCTTTGGCAACGGCTTGGCGTAGACGACGATCGCGCCGGTATTCCTCGAACGGGACCATGTCTACCACTGCGAGCCGTTTCGCGTCGATTTCGAAGATGCGGCGCGTACCGGTAGACGCGCCACGGATGCGTGGATACTCTTACGCGTTCGATGCACAGAGCGATACGTCACCACCCAAAACCATGATGACAACGGCCACGTCCCTGCAACTGCGCGATAATATCGCACCGGGCACCTGGTTCCTGCACGTCCGGGCATGCAACGCCGATGGGCAATGGGGGCCGGCCGGACACGTGAAGGTTGTGCTCGAAGCACGCGCTACAGACAAACCAGGGGAACTAAGATGAATGATATGGATTATTACCAGGAGAAAAGACGACAGCACCTCGAAGACGGATTTTGCGTCATCGAGAATGTCCTGCCGCCGGAACTGCTGCAGGAGATGCGTGAGCTCACCAATCGGCTGATCGACGCAGTACCCGAATCCGACAATGAGAAACAGCGGGCTACGGGAAGCTTGATCCCGGTCGGACGCAATCCGGCATTCGCCAAACTCGCAACACTGCAGCCTGCCCTGGACGCCTACCGCCGGATGGGTTTCGACGATGTCCGGTTCACTTCGGGCTATGTCATCAGCAAACCGCCGCACAGCCCGCCGCTGTTCTGGCATTTTGACTGGATGGGCTGGGCGCACCCGCGAAGTTACGAGACCGAGCCGGTGCAGACGTTTTTCATGTACTATCTCGTCGACACCAACCGCAGCAATGGTTGTCTGCGAGTTATCCCGGGTTCGCATCTGCGCGATCACCCGCTGCACGATCAATTGGAAGACGCCCATACCCCGGCGGTCGTCCGGGCGGAGAATCTGGAGATGGCTGAGTTTGCAACGCAGCCGGACGAGGTGGATGTGCCGGTAAAAGCCGGCGACCTGGTGATCGGTGATTCCCGGCTGCTGCACGCGGCGCACGCAAACAGCACGGACG
>DPYP01000599.1:0-11519 GCA_003545375.1 Lentisphaeria bacterium
AAAGTTGTCTACTCCGGATGGATCGAGACTAGACAATCAAGTTCGGGTAACTACAGTACGGCAAACCACGCGGGAATGTCATGAAAGATCGGGGATGTTTGTTTTGGGGGTGCATGGGTTGCGGCGGTGTCGGCGTTTTAGCCATCATCGTCGCGATCGTTCTGGGCGTGCTCGCCAAACGCGGCCTCGATCGCGTCATCGAGACCTATACGGCTGAGGAGGCGATCGAAATACCGGTCCTGCAACTGACCGATGAGCAGGCCGAGGCCATGGCCCAGCACCACCAGGCGCTGTATGACGGTATCGCCAGCCGCGACGGGAAAACGTACATCCTGACCGCGGACGACCTCAACAACTGGATCATGGAGGAAGAAGATCTCGGGCTTGCGGGCAACCTCTATGCCTACATAGAAGAAGACACGATCACAGCCGACGCCAGTTTGCCGCTAGACGAATTTTTCGGTCTGACCGATCGCTACCTGAACGGTAAAGTTGAATTCACAATCGAATACCACAACGGTCATCTCGACATCCGCACCAAGGACGTTGTCGTCAATGAAGAACTGTTGCCTGAGACGTTTCTGAAAGGCATTAGATCGGAGAACCTGGCAGAAGACATGAACGCCGATCCCGAGTTCGAAGAGCGGATGAAGAATGTCGAGTCGATCGAGGTCAAGGAAGGTAAGATCTACCTGACCGTCAAATCAGCCGACTCTCCGCAGGAGGAGTGACTCTTTGCTCTTTGTGGCACGGCTTGCTCGGCCTACAGACTCTCGTCGCGAATCAGCAGGCGTGGCCACCAGATCTTCTGCGCCTCGATCGTTTCGGCATTGGGGAACGCCCGCGGTTTCGTAATGGCGGCTGGTTCACCGGCGCGCCACACAGCTTTCGGCACCAGCAGCTGTGAAATCCGGCGCATTTGCGACTGGCAGTCTTCCAGGTCCATGTCGACCGCTTCAATTGCGAACACCGCAACATCCGCGTCACGGCCCTGTCCCAGAGTCCCGATACGGTCGTCCCAGCCGACGGCCCGGGCCGGTTCGACAGTCGAGCAGCGGATCACCTCCGGCAGCGGCATGCCGAGGTGCAGAATGCGCGACATTGCCGTGGGCATGTCATAGGTCGGGCCTTCGCAGGTGCCGGCGTGCAGGTCGGTGCCGATCGCATCGGGCCAGAATCCGGCCCGCGTTGCGAACTCCGCAGCGGTCCAGTTGAATGAGCCCTGGCCCATGCCGATATCAAACAGTACGCCATTGTCGCGGGCCCGCTGCACGGGCACCTCGATTTCTTTCGTGTCCGGGTTGATGATTGTCGAGGGGAAGCCGTGGAAACAGTGCGTATAAACGTCGCCTGCCACCATGTTCCCAGGACAGTCTTCCAGCGGCACGGCCGAGAAGCTGTGGTGTGTCATCAGCGGCAGTTTTGTTGCGCGTGCCGCCTCTACAGCAAGTTCGAAGGAGGCCTGCTCGTTGCGCCCGTTGTCGGCGATCGAATTCGACAGCCGAATCTTGACGCCCACCAGCACGTCGCGATTCATCTCGATGCAATCGACACAATGTTCCGTATTGACGAATTTCATCAGGTCCAGCTCGCCCGGCACGTTGCTGTCGCCACCCAGTCCGCTGCACGCCAGACCCATGCGTGAGATGTTCAGAAACCCGAGGATGCGCGTGCGGCAGCGGTCGATGGCAAAGGCCCGGAACCCGGCGAAGTTGTCGGCGCCGGCGCTGCCTGCATCGACAACGGTCGTTGTGCCGCGGCCCAGGCAGTAATGATCGGGATCGATCCCCAGCGGGATGACCTTGTCATAAACGTGTGCGTGCAGATCGACGAGGCCCGGGGTGACGATCAACCCGTCGGCGTCAAAAACCTCGGCAGCATCTCCCTCGATGCCGGCAGCGACTTTGGCGATGCGTCCGCTACTGATGGCGACGTCGCAGCGGCCGTCCACGTTGTTGGCCGGATCGATGACGCGGCCGTTCTTGATCAACACGTCGCAGCTGTTCATGTGTCCGTTTGTTTGCGATGGTTGAGAATACGTACGAAGTTGCTCAGCAGTTGCCGTCCGACGTCACCGGAGACCTCGGGATGAAACTGCACACCATACCAGCAGCGTTGATCGTCTGCCATGATTTCGACCGGATAATGCGCCGATCTCCCGAGCACTGTGAACCCTTCGGGCAACTCGACGCCTTCGCAATGGTCTTCGCGAAAACTGGCACCGTCGGGGATGCCGTCGAGAAGCTGGTGTTCCCCGGTCAACGTGATGGCGTCGGTTTCGCGTCGTGGCTCGCCGAGGTAAACGCCGGCACCGTGATGCAAGGCCATGGCCTGATGCCCGAGGCAGATCCCGAACACCGGGCATGACAGATATCCTAGAAACTCGAACTGTTCCCGCAACGTCTCGGCACCGGCATCGGTGAAAAGGTGCGGCCCCCCGGAAATGACCACCGCGTCGCAATCGGCAAAGTACGTGTCATTGGCCAGCGGCAACGGTACCACACGGCACTGCGCCCCGGCGCTCTCGAGAATCTCGACGATATTCTGGAATTTACTGCTGTTGCAGTCGATGCCGATAATGTCGGGTTTCTCGGGCATGGGATTCAGCGTTCGGCGTTCGAAGTTCAGCTCAGAGGTTTTCCTTGATCCGGTCTGCTGTTTCCTGCGCGCAGCGCACGCAGTCGGGGATGCCGTTGCCGCGATAGGGCCAGCCGCACAGGTACAGGTTACCGGCGTCGCGTACCGCCGCTTCCATTCGTTCGACACGTTCGAGGTGCCCCATTTCGTACTGCGGATGCGCATCCGGCCAGCGGTAGACTCGAGTGATCGAGGGCGTTGCCGAGAACCCCATGATATCGCGCAATTCGCCGAGCGCAATTTCGACCAAAGCTTCGTCGGCTGTCTGCATCACCCATTCGCCATTGTCCGGCCCGCCCATGAAGGCGCGCAGCAGCACGGTGTCGCCCGCGGTGCGGCCCGCGAATTTGTTCGATACCCAGGTGCATGCCTGGATTTTCCGTTGCTCACCTGCCGGCACAACGAAACCGGTGCCGTCCGGAATTTGCGAACTATGCAATTGATCGGACGCGAAGCCCAGTGACACGGTGGCGGTGGATACGTGGTTGATCGTCTCGAGGTCGGCGGCGAGCGTCGGCAGTTGGCTGCGGCAGATCGATGCGGCGCCGGCGGCAGGGCAGGCCATGACTATCGCATGCGCGGTTTCGGTGCCGTGGTTGGTATGCACTGCGAACCCGTTGTCTTTCGCTTCGAGGCTGGAAACCGTGACGCCGGTTTTGATCCTGTTGCCAAGCTGCTCGACGAGAGCGTCAATCATCGTGCCCATGCCGCTCGCGAGAGTCGTGAACATGCTCGAGGGTTTGCCGCCGCTCGGCCGGTTTTCCATGGCGCGAATGAGGCTGCCGTGTTTCTGCTCGGCATCGAGGAATCGTGGGAAGGCACAGCGCATGCTCAGCTTTTCCGGCGGCGTCATATAAATGGCACCGAGCAGCGGGCCGGCGATTGTCTCGAGGCATTCGCGACCAAATCGGCGAGTTATGAAAGCGTCCAGGCTCTCATCCTTCTGCTTAGGGCCGCATGGGATGTCGCGCTCCTGCAGCATGCGCTCTTTGCCGGTGTCTGAGATCAGTGGGCTGCGTCGGAACGCTGCTGCGTCGGTCGGGATCATCAGAACCATGCCATCCGGCATTGGCATCAGTTCGCTGTTGTGCAGAATGAAGAACCGGGGGCGCTCACTGCGTGTCGGTTGCAGTTGGTCTTCGAGGCCAAGCTCGCGACAGAGGTCGATCGCCCAGGGCTTCTGGGTCAGGACGCTGTCGGCGCCGCCTTCGATCAGGAAATCGTCAACACGCTCGGTGACGATTCTGCCGCCGCAGCGCTCGCCAGCCTCGAGCACGGTGCACGGAATGTCATGCTTCGATAGGTACCAGGCTGTAGCCAGTCCCGAGATGCCGCCGCCGACAATGATTACTCCGGACATGACACACTGGTATGTTGGTGGACGAAATCGACCAGCAGCGCGACATTTTCCTCGGGTGTCTGCGGGACGATGCCGTGGCCGACGTTGAAGATGTGCCCGGTCCTGCCGGAGACGCTGCCGAGAATGCGGCCGGCGTGCTCACGAACAGTGTCGGGGGTGGTCGTCAGAATAATCGGATCGAGATTGCCCTGCACCGCGACGTCGCCCAAGGTGTCCCAGGTTTCCGCCAGGTCGAGCCGCCAGTCGATGCCGATGACATCCGGACCGAGTGTCTTGAAGATCGACAGCAACCCGGCACAGCCGGTGCCGAAGAGAATGAGTGGTGTATCGGGATGCTGCGCCTTGACCGTGTCGATGACTCGTTGCGTGTGCGGCATGGCGAAGCTGCGGTAATCGGTTGGTGACAGGATTCCGATCCACGAATCGAACAGTTGCACAGCATCGGCGCCCGCTTCGATCTGGGCGCACAAGTAATCGGCGATCATCACAGCCAGCTTTTCCTGCAGGGCGTGCCAGTCTTGCGGTGATTCATGCATGAGGCCTTTGACGTGCAGGAAATTCTTCGACGCACCGCCCTCGATCGCATACGTCGCAACAGTAAACGGGGCGCCGGAAAATCCGATGAGCGGCACCTTGCCGTTCAGTTCGGAAACGCTCAGGCGCACCGCTTCAATGGTAAACTGGAGTGCTTCGGCGGCGTGCGGGGTCTGCAGATTTGCGATGTCCGCAGCGCAGCGCACGGGATTGTGGATGATCGGCCCGTCGCCTTTGACGAATTCGAGTTGCAGCCCCATTGGCTCGAGGATCGGCAGGATATCGGCAAAGACGATCGCGGCGTCCAGATCAAACGCATTGATCGGCTGCAGGGTGACTTCGGCCGCCAGTTCGGGAGCCTTGATCAACTCGAGGATCTTGTATTTCGCGCGCAGGTCACGATACGCCTGCATATACCTGCCGGCCTGACGCATCAGCCATACTGGCGTCGCATCGACTGGCTGGCGGCGGCACGCGTTGAGAAATCGATCGGCTCGGGACATCAGTTTTCCGCCAGCCAGCGACAGGCGTCGGCTGCGTGGTAGGTGATGATCAGGTCGGCGCCGGCGCGCTTGATAGATGTCAGGATTTCCATCGTGACCGTACGCTCGTCGAGCCAGCCGCTGGCTGCCGCCGCCTTGACCATCGAGTACTCGCCGCTGACGTTGTATGCGACGACCGGCAACGAACAGAGTTCGCGCGTCTGACTGATCACATCGAGATATGAAAGGGCCGGCTTGACCATGACCATGTCGGCGCCTTCATCGATGTCCAGCAACACTTCGCGAATCGCTTCACGGGCGTTGGCCGGGTCCATCTGATGGCTCCGCCGATCACCAAACGCCGGGGCACCGTCGGCCGCGTCGCGGAATGGACCGTAAAAGCCGCTGGCGTATTTGACGGCATAACTCAGGATGCAGACTTGTTCATGACCGTCCCCGTCGAGGGCGTCGCGGATAGCAATGACCATACTGTCCATCATGCCGCTTGGTGCCACAACATCAGCGCCGGCCGCAGCGTGCGAGACGGCGACGCGTTGCAGGACTTCCAGCGTCTCGTCGTTGAGGATCTCTTCGCCGTCGAGTACGCCGCAATGGCCATGATCGGTATATTCGCACAGGCACACGTCGGTAATGACGACCAGTTCAGGCACCGCCGCTTTGATGGCGCGGACTGCCTGCTGGATGATGCCGTCGTCGGCGAAGTTCTCTTGACCGACCGCATCCTTTGTTGCCGGCAACCCGAAAAGCAACACTGCCGGAATGCCGAGTGCGGCGATTTTTGCGGATTCCGCAACTGCCCGGTCGACGGACAACTGGGCGACTCCCGGCATGGAGGCGATCGGGTTGGATATGTCGTTGCCGTGCACAATAAACAACGGCGCGATGAAATCAGCGGGTGACAACGCTGTTTCGCTCAGCATACGCCGCAGCGCCGGTGTGCGTCGCAGCCGTCGTGGTCGATGTGGAAGATTCATGATGCCTCCCGGATGATTTCGTCGGCGCCTGCGTCGATCGCCTGTTGTGCCAACTCGGTGCCGACAGCTTCAGGCGTTGCGGCGTCGCCCGAGGCGCGTACGCGCACGATGCGCTCACCATCGGTCGCCGCAACCAACCCGTGGCAGGTCAGGGCGTCACCGTCGATCGTTGCGAGGGCCCCGAGCGGCAGTTGGCAGCCGCCACCGAGCGCAGACAGAAAGGTGCGCTCTGCCGTGACGGCAGCGCGGGTCGGGTTGTGGTTGATTGTTTTCAGTTCGGATTTCATCCATTCGTCGTCGACACGGCATTGAATGCCGATTGCTCCCTGGCCGGGTGCCGGCAGCATTTGTTCGACGGTCAGGTATTCGGTGATGTGCGTGTCCAGCCCAAGCCGGTGCAGACCGGCCGCCGCCAGAATGATGGCGTCGTAATCGCCGCCGGGATCGAGCACTTTGCGAATGCGCGTATCAATATTGCCGCGTAACGGTACCGACACCAGATCCGGGCGGATGATTCGCAGTTGGGCGATCCGCCGTAGACTGCCCGTGCCGATGCGTCCGCCGGCGGCCAATTCGGCGAGGCCGTTGCCGCACCGGCTGATCAGCACATCACGCGGGTCGGCACGTTCCGAGCAGGCTGCCGTCAGCAGTCCGGGAACGTCGTCGACCGGCAGATCCTTAAGGCTGTGTACGGCCAGGTCGATGTCGGCGGCCCGCAGCGCAGCCTCGAGTTCCTCGGTAAATACGCCTTTGCCGCCGAGCTCGGGCAACGGCTTCGTCAGGTCGCGGTCGCCGCGAGTGCTTATGACGACGGTCTCGGTTTTGTGTCCTCGACCGGCCAGCTCGGCGGCGATGGACTCGGTTTGGGCGAGTGCCAGGCCGCTGCCGCGGCTGCCAAGACGGATGGAGCGCTGGGTAGTCATTCGTAAATAAGCGGTAAAAATTGAACTGGTGTCACTGCATGTAATATGCCCGCGACTCGGCCGGTTTGCTCAAGCCGTTGTGCGTGAGAAATTGCGACTGTATAATATCTGTATAAATCCAACGTAACAACCGACTACCGATGAACATCCTCCTGCTCACCTCTCATGGCCTGCTCTGGCTGGCTGCAATTCTGGGCGTCATCCGCCTGAAGCAACAGAATCCGGGCAGCCTGCGTCCGTTCTGGATTGCTTCTGCCAGCGCGGCGGCGACGCAACTGGCGTGGCTGCTGTGGGCTGGAATCGTGTACCCCTATTGCGTGCTGTTTGATGCCTGGGGCATGTTGGCCGTCGTCGTGCTGGCTGTCCTGGGAATTTGTTTTGCCAGCAGTCGCCATTTCCGTTCCCCACACCTGGCGGTGGGGGTTCTGTGTCTGCTGGCTGCCGCGGTCGCCCTTGGACAACTCGCTTTCCCGCGGGGCATTCGGCCGGATCCCGAACAGATCGATGCCCTGCGCTCGATGCATATTTTTCTCATGGTCATCGGCTATGCCGTTTTGGTGATCTCCTGCGTGACCGGCGTGTTGTTCCTGACGCGCAGTCAATCACTGAAGTCGAACGATCCGTTTGTCGACGGACTGCCATGGCCGGCATTAACCAGTATCGATAGGTTCTACATGTCATCGACCGGCTGGGGACTGCTGCTGATTGCCGCAGCGATCGTGCTGGGTGTCGTCGGCATTCCCAGTGCCGGGCGTGCCGCGGCCGTCTGGTACAAAGATCCCACGGTCTGGCTCACATTGATCGGTTTCGGCTGCTACGCCTGCGGTTGGCTGGTGCGTCGCAGCCGCGGCTTTTGTAATCGCGCCGTCGTCGTTGCCGGGACGATGGGATTTGTCTGTGTGGCGCTGGCATTCTTCGCAGGTACGCTGTTGCATCGCAGCGTTCATCCATACTAATCACTGTGAATACCGCTGCACAATCAATCTGGGACACCCCGGGCGACACGCCGCTGATCGACCCGTTGAGGCTGGTTGGTGTCGATCACAATGCCGCGAAGGTCGAAACGCGCGAGCAGATATCCTTTCAGCTGGATGAGCTTGATTCACTGTTGGTCAAGCTGCGCGCCGACCTCGGACTCAGGGAAATCGTCGCACTGTCGACCTGTAACCGCACCGAATTCTACTGGGTCGCTGACAGCGAGCCGTCGGTGGCAGACTTCTTCGATGCACTTGGCAATAAGCAGGCACCGGCGACAATCGAGGCCCTTTCATACCAGTACCGGGGGCCGGCGGTGGCGGCCCACCTGTTTCGCGTCGTGTCCGGCCTCGAGTCGATGATTGTCGGGGAAACGCAGATTCATCATCAGGTCAAGCGCTCCTATGAAATTGCGCGGCACGCGGGTGCCTCGCAGGCTTGCTTCAATGTCCTGTTCCAGAAAGCGTTCGAAGTGGCGAAAACGGTGCGGTCCGACGCTACGCTCAAGTTGTACCGCGCCTCTGTGCCCGGTGCTGCCGTGCAGTTGGCGCAGGCCGTTTTCGATACTCTGGCGTCGGCATCGATCGTTGTGGTTGGGACCGGTGACATCGCCGAGGTGACGCTGAAGGAAATGCGTGATGCCGGCGCGCGCAACGTTACGGCGCTGAGTCGCCAGCCGGAGGCGCGCACAGCCTGGGCGGAGAAGAATCACATTGAACTGGGAGATCTTGAGTCGTTGCCGGGGCGCCTGGCCGGGGCGGATATTGTCGTAACCTGTGTCGGTACTGACGAGTCCGTTGTTGCGGCCGCACATATCGGGCGACGTGATCGGCCGCTGCTGATCTTTGACCTCGGTGTCCCGCGAAATGTCGATCCTGACGTCAGTGAAATCGAGCAGGTGTACTTACACAATATCGACGATCTGCGAGGAGTAGCCAATCGCAATCGTGCCCGGCTGCAGAGCGAAATCGAACGGGCCGAGGCTATCATTGACAAGGCGCTGGCGGCCTATGTGAATGAATGCCGTGCCGCGAACGCCGGCACGACGATCCGCGATTTCCGGGCGAACGCCGAAGCGATTGCCACGGACGAGTTCCAAGCCGTCCTGACGCGTCTCGATCATCTGTCCGATAAAGACAAGGAAGAAGTGCGCAGGCTGCTCAGTCGCGTCGTCGGGAAAATTGTCCACCCGCCGACGGAGGCCATGCGTGAAGCGTCGAAGCAGGGTGACGGGCACGCCACGATTCTCTGGGCGCGGCGGATCCTCGGGTTGCACAAGGAATGAGCGACCGCAATCCCGCGGACCGGTTCCGGCCGTTCGAACTTAATAGGATTTGGCGAAGACAACGCGGCGTTGGCTGGGTTCGCCGGAGATGACGCAGGTGCCGGATTCGGGTTCGGCGTCGTTGGGGATGCAGCGAATGGTGACGTTGAGATCGTCCTTGACCTGTTTCTCGACATCGTCTTTGCCGTTCCAGTGACACATGGCGAAGCCGCCGTGGATTTCAGGTTTGTCCCGGTTCTGCGGGGTGAAGAAGTCGTAAAATTCGTCTTTGTTGTCGATGTTGGCAGTATTGGCAGCACGAAATTCGACAGCACGTTCGAGCAGGCCGTCCTGGATCTCGGCCAGAATGCCGGCGACGCTCCCGATGAATTCGGCGCGAGGTATGGACTGCTTGTCCTTGTGTGAACGGTCACGGCGGGCGGCGAAGACGGCGTCCGACTCGACATCGCGTGGACCGACCTCCAGACGGATGGGAATGCCGCTCTTGATCCAGTGCCAAACTTTTTCGCCGCCACGCAGGTCGCGGGTATCGACTTCGACTTCGACAGGGCGCCCGTCGTAAGAAATAGCGCGTATTTCAGCCGCGAGGTTTTCGCAGTATTCCAAGACCTGGGCTCGAGTTTCTTCTTTGTGCATGACCGGCAGGATGACGACGTGCGCCGGTGCCAGGCGTGGCGGCAACAGCAGGCCGTCGTCGTCGCTGTGGGTCATGAGCAGGCCGCCGATGAGCCGGGTCGAGACGCCCCAGGACGTGGTCCAGGCGAATTCCTCCCGGCCGTGTTCGTTCAGGTACTTGATGCCGGAGGCGGTGGCGAAGTTCTGGCCAAGGAAGTGGGAGGTGCCGGACTGCAGAGCTTTGCGGTCCTGCATCATGGCCTCGATCGACCAGGTGTTGACGGCGCCCGGGAAGCGTTCGGCGGCGGTTTTTTCGCCCTTGATGACAGGCATCGCCATGTAGTTTTCGGCAAAGTCGGCATAGACATCCAGCATGCGGATGGTTTCCTCCATCGCTTCTGCCTCGGTGGCGTGGGCGGTGTGGCCCTCCTGCCAAAGGAATTCGCTGGTGCGCAGGAACATGCGGGTGCGCATTTCCCAGCGCACGACATTGGCCCACTGATTGATCAGGATGGGCAGGTCGCGATAGGATTGCACCCACTTGGCGTACATGGCGCCGATGATGGTCTCGGACGTGGGCCGGACAATCAGCGGCTCCTCGAGCTTACCGGCGGGCACGAGGCTGCCGTCAGGGCCTTTCTCAAGCCGATGATGGGTGACGACGGCGCATTCCTTGGCAAAGCCTTCAACGTGTTCGGCCTCCTTTTCGAGGAAGCTTTTCGGGATGAAAAGCGGGAAATAGGCGTTGCGATGGCCGGTGTCCTTGAACTTGCGGTCGAGGACGCGCTGAATGTTTTCCCACAGGCTGTAGCCCCACGGTTTGATGACCATGCACCCGCGTACGGGGGAAGGTTCCGCGAGGTCGGCAGCACGGATGACCTGCTGATACCACTCCGGGTAGTCTTCGGCGCGGGTGGGGGAGATGGCGTTTTTCGGTGGCTTTGCCATGGTGTATGGTGTCCTCGCACAGGTGATATTCGGGTTCGCAAGGGGGAAACTTACAGTCAGAATCGACGATAACCATGCCAACGATGCCGGCGGTCAGCTATCCGGCAGCGGGTAGATGTGGACGTGGCGTTTCCGCGGGGATTGACGAAACTGGGCCATGGGCGGCGGTATGCTGGTCAATCCGCAGGCCGGTGGGACAGTTGTTCGTGACTGCCCTATTCCGCGGCGTGGTCGAACTGGTCTTCCTGTGCCCTGTATTTGGGAACTTCGACGACCTGCTCGAACTCGCTGAAGCTCAGGATCGGCCCTTCGAATCCTTCGGTCGTGCCATGTTCGCGAAGATGTTGCAGGCAGGAGCCGATGACGGCGGCGGCGCTGAACAGTCCGGAAAGCGGATAGACAACGATCTTGCACCCTAGTTCCCGGAGTTTTTCGGCCGGCAGCAGGGGCGTGCGTCCGCCCTCGATCATGTTGGCGAACAGCGGTATGCCTTCGAATGCATTGGCGATTGTCTGCAAATCCTCGATGTTCTGTGGTGCTTCGATGAAGACGATGTCGGCACCGGCTTCGTAATAGGCGTGGCCGCGGGTGATCGCTTCATCGAGCCCGCAAGGCGCGCGAGCATCGGTCCGACCGATCATCACAAGGCCGCTGTCGCCGCAGGCTTCCGCGGCGGCCCGAACTTTCTCGACGTGTTCGGCCATCGGGATGACACGTTTACCGGCGAAGTGGCCGCATTTTTTTGGCCACTCCTGGTCCTCGAGA
>DPYP01000405.1:0-3062 GCA_003545375.1 Lentisphaeria bacterium
GGTCCACGCCACCCGCAGCTCCGTAGCCAGCAGCAGGATGCCGCAGTACAGCGCACAGACCAAAGCCAAGCAGTACGGCATGTACGGATGACTGAGAAACGACAGGGCAATCAGCAGCGATGCAGGAAATATCATCTGCCGCTGCGCCACCGCCCCGTGGATACGACCCAGGGCAATCGGAAACAGGAAGATCGCGATCAACTGCTTGCCGATGCCCAAAGCAAAATAGGCGTCGATCGTATGCCCCCACATACTGATCGGCGTGATCGCAAAAAGCGCCGCGATGCCGCAGGCCAGCGGTCGGAAACTGAATTTCGACAGCAGGTAATACATGCTGAACGGGAACAAACTGAAAAAGATGACATAGAAGAGCTTGTGAATTTCGGCGATCGTCAGCAGACCACCGACGCAGCTATGAATCAGTCCGACAGAAAAGTACTGCAGCGGCGGCCGGAACAGAAAGATCGGCGCGCCAAGACCGTAGAGATACGACCAGCCGTACAACCGGCCTTCGGCTTCGATGATGGCTGCTACTTCGTGGTCGTAGGCCATGTGAATGATATCATCACCGGCAGCGCTGTAGCCGGGATCGAGCAGGGGCGATGAAATCGCGTACGCAAAGAGCACGGCAGCCAGCAGCATCGCGCGGGCCAGCCACCGCTCGACCCCCAGTGGCATCAGCGGTGGCGGCGAGGTGTCATCAACAGGGTCCTGGCCGGCAAGATTGGCGGCACCGCCGATCTCATCCGCCTCGGTGCCGGCCGACGGCGCCGCCGATTCCTCATCTGCCGCTTCCGGGGCCGGGGCAGCCTGGTGCGGTGACTCATCTCCCGGTGTTTCCGGTCCGTTGTTTGTGGATGGGGGGATCATGTTGAGATACGGGATCGCAGGATCGGACCCAGTCGGTTGGCGACGGCAAGCGGTAGCCGGCGCCACATGGTGACTGCCAGTTTGTACTTCGGGTCGTCGGGGTTCATATCCGGCACCTCTTCACCGGGACGCAGAAAGTATTGGTAATATATCTGCCGCGGCGTGGCACCCCACTGTTTCTTGAAATGGAAAGTACCCGCGGTCCGGCGGCTGCGGGCAAAGTCGAAATAACGGCAGCCGCGCTCGCAGGCCAGCTTGATCGCGTTCCAGTACGCCAGATTGTTGGGGCACAGATGCAGATGCTCGCGGCGCGACGCACCCGAGTGCGCAATCGCGGTATCGCGAAAGAAAAACATCCAGACACCGGCCACCGGTTGGCCGTCGATCAGCGCCATCGACACCTCCATCTGATCGGCGAACAGCTCGCGCAGCACCGAAAACCACTTGGCGGAATGGGTCGGCGTGCCGTGATCACGCAGGTTGAGGCGCAGCATGTCGATGAAACTCTGAAAGTGCCCGATGCCGGCCTCGACCGTGACGCCATTCTTCTCTGCCTTGCGCACCTGATTGCGGACTTTGGCGTTGAGCTCGCCCTTCCAAACCACCTCCGAGTCGGCGTCGAGGTTCAGGACCAGCGAAAAATATTCCAGCAACTCGGCGAGCTCGGCGTGTTCGGCCTGGCATAGAGACTTGAACTCAAGGCGTCGGGCCTGCAGCGTGTCGATGAGCGAATGACCGTGGGCCAACAACGCCGCCGCTACCTCGTCGTCGTCCGCCAGGACGCCGCCGTAATTGGCGAATGGTGTCGATACCAGGGAGCGCGAGCCGCGTAAGCTCCTCACTTCGGCCAACGGCAGGACCCCGCGAACCTGTTGTCCCTGCATGGCGATGCGGTAGTGCGGGCGCACCTTGTACGCCTGCTCGAGCGCGGTTTTCCATTTGTACTGGTGATAAAACGTTGCGTCCGGCGCGGCCAGGACGAATTCATCCCAGGCCGCTGCGTGTTCCCCTGTGACTTTGAGTATTTCCATACCGTCAGTTGAGCTGGCCGTAGTGAATTTTCTCGTAACCGCTGCCAGCAAGTCGATCGATCAGCGACAAATCGAACAGCGCATTGAGTTCGAGCTCGCGGAAGAAGGGGGTGATGTAATAGGTGCCGGTGACGCCGTCATTGGAGTTGGCCGGACCGGGGTGACACATGATTTCGGTGATGCCGTCGGGCATCCTGTCAAAGGCCCGGTGATAGACCTGCGGCGTCATGCCGCCGGTATCCGCGAGGCCGACGAAATGATCGGGGGTGAGGCATCCCGCCTGCTGTACTGCGGCCTTGGTCGGGCGTGCCAGGATCCGGAAGGCGCGGCACTTCCAGTCACGTGTCGAACATCCCAGTGGTGCCGTCTCGTAGGGTGTACGCAGGCGCGGCTTTGCGAGCTGTCGGGCTACGGCGATGACGGCATCGCGGATCGGCCGGAAGATGTGCACGTGTTTGTGGCTGTCCAAATGCGTCGGTTCGCCTATTCGCTGGCGGTAGCGCTCGAGTTGCGCCGAAAGTTCCAGATCGAGATCGGGCCGTCGTAACCGGCCGAGCGTGGCACGACGCAGAAGTGTCGACATTCCGGCAAAATTTCCGCTGCCATCGACCAGGCTGGCAACCTGATCGGGCGGCGACAGTGGCGCGCCATGCACGATGTTGAGGTGCAGTCCGACGCCCAGCGACGGCGTTTCCCGAGCTACAGCGGCGGCGTGCTCAAACCCTGGAAAATTCGTCAACAGCGTCGTGCTCGTAAGTATGCCCCTGCGATGCGCCTCGACGATGCCGTGATTCACCGCCGCAGACCAGCCAAAGTCATCGGCGTTGATGATCACGCGCTTCATACATCCTCCTCAAATCCATATTTTTGCCCAACATAGTGGACGTAGCGCGGATGTTGTTCACGGCTGAGGCGGTGGATCATTTCGCCAAGTAATCCAAGGGAAATCAACTGTGCGCCCAGCATGATCGCTAGAATCGCCGCCAGGAACATCGGACCGTGATCGATCATGATGGCGCCATTGTCGATCAGTTTCACCTTTGCCAGATAAAGCAGCACCAGTGCTCCGATGACACCGATGACACCGCCGACGCTGCCGAATGTCTGCAGTGGCTTGTTGATGTAGTGCAGCAGGAACCGCAGCCGGAAGATATCGAAGAA
>DPYP01000538.1:0-5344 GCA_003545375.1 Lentisphaeria bacterium
GGCAAAGACGGCGCGATCCTGCAGAAAAACAATATCAACGACTGGAATTTTCCCTATGGCGCCGCCCATATTCTGCGGTTGGTCAGGCACATGGTGAAGACCGGCGAAGTGGACGACACGATGAACGACATGATCGAGGCCGTCGCAGTTGTAAACGCCGCCCGGTTGTCGCAACAGAACGGCAGCCGTCCTGTGCAGTTGACGGAAATAACCCGCGATTGACAAACCAAGCGGTACTAATTCGGAAAGGAGTTCGAGAGATGGAAACCTTTAGCCTGCGCAAACGCATCCATGACCGGTCCAAACCGCCGCTGGTCATTTTCCCGATCACCCTGGCCCATCCGGCGTTGGTCGAGATCGCCGGGTACGCGGGCGCGGAAGCCGTGCTGCTCGACTGCGAGCACGGTATGATGAGTCCCGAAACGATCCGTGACATGCTCAGTTGTGCGTCGTCATCCGGGACCGCAGCTGTTTTTCGCCCTCGAAGTTTCGACGCCGTTGCCTGTCGTCAGGCGCTGGACGCCGGTGCCGCCGGCGTGCATGTCTCGCATGTCGATACCGCGGACGAGGCGCGCGCCGTCGTCGATGCCTGCCGCTATGCCCCGGTCGGTTGCCGGGAGATGAGTCTGGGGCGTGCGGTGCATTTCAAGGCGGAGAATCTCAAGCCCTACGTCGCCCAGGCCAATGACGACCAGCTGTTGACGGTGATGATCGAATCACTCGCCGGTGTCGACAATGTAGAAGCGATCGCGGCTGTCCCCGGCCTGGATGTCCTCCACATTGGCGCGGCCGACCTGTCGCATGCCATGGGACACGTCCTCGAATACGACACGGCACAGTTCCAGGATGCGGTTGACCGCATTCTCGCCGCTGCCGAGGCAAACAATATTGTTGTGGGATTTCCAACTGATTCTCCCGAGCTGGTCGCTGAATTGACAACAAGGGGCATGCGTTATTTCGAAGCCGACACCCCGGACTGGTTGTTGCGCGAAGTCTATGCCGACCGAATCGCCGCCCTCGACGGGGTTTTCGCGGCGTTGCACTGACAAATCCGGAAACCCATGCCCATCCCTCCGGAAATCCATTATGTCGCGCGTGCCAGCCGCGAACATCCGCGGCACGGCGGCGCCGACATGGTCGAGTTGGCCGACGGCAGCATCTTCATGCTCAAGATGCTGATCCACGAGAGCGATCTGGATCAAGGTGCCGGCGACGATGCGCCGTCCGATCTGGTAACCCTCCGGTCCACCGACAGCGGCCGCACGTGGAGCGACAGCACCGTCTTTCTGCAACCCGGCCCCGACGAGACCGCGGCGTACACCCCGGGGCTTCTTCGCCTGCAGGACGGGCGCATCCTGTTGCGCTACGAGATGTATCACAAGTTCGTTGTCAACGAGCCGTTTTCCATATCGTCGTACGCCTGTCTCAGCAGCGACGAGTGCACGACCTTTTCCGAACCGGTGGCGATCTGGAGCCGGTCGTCGAATCTGTGCGGATCGATGAATGATCTGCGGCAACTCTCGACCGGGCGTATTGTCATCCCGACCTGTCACATGGAAGGTACGGCCTTGCAGGAAGAAGGCGAAGGCTATCTGGCGCCGACCAATACCAGTGTTGCCGGCACCTTTTACAGCGATGACAACGGCCGGACCTGGCACGGTTGTGACAACTATGTTTACCTGCCGATGCGCGGCTGCATGGAGCCGAAGATCGAGGAGCTCGAAGACGGTCGGGTCATGATGGTGATGCGCACGCAGCTCGGCAGTTTGTTTCAGTCCTTCTCCGATGACGGCGGCGCCAGTTGGTCTCAGCCGCAGACGTCCGGCTTGCACGCTCCGGAGTCCTGTCCGCTGCTGATGAGAATTCCGCAAACCGACGATCTGCTGCTGATCTACAATGACAGCGAGTACGATCCGAAATTCGATCACTACGGTGTTCGCTCACCATTTACTATGGCCGTCTCCAGCGACAGCGGTGTGACCTGGGCTATTCGAAAGAACATCGAAACCGCCCCCGAATGGGAATTCACGAATCCGGCGGCGATCATCACCCGTGACAATAACGTTGTCGTTGCTTACGAAGCGTCGCAATACGCCAGCCTGGAACATCCGGGCCAACTGGGCCGCACGCAGATGAACCTCAAGTTGGCAATCATCGACATCGACTGGCTGTACTCATAGAGCACCCGACAACCAAGGAAAAGAACCATGGCTTCACTCAATTTGATCGATTCCGGCATCGTCTACATCAACCCGGAACCGGGGTACGAATATCACTTTGCCTGCCACAGTCATGTGGTCCCGCTCGGTGGCGACGATCTGCTGTGCAGTATGTGGTGCACGGAAGTGTCGGTTACCCACATCCGCTATGCCCGCCTGTGACCCGCATAATCAACTGTGAAAATGACCGGGGTGATTGCTCTTGTGAGGCGTGTGTGTACCTTGTTTAGCTATGAAATTAACGAATACCGAAAAAAGCCGACGCCTCTTCACGCTCATCGAACTGCTGGTAGTGATTGCGATCATCGCAATTCTTGCGTCGATGTTGCTGCCTGCGTTGTCAGCAGCGAAGGAGTCGGCCAGGCGGGCCATATGCATCTCCAATCAGAAGCAGTTGACATTGGCGAGCATTTCCTACGCCGATGACGCGAATTCAGCGTTGCCGCGGCAACTGGCCGGCTGGTCATCGATGCCCGAAGGCGTGCCCTTTCATTTCTCCAACGCCGCAAATCAGCGCGAAACCTGTCTGCCGGAGTTTACCATTGGTCTGCTGTATGTCGATGGTTATCAGCCGTCGCGCGAGGTGTTCTATTGTCCGTCCGGTCCGGTGACCAATCCTGACCAGTGGTTTTTCGGCGATACCTTCTGGGAGCACGGCAGCGGCGAGGACTGTTCGCCGCCCATCACATCGCCCTGGTTTGTCGATACCAAGGTAGAAATGACATACGTTTACCTGGCCGATTACGTTGACGGCGGGTGTACGGAAGCAAACACTTTGATCGCCGATTCGCCCAATACGGTCAGCCGCGGTGATCCCGACGCCGTAGTCTTTGCTGACCGGACGGTGTGGAACACCTGGAGCGGCGGCCCGAACGCCGCAGTGGGCTGGTGGATGGTCAACCATGTAGTCGGTCGGGGCTCGGGATTCTATGGCGGCGACATCGTCATTCCTGATATCGATTTCCACTTTCCCAGCGATGATTTCGCCCCGGACTGGGTAGCGTCGGCTCGACTGGACGGTTCCGTACGCGGCGAGTTGAGCCCAGTCAAACGTTTCGCTAACACAATGGCGTCGTGGGATCACTGGTATTGATAATCTCTACAACGTCGCCCACGTTGCGAACGCCATGCTTTATTCAAAGGAGTCCCTGACATGCATCGAACCGTTCTGTTGTTTCTTACGCTGGGGTTGCTGCTGATGGCTGCTGCCGAGCATACAGCACTCGCTGAACCCGCAGCCGCCTGGGCCTTCGACGAAGGCACGGGCACGGTCGTGCGCGACCGCAGCGGCAACGGACACGACGCGATGCTCCACGGCGCTGATTGGGACGACACCGGCACTGCGGTCACTATCCGCGGCCCGGGAAGATACGTTGACTGCGGCGACACCGGCGACTGGGGTATCACCGGTCCGGTCAGTGTCGAGGCATGGGTCAAGCCGACGGTCAAGGGACACGGCGAGGCGCATCTGCTCGGCATCGGCATGTCCTACTTCACCTTCACCTACTACAACGCTGAACTTTGCTACTGGTACATCGGTAGCGGCGGCAACAACCTGCGAGGCAAGCTGACGCTGGGCGAATGGAATCACATCGTCGGGACCTTCGATGGCACGACGATGAGCATGTGGGTGAACGGACGGCTCATGGGCAGCCAGGAATCGAAGATCAAGACTTATCCACACGGCGGTCCGTTTGTTATCGGTTCGAACAGCAATAACAGCAACGCACCGTTGTACGAAGGCTCGATCGCCAACGTTCGCGTCTACAACCGTGCGATTTCCGCCGCCGAGGTTGTGGCCCATTTCAAGGCGGAGGCCGGCAACTACGGCTTCGACCCGACCTGGTTCAGCCGCGTCAAGGTCACACCCTACTATTATTTCGATCGCAATGAGCTCGTCCTGAACGCCGACTGCCGGGGGCTCCAGCCGCTGGCGGGCACCGGGCGTCTGGAGGTATCGCTGCAAGGCCGTGACGCGGTGCACGTCGATGTTCCGAAGGAAGGCATCGCTGAAGTGCGACTGCCAATCGGCGTATTGGCTGATGGTACGCACGAGCTGCGGGTATCGCTGCGCGACGACGATCAACGATTCCCGGTTGAAACCATCACCTTCGAATATCCACCCCCTGCCCCGATTGTTCCTGCCACGGCCGTACGCAGTGTCGGCCCGATCCCCGCACCGACGGCAGTTACCCCCTACGACCTGTCTGTCGGAAAGAACGGTGGTTTCACCATTACGGTTCGGGATCGCAAGTATGCCTTTCAGACCCGTGTTTCCTGGCCCAACGGCGACTTCAATGTTCTCGGTGGCGACGGCGGTGGCGAGGAAGGCTGGAGCGTAGAGAGCCAGTCCACCGGCGTCCATGCCTCAGGTGCGTCATACGCGATCGACCGCAACATCGATGTGCGGCCGACACACGTGTATATCAAGGACACCTATACGAACACCACCGACGCCGACCTCGGGTTGCTGATCTACAATGAGCTGGTGACCGAGCCGGAACAGATCAAGCGCTCGCTGCTCGGCGGTTTTGAGGGGCGCCGACGAGTATCGTCGACCGGGTCAGCGGAAATCTTCAGTCCCAGTGTTTTCGTTACCGACGAACACACCAGTTTCGGCATGTTGCCGGTCGACGACGTCTTTGTTGTGCAGTGCCTGTTGTACAGTGATGAGAACGCCGGCATGGGCACCGAGTATTTCGCCCTCGGCCCCGGCAAGTCGTACACGCTCGAATGGGCTGTATACCCGACCGACTCGAACGATTACTACGACTTCATCAACAGCTTCCGCCAGGCGGAGGGGCGCATCGCGCGGGTCGACGGCGGTCTTGGGTTTACGACGTTCGGACCGATGAACCGGCGCCAGGTACCCGATGCAGCGTTCATCAAGAACCGAAATATCAAGTACGGCCTCGTCCATTGCCTGAGCCGCACCGCCGATGATCCGGAGGTCTCGATCGAAGGCATCGAGTTCATGGACTTCCCAAAGGAGATGCGCCTGCTGCGCGGCCAGGCGACGGCGTATCACCGAAAACATCCCGGCGTCAAAATCATGTTTCACATCGCCCACAGTTTGTACATGACCAATAATGCGGAGCGCTTTCCCGATTCGAAAGTCATCCTGG
>DPYP01000493.1:0-16577 GCA_003545375.1 Lentisphaeria bacterium
TCGATGACCTGCTCGACGCACTCACGGCGGTGCTGGCGGAATATTGACGGGACGAACCACGAGCCTCTGCGCTCATGGTTCGCTGCGTCTGAGCGAAGCGCTCCCAATACGCCGTAAATGACGAGCGTGGAGGCGTCGACCGGCTTGAACTACTCGCCGAGCTCGTCGCAGATGTCCGCAAAAAACTGGAGCGTGTCGCGAATCGCTGTCTGCCAGTAAGCCCAGTCGTGGCCGCCTTCTCTCTCCTCGTAGACATGCTCGATACCGGTTTTTTTAAGTTGCTCGTGGAGGAAACGATTGTTTTCGAGCAACGGATCTTCGGTGCCGCAGTCGAACCGCAGCGGCGGCAGTTGGTCTCGGTTGGCTTTCAGCCAGTGCAGGGGACTCGCTTCGTCGAGGTCGATGTCGCCGAACATCGGAATCGGTTCTTCGAGGAACTTCGGGAATTGCGACAGATCGGTGATGGCCGAATGCGTCGAGATTCCGCTGAACCAATCGGCGTACTTGGCACCGATGCGCATGGCGCCATAGCCACCCATCGCCATACCTGCAATGAATGCCGGACCGCCGCTGTCGATCTCCGGTATCGCTTCACGGATCGCGTACGGCACTTCCTCGACGATCCACTGCTCGTAGTCGGCATCGCTGTGCTTGAGGTAGCCCGTGCTGTCGCCCCACAGCCCGTCGGAAGGCATGGCGATGATCATCGGACAGATTGCCTCCTCATCGATCATTTCCGCCGCAGTCAGATGCACAGCGCCTTGGTAGGCCCATGACCAGTGGCTGCCATAGGCGCCGTGGAGCAGGAGGACCAGAGGCGTGTCCTCATTGATGTCCTCGTCGTCAGGCCGATAGACGCACATGTCGACACGTCGTCCAATGGCTTCGCTTTTGACTGTGACAAATCGTAGTCCGTCGACCTCGAACTCGGGGTCGGACAGCTCCACCGTGCGAAAGTAGGAATCGTCAAATGTGCTCATGCGCGGAACTCCGTGATGTCAGCGATGCGGCGACGGCGCCAGCGGCTGGCCCGCCATTTTGTTTTTCGTGGTTGCCACAGTATACTACCGACATTGTCTCTCGTCTTGTCTAATCACTATTGGTATTTACATGCGTATTTTGGTGTTAAATGGCCCAAACCTTCAATTGCTCGGCAAGCGACAGCCCGATATTTACGGCCACCAGACGCTGGATTCAATCAAGAGCGGGCTCGAGACAATCGCGGGGGAATTGCAGATATCGATCGACTTTCGCCAGAGCAACCACGAGGGGGAACTGGTGGACTGGATCGGTGAGGCAGCGGATGGATTTGACGGGATCGTGATCAACCCGGCAGCCTACACGCACACCAGTGCCGCCTTGCACGATGCCCTGGCCAGCGTAGCCTTGCCGGCGATCGAGGTCCACATCAGCAATATCCACGCACGCGAGGAATTCCGGCATCAGTCCTTCACCGCGTCCGTGTGTACGGGGCAGATCTGTGGCCTCGGAACTGACGGCTACGAGTGGGCGCTGCGGGCGCTGCATAGGCATTTGTCACAATCTGAAACATGAGCGATAGCCATTTGAGGACGAGGACTCGTAATGGATATAAAGGAAATTACCAAGATTGTCGAATTGATGGCCAAGCATGACTTGACCGAAATCGATATCCAGGCGGAGAACAATACGCTGACTATCAAGCGCGAGCGGCCCGGTTCCGACGGCCAGGCACCGACGTTGGTCACGCAGATGGCGCCGATGGTCGCCCCGCTTACCAACCAGGCGCCGGTGGCAGCCGGCAATGCTGTCACAGCTCCACCGGCCGAGAACGAGGACGAAGGCCGCCACACAATTGTCTCGCCGATCGTCGGTACGTTCTATGACGCCCCTTCGCCCGATGCCGACCTCTTCGTTAACGTCGGCGATGAAGTCGTCGCAGACACGGTCGTGTGTATCGTTGAGGCCATGAAGGTGATGAACGAAATCACTGCCAACGTCAGCGGCATCGTCAAGAAGGTACTGGTGGAAAACGGGCATCCCGTCGAGTTCGGTGAGCCACTATTCGTCATCGAGGCATAACACCCGTCTCGGGACGACCGCCATGTTTAATAAGATTCTTATTGCCAATCGCGGTGAAATCGCACTGCGCATCATCCGCGCCTGCAAGGAATTGAATGTCCGCACAGTCGTCGTCTACTCACAGGCGGACGAAGACACACTACCCGTGCAACTCGCGGACGAGCACGTCTGTATCGGTCCCCCCGCCAGTAGCGACAGCTACCTGCGTATCGACCGTATCATCAGTGCGGCCGAGATCTGCGATGTCGATGCCATCCATCCCGGCTACGGGTTCCTGGCCGAAAACGCGCGGTTCGCGGAAATCTGCAACAGTTGCCAGATCAAATTCATCGGTCCCGACGCCGCTTCAATCGCCGCGATCGGCGACAAAGCCATTGCTCGCAGCACCATGAAAGCCGCCGGCGTGCCCGTCACCCCCGGCAGTGACAGCATTGTCGAGGACGAAAAAGCAGCGGTAGCCATTGCCCGCGATCTCGGATACCCTGTCATCATCAAGGCAACAGCCGGCGGCGGCGGCCGCGGTATCCGTGTGGCCCACAACGATGCCAGTCTCGTGCAGAGTTTTCACGCCTGCCGCCAGGAAGCTGAGAATGCCTTCGGCAACAACGGGATTTACATCGAGAAATTCATCGAGAAGATGCGGCACGTCGAAATTCAAATATTGGCCGACGAACACGGCAACGTCGTGCATCTCGGTGAGCGTGACTGCAGCATCCAGCGGCGACGCCAAAAACTCATCGAGGAATCGCCGTCACCGGCGCTCGACGACAAACTGCGCAAAGCCATGGGTAAAGCCGCAATCACGGCGGCGGTAGCTTCGAACTACAAGAACGCCGGTACTGTCGAGTTCATCCTCACCGCGGATAACCAATTCTATTTCATGGAAATGAACACGCGCATCCAGGTCGAGCATCCAGTCACCGAGGAGGTCACCGGCATCGATTTAATCATCGAGCAGATCCGCATTGCCGCCGGCGAGGAACTCGGCTACAGCCAGAACGACATCAAGATGCAGGGGCACGCCATCGAGGTGCGGATCAACGCCGAGGCGCCTGATCGCAATTTCGCGCCCTGTCCCGGAACCGTCACGTTCTATCACCCCCCCGGCGGCGGTGGTGTCCGCATCGATTCGCACGTGTACAGCGGTTATACCATCCCGCCACACTACGACAGCATGATCAGCAAGCTGATCGTCCACGGCCGCGACCGCCAGGAGTGCATCAAGCGTTGCCAGCGCGCCCTGAGCGAGTACCTCATCGAGGGCATCGACACGACAATCCCCTTCGCCCTGCAGATTCTCTACAAAAAAGATTTCATCAACGGCGTCTACGACACCGATTTCGTCGAACAAATGCTCGCCGACGGCGTCTGAGCCGTTACTGCATTTACTGCGAATAAGTGAAACGAGGGACAACATGACCAAACGTAAATCAACACGACAGGAACCTACTGAAATGACTGAAGACACTGGCATCGGCACGATACAAATTTCCGAGAACGTCATCGCCGCCGTCGTCCGGCGCTACTCCTTGTCCGTGCCCGGCGTCGCCCGGCTGGCTGGGCAGAGCTTTGTCGGCGGCCTGGCGGATATGTTCGGTAAACGCATCAATGACAAAAGTATCGTTGTCGAGCTCGCTGATGAACGCGTCAACCTGACCGTGCACATCATCATCAAGTTCGGTGAGCACGTCCCGACGGTCGCCACACACGTCCAGGATATCTGTCGCAAATACGTCGAAGAACTCACCGGCCAAAACGTCGGGCGCATCGACGTTGTCGTAACCAATCTGGCCGGCGCCGACGGCGAGGAAGACGACGAATTCGAAGAAGAGGCGTGAAGCGGATCTTGCCGACCTCTTGATCCGTCATCTTTCTGTGGCTCGGTGGTGTATGCAAATCGAAATTCTATTCGATGCTTACGAGGTTTGGCGTATTTCAGACAGAATTCGCAGCGGTACGGTAATGATCGGGATTCGCCGTACAGAGCCTGGGCACTGCGGAACCAGCACGGAAGAACGTCCACAGGGCCATTAAATGACAGAACAACGCGACATTTACGTTTGCACGCGCTGCGGCAACTGCTGCAAGTGGCCGGGGCAAGTCAAGCTCACCGACGCGGACATCGCAGCGATGGCCGAGCATCTGGACATCACCGTCGACGAGTTCGTCGAGACTCGCACCCGACTGCGTGACGACCGCCAGGGCCTTTCGCTGACTGACAACCAGGACGGTCACTGCGTTTTCTTCGAAGAACCGGATATCTGTCAAGTCCACGCCGCACGCCCCGAGCAATGCCGCCGATTCCCGACACACTGGAACTTTCCCGGTTTCGAAGCGGAATGCGATGCAATCAAATTGCGGCTGGCAATCACGCGCAAATAATGTGACCCGCCACGTTATTCATCAACCAGATCCCGTTCATCCTGCTCCCAGGACCTTCCGCGTTGCCGTGATGACATCATCCACGTCCGCATCCGACAGCGCCGCCGAAAGCGGCAGACTGACGGTCTGACGACCAATGCGCCGAGCAGCCGGACAGGCTTCCGGGTGCCAACTGAAACGCTCCTGGTAATACGGGTGCTCAAGGATGCTCAGGTAGTGTACACCGATGCCGATGTTCTCGGCCGTCATGCCGTCGAGAAAGGCATCACGCGAAATGCCCGCGGCCGCCTCGTCGATCAGCAGGGTGTATAGATGGCAGGCGTGTCGGGTGTCCGCTTCGACTGCTGCCGGGCGGGTGACTGGTACATCTGCCAGTGCCTCCTGGTACCGCGTCCATATCAACTGGCGACGTTGCCAGTTTTCTTCGATGCGCTTGAGCTGGTGAATACCGAGCGCCGCCTGGATATCCATCATGTTGTATTTGAACCCGGCCTCGGCGACGTAGTAATGCCTGTAGCCCTCGTCCGAGAATCGTTTCCAGGCATCCTTGGTCATGCCGTGCAGCGCCAGCATCTTGAGGCGCGCGGCGTAAACTTCGTTGGCAGTCAGGATCATGCCGCCTTCACCGGTGCAAACGTTTTTCGTAACATAGAAGCTAAAGCAGCCGAGCTCGCCAAAGGTGCCCGCCGGCTGCCCGTGCCAGGTCGTTTCAATGGCATGGGCGCAATCCTCGATCAGCGTCAGGCTATGGCGTTGGCATAGTTGGCAGATCCCGTCCATGTCGCAGCTGCGACCGGCGAAATGCACGATCAGCACGGCCCGTGTGCGCTCGGTGATCGCCGCTTCGATGGCGGCGGGATCGATATTCATGCTGACCGGATCGACGTCCGCCAACACCGGCGTGGCGCCGGCGTGGATGATGGCGTTGACTGTCGCGCAGAAGGTCATCGGCGTGGTGATGACTTCGTCGCCGGGCGCCAGCCCGACGGTCAGCATACTCAGGTGCAGCGCCGCCGTGCAGGAGCCAACGGCTACTGCGAACTCCGCAGATTTGTACTGCCGGAAATCTTCCTCGAAACGGGCGACTTTCGGTCCTGTGCCGAGCCAGCCGGAACGCAGGCTGTCGACGACTTCGTCGATCTCCGCTTCGCCGATGACCGGGGCGCCGAACACGAGAAAATCATCATCCGGTCGGACGGGCGTCGACATGTTACTTGCGCTCGTAACGCAGGTAGGAAATCTGTTCGGAGATCAGGCCGATGCAGAAGATGATCGCTGCGGTGATCATCAACAGCGAGGACACTGGCGGGAAGCCCTTATCCAGTACGAACTGCTTGTAGATATACCACAGCAGGCCGGTCATGAAGAGTGCACCGCTCAACGGCACGAACACCCGCAGCGGCGCGAAAAAAACGCCGATCCGCAGGATGATCATGAAAAAACGCGTACCGTCGACGACCAGATTGATCTTGCTCCTGCCGATACGTCGATTCACTTCGATCGGGATATAGGTCAGACTGTAACCGGCGCGGATGACTGCCAGCGTCAGGGTCGATGGATAAGAGAAAGTGTTCGGCAACAGATACACGAAGCTCTTGGCGACTTCGGCCCGTACCAGCCGGTAGCCGGAAGTCAGGTCGTCGATCGAATGGTTGCAAACGTACGCCGCGAACCGATTATACAAGCGATTGGCTATGTTGCGGTGGACCGCGGAGTTCGCAGGATTGGACCGGGCACCGACGACCATGTCGTAGCGGTCTGCGAGCTCGAGAAAGCGCGGAATGTCGCTCGGCAGATGTTGACCGTCGGCGTCCATCAACAGGATGTAGTTGCCGCGTGCCTGGCGGATGCCGGTCTTCACGGCGGCGCCGTTGCCGATGTTATACGGATGCTGCACCATTCGCACGGCGGGATTGTCGATGTTTTCGATGCATGCGGCGGAGGCATCCACCGAGCCGTCGTCGACCAGGACGATCTCGTAGGTCATCCTCTGCGACGTCAACTGCTCGACAATGTCGCGAACCGTGTCGGCAACCGCGTCTTCTTCATTGTAGACGGGCAGCACGACGGACAGTTCGGGATTGGGCGATTCGTCGTTCGCGTGCGTAGTGTCGACAGGTTGGTTCATGGTGTCTGGCATGGTAATGGGTAATCTACTCTGTGTTGACGCGGTTGCTCACAACCGTATTTTAGTTGCAGTAGAGTAATGCCCCTGTGATTGTCATTTACGGCGTTTACCAAGGACGGCGCAATCACGAGCATGGAGGTCGCGGAACATTCGCTGCCCCCTAAAACCTGAAACCTGTCGCAGCCCCTGAGTCTGCCGAAGGGAACACTTCTTCATGATGAATTACGATTTACTGGTACCGGCCCGGACCGTTTTTGGCTGGGGTCGACTCGACGAGCTCGGAGCACTGGCACGGACGCAAGGCACGAAAGCTTTTGTCATAAGTGGCTCCCGGCAGTTCGCTGCCAATGGCACTTTGCGGCGGATCGATGAACTGCTTGCTGCTGCGGGCGTGGAAAGCGTACAGATCGGATCGATCCACCATGAGCCCTGTATTGACGACGTCGATGACATGACGATCAGCATCCATCGCCAGCTCACGGCGGAGTCGCTGGTCATCGGCATCGGCGGCGGCGCCGCGCTCGACCTTGCCAAGGCAGTGAGTGCGACCGCCGCCAATCCGCATCTGGACAGCGTCAAGGACGCGCTCGAAGGCGTCGGCAAAGGCCTGACCCTCGAGCAGCCGCCCCTGCCGGTACTGGCGATCCCGACGACGTCCGGTACCGGCTCGGAAGCAACGAAAAACGCAGTGATCTCGTCAAACCCCGGTGACGACCAGCCGTTCAAGAAGAGCCTGCGCTCCGATTTGATGGTGCCGAAAGCAGTACTGGTCGATCCGGAACTCAGCGTTAGCGTGCCGGCCGATGTCACGGCGCGTACCGGCATGGATGCAATCACGCAGTTGATTGAGTCCTGGATTTCCTGTCGCGCCAAACCGGTTACGTCGGCACTGGCCCGCCACGGACTGGAGCTGGCGATTCCGATGATCGAGCGCGCCGTGGAAGACGGCAGCGACCGCGAAGCGAGAGAGGCGATGGCGCACGCGGCGTATCTTTCCGGTATCTGCCTGGCCAATGCCGGTCTCGGCATGGCGCATGGTGTGGCGCCGGCACTCGGTATCCTCCTGGGCGTACCACACGGTCTAGCCTGTGCTGTCATGCTGCCGGCAGCGCTTGCGGCGAATTGCGAAGTCCGTAAACCTGAAATTGCCGAGGTTGGTCGGCTTTTCAGCGGTGACAGCGACTTGTCGGATACCGAGGCAGCGACTGGATGCGCCGATCTCGTTCGGGCGTTGAACGCGCGGCTGGGGCTGCCGTCCAGATTGTCGGTGCTGGGCGTCACCGCAGCGCTGATACCGGCTGTGGTAAAGGGCTCACGGGGTAACAGCATGAATGGCAATCCCCGCCCGATCGAAAATAATGAGTTGTCGGCGATCCTCGAAAGCATGCTGTAGGCAGGAGAGGGACAGTGACACTGAGACGACCGCAAACATGTGGACTATCGTGATCCCCACTCGCAGAGGCGGTACAGAGCCGCGGTCGGCTTTACGACACTGAACGCGTTCGCCGGCGACCTGGGCGGCGCAGCTCCAATCCAGTATTGCCCTGAAACGAAGTTGCGCAAGTAAGCAATAGGCTCAGCCGACGGCTTGCAGCAGGTTCAGCAGGTTCTCGCCAGTGATGCGTTCAATATCTGCGGTGTCGAGGAATGGCATGTGGCCGAAGACACCCAACGTCTGCGGATAACTGAGCCAGTCGAGGCAGGGGCTGAAGTCGGAGGCCCACAGCAGACGGTCGGTGGTGTACGAGTCGACGAGTGCCTGCACATAAGGCCAGGCGGCCCGGTGCGGATAATCGTGGCCGGGATCGGTGGCGGCATAAAACCCGCTGAGCTTGACGTGGACGCCAGCGAAAGCAGCCAGGTCGAGTACCGGCTGCATGGCTGCCCGCGCCGCCTCCTCTGGTACCGGCAGCGCCACCTTCGGCGGCAGGCCCAGGTGCGATATCAACACACGCAACTGCGGAAACTGCCCGAGGATCGGTTGCCAGGCGCCCCAGTCATCGCCTTTCGAATTGACGCTGATCAGCCAATTGTGATGTTCCAGCCAGTCCCAGCACTCGGTCGGTATTGCAGCCAGGGCCGCCGTGTTTTCGTCGCCGAAGGCATAGAGACTGACGCCGCAGAATTTCTGACTGTGCCACGCCGTCAGGCTGTCGACCGACATGGCCTGCGTGAAGTCATGGTGTGCGACCGGGAATAACCAGTCGTGCCTGCCGTTGATGGCGGCCAGGAATTCGTTGTTGCAGCGGGAGTCCTTGTCCTGGTAGCCGACAACCAACGCCGCCTGCAGCTTGTGTTCCTGCACCAGCGAATCGAAGCAGGCCGGTTCGTCGACAGTAACGCCGGGACGAGCGGTGAATGAACCGGCATACCCGCGCTCGAAAAGATGAATATGGGCGTCGGCTAATTCAGGCATTATTCACCGTGAAGGTGACAGGGTCAACAGGCTCATGATTTGATTTCGAAAATCGCTTCGATCTCGACAGCAACGCCGGTCGGCAACTGTGCGAAGCCGATGGCGGAACGGGCGTGATGGCCGTCGTCCCCTTCAAAAATCTTGTGTAACAGATCCGATGCACCGTTGATCACCAGGTGCTGCTCGATGAAATCGAGGGTCGAGTTGACACAACCGAGCAACTTGACAACCCGCAGATTGTCGAGCGATCCGACTTCCTGGTGGACGGACTGCAGGATCCACACAATGGCCTCTCGCGCGGCCTCGTAGCCTTGCTCCACGGAGACGTCGTCGCCGAGCTTGCCCTTGATGTTCGAGACGTGGCCGGAGGTCATGATCAAGTTGCCGGAGCGTGCGGCCATATTGAGATAGGCCTTTTCAGCGTTGTCCGGAAATTCGACGCCTAGTTCCTGCGCGCGTGCATCTGCTCCCATGAGATTCTTCCTTCTGTTGGCTGGTTTTGGTATCGTGAGAAACGTGGTTAATGCAATAACGTGTCACCGCGGTGGCTCCTTGCAACCTGTTTTCGGATCCGTTCTGCATGGATAGCAGTCAATCGTCCCAACGGCTGGGGTTGATTCCGGGGGCCTCGCGTTCCATGTTCGGGGGCTTGTGCGGCTGCTCCCATTGTGCCTCCGTCGTGTTCAGGCTCTTGAGGAAAGGTTTGGCGATGTCCGGGGCGTTGGCTACGAGGTCCGGATCCCATTCTTCGATCGTCCCTGCCGGTCCGGCCCAGTCGGGGCGGTATCCGAACTGCAGCAGTTCTCGGGCACTGTCGTCACGGTTCGGATGGCTGCCGTGCATCAACAGCGACGGCACGATGACTGCCGTGCCGGCAGGTACCGTCAGGGTGATCTCTTCCGGGTGTGAGATGTAACGGCGATAAGGGCTCGACTCGGCGTGGAAGGAAATGTGGCTGCGCTGGATGAGGCGGAAAGGCGCCCGGTCCGCCGTCAGGTCGTCGAGGTAGTACAAAACCCGCAGCAACCGCGGGCAGGTGCCTTCATACCCGAACAGGTCGGAGCCATGCGGCTGGCCGTCGGTATGAATCGAAATACCAGGACACCCTGGCAGTGACCGCTGGAAAAAACCACGGGTAAACATGATATCGGGGCCCATGACATGCTTGAGAAACTCGATCATCGGCGGGTAGCCGATCAACTCCGCGGCGACGCGGCTGTACCATTGCGGCTGGACGGTGGAGCGGGTCTGGCATTCGCTGTAGCTGGTATGCGTCATCTCGATGTCGGCCAGCTCGGCCTTGATCTTTGCGATCAGGTCCGGCGGCAGGATTTCCGGGAGGACAACGAAGCCTTCCACTTCGAGATGACGAACCAGTTGCGGCCTGGTGAATGTCGTGAAATCCATCCGGCAGAGGGTCATGAAATCGACTTCTTCGTGATCAGTCATTGGGAGGTGTCAGGTTGTAGGTTGTAGGTTGCAGGTGTCAGGAACTCATCAGCTCAGTTTTAGTCTCTCCTCTTAGCCCCATTCTCGAAGAAGTGGACAGATTAAGAGTGTGATGATGAATCAAGTATCGAAATCAACGATTGGTACGGGCAGGTCCCGCTGGATCTCGTCGAAGCGGTAACCGAAGCCGGCGCCGTGAACACTGGCCAGATCGAGGACGCCGTCGCGGCGTTTGTACAGTCCGGGATGCACCGCCTCCTCGGGCTTCGATGCTTCCGGGTAAAATTGCATGCTGTTGCTTTCCACACCCATGATCGTGCCGGCATGTGCCGCCAGCAGGACATGAGGGATTTGCGCCAGCATCGGATTGGTCAGATCCTGCACCATGAGCTGCATGCCGTGCGCCTTCGCCCAGCAGAGGCTCAGTAGCGCGCCCGTCTGGGTCTTGCAGGTCTTCAGAGCCACGCCGGTCCAGCCGAGGCTGCGGCCGAGACGCACGATCTTCCAATCATGGGCACTTTCGTCGAGGAACAACGGCTTGCGCTGTGACACGCTGTGGACATCGATGCGGTTGGCTTCCAGATCATACGGGAACGGCTGTTCGATATACAGCAACTGGTCGAACAATGCCGGGTGCTCGGCCTGCAGCCGATCGACAACACCGTTGACGTACTCCGGCTCCTGCACGGTGCAGTTGAAGTCCGCGGTAAGCTCGGTAACGCCTTCTTCGAGACCGATCTGCCCCACCTTGACGAGGCGGTCGTAGTCCCATTCTGCATCATTGCCGCGCAGTTTGACCTTCAGGCACTTGAGCCCGTCGGTACGGATCCAGTCGCGCAGCAGCACGGGATAGCCGTCCGCCGGTTCGTCACCGGTCAATTCATCCTCGGTGAGCGGATCGAGGCCGCCGACGAGGTGCCAGACCGGTACTTTCTCGATGTATTCCTCGAAGTAGTCTTCCGGGTACTTGCCCTCGAACGAACAGTCCGCGCCATCAGCCGGGGTCAGATAAGCGGCGAGATCGTCATTCATATACTGTGCATTGCAGGTGGTGTAGACATCGACATCGTGCAGTTTGCCGTAGGCGTCGTGCAGCGCGACGTCGAACGGTGACAAAGCCACCAGCGCTGCCAGGTACGGCAGCCGGACGCCGTTGGTTTCTTCGAAGGATTCGCGCAGCGTCGTCAGCCGTTGCTTCTGATAGGCCTCACCGATCTCGATAGCGTGACCGGTCGTCTCGAAGCCTTTCAAATCTGTCGCCAGCGACGCCGCGAAGTCGTTCATCGCCTTTTCGCGCTCGGCATACGGCAAGTCGGACGGCCAGGCCCAGCCGATGCTGTACGGCGTCTCGCCCCAGCCCTCGGCGATACGGCCATCGTTGCCGCGCAGACGGATACAGGCGCGGGCGCACCAGACTTCGCGCATCACCTGATGTCCGAATTTCAGCGGCACGCGGAAGGTAATCGGCAGCAGGTAGCAGGCGACGTCGGCGATTTGTGCGTCATGCGGATTGGACATGGGAATCCTTTGCAGTGGGAACGATTCGGTGTTAACCATATCCTGACCTGGCAAAGCCGCAAACCTCATGCGTTCGATTTAATCGGTTGCAAAGCGGGGCGGGCGGCGATCACATCGGTAAGGCAGGCCAAGGAAGTGGGAGGCGGGTTCCACTTTGTATCGCGTACTGCGCCTCCCGCTTTACCTGATTCCCTCCACTATGTCTTGCATAAATTCCTGCGATTCGTTCTGGAGAATCCGGGATTTCGGTGCAAGTTATTCGGCTCAATTCAAACCGGATCTACCATGACTGCTGTCGAACAAGCCGCCGCCTACCACGAACATACCAAGCACTATCTCGACCGGTTCGCTGATTACCTTGGACATTTCGACTGGGACAACCGGCCCGATCCTTTTCGCAACTACGACGAGGCGCCCCGAATTCTGCTGCCGATCGTTGCGGAGTCCGCAACGGCGACGTACAACGACCTGTACGCCACCGAGCCGACGCGGCAATATCCGATCACGCTCGAAACGATCGCCTGCCTGTTCGAGCTCGGCCTGGGGCTGGCCGCCTGGAAAAAGTGGGGCGAACACATCGGCGCCGTGCGCTGCGACCCGTCCAGCGGCAACCTGCATCCGACCGAAGGCTACCTGATTGCCGCCGACACCTCGGGTATCACCGCCGGTGTGCACCATTATCACAGCCACGACCATTGTCTGGAGACCCGCTGCACGTTCACCGACGCAGATGCCGCGGCCGTCGCCTCGGCGTTGCCGGCAGACAGTGTGCTGGTGGGAATGACGTCGATCTACTGGCGCGAGTCGTGGAAGTACGGCGTTCGCGCGTTCCGCTACTGCCAGCTCGATATGGGCCATGTTATCGGCAGCTTGCGCTACGCCGCTGCGGTGCTTGGCTGGCATTGCCGGATGATTTCGTTCGAATCGGCACGGCTGGTCGGCTGGCTGGGACTGGATCGTGAAGGCTTCGTAACCGGTGAAGAGGAACACGTCGAAGGGTTTATGGTAGTGACGCCGAATCCTGTCTGGCGCACGAATGACCTGGCACCGCACGTCTCGGGAATCTCCGATACATTGTCCGCAGCAACCGGCAAAGGCGAGTGGCACGGGCAGCCGCGACAGCTGAGTCCGGAGCACCATCCCTGGCCACCGATCGACGAAGTCGCTGCAGCGTCGACACTGGATACTGTCGAGTCGCCGGACGATCCCGGAAAGGATACGTTGCCGCCGCCGGCCACTCCGCCGACCACTATCGGCGCGACGAAGATCATCCGGCAGCGGCGCAGTTCAATCGACCTGAACGGTGAGACCCGCCTTAGCGCCGACGCCTTCTACGTCATCATGGACCGCTCACTGCATCGCACCAACGTCGCGCCGTTTGATTCACTATGCTGGGCGCCCACTTGCGACTTCATCATGTTCGTGCATCGCGTCGACGATCTCACATCCGGCTTGTATTTTCTGCACCGCTCGACCGTGGCGCTGGAAGACCTGCAGGCAGCGATGAAACCGTCGTTCACCTGGGAGAAGCCCGCAAACGCGCCAACGCACATCGGCTTCTACCACCTTGCAAGCGGCGATTATCGTGAGCAATCACAGATCGTCTCATGCCGCCAGGAGATCGCCGGCGACGGGGCTTTCAGCCTGGGTATCCTCGCCGACTTCCGCGCCAGTCTCGAAAGTTTCGGTGCGAACGCCTACCGGCGCATGCACTGGGAAGCGGGATTGATCGGCCAGCTGTTGTATCTGGAGGCTGAAGCGGCGGGGATTCGCGGCACCGGCATGGGCTGCTTTTTCGATGAGCCTGTGCACGAGATCTTCGGCTTGAGCAGCGGTGCATATCAGAGCATATACCACTTCACGATGGGCGGCCCGTGCGAGGACGACCGCATCCTCGACCGCGCCCCCTACGATCATCTCAAAGGTCGGGCTTATGCTTCAATCGATCCCAACGCCGCCTAATTTCTCCCGCGTAGGGTATTCAGCGACGATCCGTCCCGCATATGTTGACACCCGTTGCGTTCCACAGTCTATTAGCCGTTTGCCGGTGTATCCTTGCATGCACTTGCTCGGGGTGTAGCGCAGCCTGGTTAGCGCGATTGCTTTGGGAGCAATAGGTCGCGAGTTCGAATCTCGCCACCCCGACCACTTTCCGAAATTCCACACCACTTCGAGAATCTCTGCCGGGTAGACGGGGACAGGATCTCGACGACCATGAACGAAATTCGTCCCAAGTGCGTCGAATCTTCTTTTTTTCGTTCCGCGGAAGCCATACTGATGGCGTAGTTTTGCCTGATGCCTGCGGGATTCGGGAATACTCGGGATGCGGGATCTGAACACTGAATACTGTTTGATTCACATCTGCCGTGTTATTTGATCGGCTATTTCGAGGGCCCTCAGGCCGTTCTCTGCTGAGTTTGCTGTCCCCAGCACTTCGCCAGTGTCCAGGGCAGTCCGAGTGCAGCTGACGAAGGCATGCAGCTCTTTCTCGAGCGCGTTGTGGTCATCGATCGGTACCGGCTCCCGATTGATCGACATACCATCGAGCAGCATGATCTCACCCGTGCGCTCCTGGTAGTCGAGCGACAGATAGGCATTCGACTGGAAGACCCGGATCTTGCGCATGCACTCCATGCTGACTCGGCTGGCGGTGATATTGGCGACACAGCCGTTGGCGAACTTGAGCCGCGCGTTGGCAATGTCCTCCGTCGGGCTCAGCACCGGAATGCCGACGGCATCGACGCGTTCGATGTCGCTGTTCACCAGGTGCAGGATGATGTCGATGTCGTGGATCATCAGATCGAGCACAACGCCTACCTCCGTCCCGCGCGGCAGCATGCCGGGGCGTAGCGGTGGGTAAGGCGCCAAGCGGTGGGATTCAATGAAGCGCGGATTGTCGACACACTGCTCCAGGTACGTAATCACCGGGTTGTAGCGTTCAACGTGACCGACATGCAGGGTGAGCTTGTTCCGCTGCGCCAGTGCGACCAGCTCCCGGCCTTCCTCGACCGTTGCCGCCAGCGGCTTCTCGACCAGTACGTGGCAGCCACGCTGCAACAAGTCCGTGGCAATGGCATGGTGCAGGGTGGTAGGGACCGCAATGCTGACGGCATCGACAGCGTCGACGAGCTCGTCGATCGTGGCGAAGGCGGTGGTCTCGAACTCCGCTGCCGCGGTTTGCGCGGACACGGGATTGCTGTCGTGGATGCCGACCAACTCGCTGTCGGGGCACTCACGATACAGCCGAGCGTGATGCTGTCCGAGCACGCCCACTCCGATGACGCCAACTCTTACGAGACCCATTGGCGCATCACGTCTCGGACTTGGCGTCGTCCTCGGTCGCGGAAGTTTCGCCTTCCTTGAGCCCAGTCTCGAATTCCTTGCGGGCGCGGCCGATCGACCGCGCCAGCCGTGGAATCTGACTGGCGCCGAACAACAGAAAGACGATGCCTGCGATGATCAGGGTTTCTTGCCCGCCGATGAAGGCCATGGCTCTTGCTCCGGTTTATCAGTCAGGTTCTCCAAATCTAAAAATCCTTGCTGCTAATATACTTAAATAAAACAAAATGATCAAGGGCAGGGCCAGACCGATCTGTGACACGGGATCGGGCGGCGTGAGCAGGGCACTCAGCACGAAAATCAGCACGATGACGTAGCGCGAGCACTTCAACATTTGCCGCCGGTCCACCAGGTTCATCGCCATCAACAGGATCATCACCAGGGGTAGCTGGAACAAAATAATGAAGGCGAACAGCAGCCGCAGGGCAAACAGCAAGTTTTTCTGATAGCCGAGCAGCGTCCCGGCACCCTCAGGCACGAACGCCGGGTTCTTCAGAAACTGGAACGACAGCGGCAGGATCTGAAAGTATGCCAAATACCCACCGATCAGCAGCAGTGCCATGCTGCCTGCCAGCATGGCCCGCAGGAAACTGCGCTCGCGTCCGGTCAGGGCCGGCGTGACGAAAGCAACGACATTGTAAACGTGTACAGGGAACGACAAGATCAGGCCGACGTACGCCGACACCCGCAGCTTCATCATGAACCCTTCCTCGATGCTGGTGATGTAGACCTGTTCACCGATGGGCTTGAGCAGCCAGTGGATGTATCTGTCGTGCAATAAATAGGCAACGACAAAACCGACACCCAGACAGAGCATCGAGACGATCAGGCGACGGCGCAGCTCACGCACATGATCGAAAAACGCCATCGCACCGGCGTCGTTGTCCGTCGCATGTTCCATCGTTTCGTCCATGGGACCCTAAGCACATGGTAGAGCGCTCCCGTCTCGCGGGAGGTCGCAATTCAAATCTCAAGCCGCTGCCATTCTATCAGAAATTCCCAACGATCAGCGCGCGTGAATGATCCAGCCCTCACCGCCCCACTTGGCCGAACTCACAAAGACGCGGTGCTGCGTTGGTTGCGGCGCGGTCAATATTGCACTCCATGAACACCGGCTCGGGCGTTGCAAAAACGTCCGGTTGGCTCAGGATGTCGTCGATGACGCCGAGCAGCCACAGAGCGTCGACGCCGATGAAAGCAATTTTCATGGTGTTCTTCGTCAGGTGGTCAGTCACGTGTCCGCTTGCGCTCGTTGGAACAACGGGTAGAAGTATGACAGGAACG
>DPYP01000032.1:0-6705 GCA_003545375.1 Lentisphaeria bacterium
CCGGTGATGCCGGCATCGGTGTCGATACGGATCAGGCAGGTATCCTGTGTCCCGTCACAGGCTGCAGTAACTTCGGGAAGGGCCAGTACGATGGCCGTCACGCCGGTGATTTTCATTTTTTTGATCTCCGGTTCAGGCAAACCAATGAAAGTGAGTGAACAGATTCGGCTGTCCGACGTCAAACATAGCAACACGCAGCAAACGATCAAACGTTTGCTGCATACTACTGCCCAAAACCATTGGCTGATCGGCCGTCCAAACGCTATGATATGGGACGGGATCAAAGGAGCAAACGTCGCATGGTCAAGCAATCCATCCTATTGAGCTGTCTCATTGCCGGTCTGGCCCTGGCGCAAACGGATACGCCACCGTGCCACGTCGAAGTTACGATCGACGGGTTCCAGGGCGGCAAGTGCAAATTCATCGGGGTATACGGCGACCAAAGCTTTATGGCTCTACCAGCATTCACTGTCTCCGGGCCAACGATCGTCGTTACGAAGGACGAAGCTTTCCCCAGCGGGCTGTATTCGCTGGTGCTACCCGAGGAACAGGGGCTGCAAATCCTGCTCGATGTGGATCAGCAGTTCAGTATTCACACAAGTCTTGACGATCTCACAGGCGCAGCGACAGTCACCGGTTCGCTCGACAACAAATTACTCTACGAAAACCTGGCATACGAAGCCTCCTACCAGGAGACAGTTGACCCGGTGTTCGAAAAAATCAACGAACTGAGAAAGGCAGATGCCAACGCCGACGTAAGCGAGCTCCAAGCACAACGCAATACCCTGGTCGCCAAACGGCACTCCCACATTTACCAGTTCTGCGCCCAGCATCCTGAATCCTTCTTTTCGTCATACAAACTTAGCGGCCAAAATCCGCTGCTGGAGTACCCAAAGATGGCGAACGGCGAACTCGATATCGAAGAGCAAACACGGCGTTACCGTGAGGGGTATTGGGACAACTTCGATTTCACGGATGCTCGCCTTTTGCGGACACCGGTGTTCCACAATAAGCTGGACCGCTACATCAAAAAGTTGACGCCGCGCAACGTCGAGGCAGTTATCGAGTCGGTCGACAAGGTCATGGCGGGAGTGAAGGCCAATGACGAGCTGTTCAGCTACGTGACCAGTTATCTGTGTCTCGGTTACAGCAAATCGACGATGATGGGTGGCGAATCCGTTTACGTACACGTCGTCGACAAATATATGACGAACGAGCTCGCCTTTTCGGTTCCCCGTGAAGAATTGCAGAAATTACGCCAGCGCGCCAACAAATTGCGGCCGAGTTTGCTGGGCAAGACTGCGCAGAACATCAAATGCATCGATCCGGACGGCAACGACCTGGCCCTATACGATCTGAAGGCTCCCATTGTCGCGCTGTATATGTACAACGTCGACTGCGAACATTGTCAGGAAATAACGCCGGAACTGAACGACATCTATCTGAGGTGGAAAGATCGGGGATTGGAGGTCTACGCCTTATGCCTCAATATCGATGTCGATCCCTGGTTCGACTATATCGAGCAGGAAGGACTGACCTGGCACAATGCCATCGACCCACGCTACGAAAGTCGGCACCATCTGAAATACAATGTCGACATCACGCCCGAGCTCTATGTCCTGGACGCCGACCATAAAATAATCGGAGTCAACCTCAAGCCGAGTCAGCTCGAAGAGTGGTTTCTGGAAAAAAGACTGGGGGCAGGACCGCCCGGGCCGTGACCTGGATCCGGATCGTACGCTACGTGGTGTAATCAGTAGCCAGACTTACGCCACGACTTCTTCCGTCTCCGGTTCGAAGAAATGGGCTTTGTCCATATCCAGCGCCAGCTTCATTTCATCGCCGGCATGACAGGTCCGGTGCGGATCGATCCGTGAGATGAAGGTGTTGTCTTCAGTGCGCATGTAAAGCATCGTTTCTGACCCCATCGGTTCCACGACATCGATACTTGCACGTATGTAGACCGGCGAATCATGTTCCGCCATCTCCGAACCGACGTCCTCTGGACGGATGCCGAAAACCAGCGGCTTGTCGGTGAATGGCGCCAGGGCCTCATGGAAGTTAGCCGGAATCGCAATCGTGCAGGAGCCTTCTTCGAAGGCCAATCCATCATCGTGCCTGGCAACGCGGCCATAGAGAAAATTCATTGGCGGCGTGCCGATAAACGAGGCGACAAACTGATTCGCGGGCTTGTCGTAGAGCTCGGTCGGTGAGGCCACCTGCTGTATATCACCGTCGCGCATCACAACGATACGATCGCCCATGGTCATCGCCTCCACCTGATCGTGGGTGACGTAGATCATCGTCGCATCAAGGCTGTTGTGGAGGCGACTGATCTCGACGCGCATCTGGACACGCAGCTTGGCGTCGAGGTTCGAAAGCGGTTCGTCGAACAGGAAGACTGCCGGGTGCCGGACGATCGCCCGTCCGACGGCCACGCGCTGGCGCTGGCCGCCCGAGAGCTCCTTGGGGCGACGAGCCAGCAGCTCGTTGATGCTAAGAAGATCAGCTGCTTCCTGGACGCGCTGCTTGATCTCTGCCCGCGGCATTTTCCGCAGCTTCAGGGAAAACGCCATATTGTCGTAAACCGTCATGTGCGGATACAGTGCATAATTCTGAAACACCATGGCGATATCACGATCCTTCGGCGGCAGATCGTTGACGACACGGTCACCTATCGAAATTTTACCCGCACTGATCTCCTCGAGTCCAGCGATCATCCGCAAAGTTGTGGACTTGCCGCAACCGGACGGGCCGACGAGGACGATGAACTCGTTATTATCGATGTCCAACGTAAAATCTTTGACCGCCTCGATGTTGCCGGGAAAGACCTTGCGGACATTTTCGAGTTTTACTCGGGCCATTGTATTATCTCGCAGAATGTGAATCGGAAAAACAATTGAAATAACTGCATCGAAAAGCGGAATATAGCCAATCATTCGAAAATAACACGCAAAGGGTATCCTGGAAAGGTCGTCTTCGGCGCGGCCTACTGCCACTGCGTCTTCCTGCCGGCAGTTGCTCATCATTGGAGACAACCGCGGCACAACTCCATCACGCCCTTGGGTCCTGGCGATCCCATTGCCTGAGAACCTCTTTTGGCAGCGGTGACATAGCGCCGGATTGTGAACAGACGAATGCCGCCACCTGTGCCGCCAGGGCATGTGCGTCATCAAGCGGCTGGCCTGCATCCAAAGCGACCACGAATGCCGCCCCGAAAGCATCGCCGGCCCCGACGGTATCAACAATATCCGTGGCAATCACCGGCTGCTCCGAGCTGGTGGCGCCAGAGATCGCCAGACTGCCGGCGGCGCCGCGGGTGAGAACAGCGACGTGAAGTTCAAAACGCTCAGCCAACGCACGCAGCGCTGCTTCTTCGCCGGCAGGCAATTCGTAGAACGTCCTAAGAATCTCGAGCTCGTCGTCGTTGATCTTCAGTACGTTGGCAGCGGTCAGGGATTGTTCGATGATCTCGGCGGTATAGATGCCGAGGCGGAAATTGACGTCCAACACGCGCCGGGCAGACGCGGGTGTATGCTCCAGGAATGTGTGAATCGCTTCGCGTGACTGCGCCCGTCTCTGGGCCAGCGTGCCGAAACAAACAACATCGACGCCGGCGGCCAGTTCCAGGCTGGCGAAACTCGGCATGCAATCCCAGGCCGCCGGCTCGTGGATCGTGTAGGTCGGCACGCCCCGGTCGTCGAGGGCGACGGTAACAATCCCGGTCGGCACATCATCAACGACCGCAACGGCGTCAGTCGGCAGGTCCTGCGCCAGGAGATAGGCCAGAATGTCGCGGCCGTCCCCATCGTTCCCAACCGCCGTGACGACACGGGCGTCGCAACCGAACTGTTTTGCGAAGTACGCAAAATTGGCTGGTGCCCCGCCGAGTTGCCGGCCGCATGGCAGCAGATCCCAGAGAATTTCGCCGAGTCCAACGATTACAGGAGACATGGGAAGAGGTTCGGTTTATTCGGGAAAGTTAAGAACGTTCAAGAGACAAACGCCCAACGTCGAATGCCGGAGAGGAAGTCACCCAATTCATGCAAAAGGGGCCGGGCTGTATCGATCATTTTATCTTCTCGGTATTCGACGTTCATTACTGTACCGTAATTCAAGGTCGTTGGCGGTTCCAGCCGATCGCTGGCATGTGAAACCTTTCGGAAGGATATTGTCGGTCTCTGCATCTCGAAACCCAAAGCCCGAAGCCTGAAACCCCCATGCCAAAAGTCGTTGTTCTCGCTGAATTGCTGCTCCGCCTCGATCCGCCACCGTTCATGCGCCTGGTGCAGGCCGACACGCTGGGCATGAGTTTCACCGGTGCCGAGGCGAATGTCGCCGTAAACCTCAGCCACTGGGGCATCAGTGCCGGCGTCGTCTCCAAAGTGCCGGAACACGAGATGGGCCAATGCGTCATCAACAACCTGCGGCGCTACGGCCTTGATACTGCGCATATGCTGCGCGGCGGCGAACGGTTGGGCGTTTTCTACGTCGAGACCGGCGCTTCACAGCGCTCGACCAACGTGGTTTACGATCGTGAACACACCTCGTTCCAGAGTCTGCAGCGGGGTGAGCTCGACTGGGACGCGATCCTGTCGGGTGCAGACTGGTTTGTTTTCAGCGGCAGCGGCATCTCGCGCGGCGCCAACATCGTCGAGATCGCCCACGACGCCCGCGCAGCAGCGAAGCGGCTCGGTGTGAAGGTCTGCTGCGATATCAATTACCGCAGCAAGCTATGGAGCCTGGAGGCGGCTCGCGAAGCGTTCACCGGCCTCATGCCGTCTGTTGACCTGGCGATGTCCAGCCTGGGCGATGTCCACCAAATGTTCGACCTTGAGGCCGACAGCCATGAAGCCGCCGCGCGCCAACTGCACGAGCGCTTCGGCTGTACACGCGTGGTCATGGGCATACGCGAAGGCGACTGCTCGTCGAGCAATCGCTACGGCGCCGCGATGTTCGACGGCACCGACTGCTACACCGGGCGTTCGTATGAGATTCAGATCGTCGACCGCATCGGTACCGGCGATGCCCTGACTGCCGGCATTCTATACGGGCTGATGTCGGGCTATGACCTGCCACGAACCGTTGAGTTCGGCATCGCTTCGGGCTGCCTGAAGCATTCGATCCCGAGGGATTTCAATCTCGTCTCGATCGCCGAGGTCGAGGAGTTGCTGGCCAGCGGCGGCGCCGGCAGGGTGAAGCGCTAAGCACTGCACCATGATGGCAAGCACATCGTTATTACCGGCACGACGAAAGGACTCGGCAGAGCTCTTGTGCAGCCGCACAATGGCAATTCTTGAGATCAAGCTTAATGAAGATCCAGCACAGATTCACGTTGATCGAACGACTCCCCTCCGGCGCACTCCGTTCGCTCCCTTCAACACGGCTCAGGGTCTGCGACAGGGTAAAAGCGCAATTTCGCTTCACGCTCATTGAGCTTTTAGTGGTGATCGCCATCATCGCCATTCTGGCGTCGATGCTGCTCCCGGCCCTGGGCAAGGCTAAAGATCGGGCCAAGCTCATTTTGTGTATGGGCAATCATAAGCAGATAGCCTTGGCCGGCTTTCTGTACACGGCGGATAACGACACCCACTACCCGAACTACCATGCCAGACAATGGATCGGTCAGTTAGTGAATCCTACTACCAACCCTATTTGGGTGTCCGATATCACCGACCGCCCCCTAAACACCTATCTCGGCCTGAATGTGGACGGCATGCCGTGCGAGATCGGGCGCTGCCCATTCGACGTCCCCGGCAGCGGCTATCTTGGCAGCTCTTGGGGCCCCACCACCTATATCGAACAAGTCGGCTCCTCCTATGGCGCCGCCGCGGGCGGACGAATATGTAACGACCTGCACTCCTGCACGGTGACCGGCGTCATCACTCCGACCACCATGGTTTTTATGAGTAATATCAGCGCGAGTAGTTACACCCATGAGTCGTGCATCTGGCCGGGCCAGGACGCCGATTGGGATCCGCACGACAACCGGAGGTATCCGTTCAGCTTTGTCGACGGGCACGTGGCCACCCATGAGGTGTTCATCGGCAAGGGTATTGCCAAGGATAACGGCGGCGCACCATCGTGGCTAGATGATTTTGACTACACCAACGGCAGCGGCCACCAAACCGGTGACTTCTCTTGTGCCAACCAGGCCATATACAAGTTCGGCACGATCCCGTCCTGCCCGTAGGTGCGAAAAGGCTGTCCTTACTCGTGCCCGTGCCCGGACGGGTTGCAGGTCAATCTCAATGTACCCTTGTGGGAGATCAGGATAACGGCAAGTCGCTGGCTGTGATGTGACGGTTTTGTATCAACTGCCCTGCCACCGTTCCGCAGGGGGAGATTCACTGTGACACGTCGACCACGTACATCTGCGGTGTGCCGGTGCGGTCGGAGGTGAACACCACGCGCGCGCCGGCGTCGTCGAATGCGGGATGCGGGTGAGTCCATTGCGGACCGTAGACATTGTCGACCTTCATCTCCATCCAACTCAGCGTTTCTCCTTTTTCGCCGCGGATCGATGCCCAGACATCGGCACCGGCAGGGTGGTCCTGCTCCCACTGCGTCCCCTGATTTGATGATCCGGAGGTGCACAGCGGTTTGTACGCGCCGGTTGCCGGGTCGATCAACAACAGGCCGATGTCGGGATGATTGGTGTCGCACACAATCTTCGTCCCATCGATTGACGAGGCCATGTGCCAG
>DPYP01000439.1:0-4952 GCA_003545375.1 Lentisphaeria bacterium
GACGCCGAGCTCGACGAGTGGTACCTGGCGATCATGCAGGCGCTGATGAACCAGGGACAGGCATGGGGGCAGGACGCCTTCCGCGCTTTCCTGGAGACTGCCAGGTTGAACTGGCAGCGGGAAGGCTACATGCAGGCGTTGCGCCAGGCAGCGGACATCGAGGTGCTCGTGGACTTGCCGGCGGCGCAGCAATAAGTTCGCATGTCGTCGTGAGTGGATCTGCCGCCGGATTTTCAAGTGCCGTGAACGCCTTTGAACGCAAGCAGAATGTCGTGCCGGTCGAGGAAGCAGTCACGCTCGCGTCGACGTTGCGGCGGATATTCCCGGCCTGGTCGGTGACCGGGCTGGAGTTCACCATGGCAGTGTGAGCTTCAATAATCACCCCACCGCCATCCCACGGGTAGTTGGCAATGGCACCGGGCAGTGCCTGAACGAAAAACCCACTACCCGACCACCAGCTCCTGCACCTGCCACGCTTTCATCTGGAAGGTGACCTTACCTTTCCGCGGCACCAGGGTGTTGCCATCGACTCGGACCCGTGTGGGAGCTTTTGTGAATGTCACGGCAGCTCTCGTATTTTTGCCGCAGGTCTCCGCCAGTCGCAGGACAAAGCGGCCGTCGGTCGACCGCAAGCTGGTGGCAAGGATGTTGTCCGGTGCTGTCTCGAGCAGGCTGAACTCCCCGGGCAGGCCTTTGCCGCCGGCCTCGACCGGCGTCACGAATACCGGCGCCTGCCAGCGCATCGATTCAACCAGCCCGTTCACCGGTGCAGGTCCAGGCCTGATTGCGTACCGGAAATCTTCGACATGCGTTCTGCCCCGGCACATGACATTGTCCAGGACGCCGCCGGCGTGGCCGTAATGCTGATTGCCCCGGTTATACATGCAGAAAACGCTCTTCCCGGCCAGCAAGGCTGTGAAGTATTGGCTGGTGTACCGTGGCTCACCGGTCTCCTCGCTCACGTTCATGTAGCAGCGCATCGCTTTTGGCCGGTCCATGGCGGTGCAGAACCGGACGCGCGTCGTCTGCCGCCAGATCTCGTCGGTGTCGAAGGAGAAATCCCAGATGTCGCGCTCCTGCGAACCGAGGAATGTAAGCGTCGTCCTGAAATCGACGCGGTCGTCCGTCGCAGGCAGGCTTGCGACTGTCTCATACAGATACACGTCCTTGCCGTTTTCCCTGATCCTCCCCTTCGACCGGATGCTTTCCACGACGTCTCCCGACTCGATCCTCTCGATGCTCTCGGCCACCATCTCCGACTCGTCCCCGACCACGATCTCATTGCCCAACCCCTGCAGAACCTTCTTTTTCATCCCCTTGTGAAAGAGTTGCGAGACAGCGCCGGTTTTCTCGTCCATCTCCACGCGCAGGCGTTCGTTTTCGATTCGCCGGGCCGATCTCCTGCCGCCGCGTCCGCTCTTCTTTGCGGGGTCGACTGCCACCGTCCGATAGCCGAGCGGGGCGATCTCGAGCGCGATCTTAGTCCCTGCCGCGCTCGCCTGTGACGGGATCGGGGTGCCCTGGCAGCTGCAGGCCGCCCGCTCGTGCGGCAGCTCGACAATCGCCTGCGTACCCAGGGGCGATGGATTGAAAAGCACATAGGCAACACGTCCCGGGCCCCCTTCAACTGCCACGTGCCGGGAAATCTCATGGAGGTGCAACTCGATATCGCTCTTTGCCGAATCGTCGGCCGGCAGCGCCTCCTTCATCGCCCGCTGCTCCACGGTGATTGTTTGCTGCGGCCCCTCGTAGTTGACCAGGTTGGTCTGGAGAAACTGTCCCGCTGCGATTCTTGCTATCTGGGGAATGTCGTGCTGCTGCAGATAGAGCAAACCCCGCCAGCGATCGTTGTTGTCGGGAAGCTGCTGGCCAAGAACGATCGAGTTGAACGCTGCCAGGGCTTCCGCGGCAAGCAGGGTCGTTTCCATTTCATGGCCGGTGCGGAGCGCTTCCACCGGATTGCCGTGAAAGGGGTTCTGCGAGAGAAGCGGCGGGCCGTAGTCGTCGAAGGTGTAGGCGACGGTTTTCTCCGGCGGTTCGGTTTCCCTGAAGAAATCGTTGTAGGTGACGAAGCGTCCCCACACAGGCGCATAATGATGCGTGCGGATCACGTCCTCCCGCAGCAGCGGGTGACGCATGGCATCCGCGTTGTTCGTCAGGGCAAGGTATGCGTCGCCGCGCTCGAGAGCCTGCGTGATCAGGTCGGGTATCGCGTGGAACATGAACCATTGCGCGTGCTCCGAGCGCGTCGGGTGCGACGGCAGCGTGTCGATGCGGCTGCCATCCTTGCCTTGCCAAATGATCCGCCGTTCGTCTTCCGCCGGGGTCGGTGTGGAAGGCCCTGCCACACGCTGCACGGCCTGCTTGTACCCGAATCGGTTCAGCAGCGACGGCAGTTGCGGCGTAAACCCGAACTCCTGCCGGACATACGTTTCCGGGCGCCTGCCGAAGACGTCCTCCATGGCGCCCAGGCCCTGTTCGAAATTGCGGCTCCACGCTTCCCAGCTGTAGAAGGTAAGCGGCTGGCTGTACGTGCCGTCCACGATATCGATGATGCCCTTGTCCCACGCCCGGGTGAGCTTCTTGAACAGGCCGGGATAGCGCTTGTTGAGGCATTCGATCGTGCCCGCATCGAACTGCATGTTGAACGGCCAGGACTTATTCTCCGCCAGCCACAGGCAGTCCTCCAGCCATCTTGCCGCGAACGTCGGCCAGTCGAGCTCAACGAAGCCCACGTCGTCGTACAGCACACCACCGTGGAACCCGTCCATGATGTAAACATCCAGCGGCGCCATCTGCTTCCGCAGCTTTGCCATCCGCCGGAACGATGCTCGAAGAGCCCGGCGCCCGGCGCTGGCGTTTCCCGCCGCCGTCTTTGCCGCCGCCGCTGCCAGTGATCGCTGCAGAGCAGCGTCATCGAGCTCGCTGCCGAGGTTTGCCGCCAGACGATGCAGGAGCAGGTAGGAGACGCCCCAGGCATGGAAGTCGCGCCGCAAGTCAAACTCCCTTTCGATCGCCGCCATCGTCCGCCTGGTGGCGCCGAGTTTCAGCAGCCTGCGAATCAGGAAGACGAAGAGCTTGCCCGCCTCCCCGATGAATTGGAACGGCCGCGCCCGGAAAAGCTCGAGAGCGTGGAAAAAGTCAGTGGAAAAAACAACCCCGCCACTCGTCAGTACGGCGTCGGGAAACTCTCCTACCCGTGCGTAGGCCCGGGCTTGACCGGTCAGTTCGAGGCATTGCATCGGCAGCGAATGCGGATGGTAAAACGGGGAAGACGGCGAGGTCTCGAAAACCCATTCCTCCATCTGCGAACTCATCTCCCCGGTGAGCTGCACATCGGCGAGCGCTCCGAAGTTTGCCAACTCCCGGGCCGACGGCTGGACCAGTACCGGAATGATCCCCCTGGCATCGGCTTCTGCCAGGGCGCCGGGCGGCAGGATCCCGCCGTGCGGCACTATCAAGAGGGCATCCCGGAGATCGGCGACCGCGTCCGGTGAAACAAGCTGCGGGAAAATGCCGGTGCGGCTCAGTACATACGGATCGAGCAGGAAGGAAAACACTCGCCAGCTGGCGCTTACCGGCAGCATCTGGAAGACTTCAAAAAACTGCAGCGATTTTCGACACTTGACGTTGTCCGTGCTGACCACGGCGATTTTTGAAATCAACCCCAACGGCTCTTGCCTCCGATGACAGCGGCGTCACTCTTTCTGTGGAACCGGCAATTCGGCGGGCAAACCGTAAGGTGCGCCGCTGCGATTGGCCGGCATTGGCCAGCTCTGGCCGCCGAGATTCTGAAACGCCTCACTATATCCGCATAGCCAGAGGAACAACTTGGCCACTTTTACATTGCCCCGGAACTGCTCGAGCAGCCGTTCGATCGGGCAGGCGTAGTTGAGCGTGGCGAAGTCCAAGCCGGGATCGACGATCCAGTCCCGGCACGGCGGCGTTGTGCGCCAGTAGAAATACTTGAGCATATTCCGTAAGCCGCTGCCTGAACCAGGTCCGCGACGGTGCCAGATGTGATAGGCTGTCAGGAAAATGGAACCCGCCGGCGCCGACGTCGATATCTGCCCGCGGATACCGCCGTAATGATCCATGTGACGCGCCTTGTTGTGCAGCAGATGCGACCCCGGAAGCAGTTGTGTCGGCGCCAATTCCACAGGCGTGTCCTGGGGTAAATAAAAAACCTGCAGGTTGTTCAACTCGAGCGTGAAGTTGTAGTTGCCGTCCACGTGCCATTGCTGCGCGCCAACCGGACAGAGGACGCGGTGGTTGCTCATGAGCACTGGCATGTGAAAATTCGCGCCGAGCAGCGAGCGTAACGCACCGGTCGCCGCAGGGTTCATGAGTACGGCTTCGACGAACCAGTCCTCGGCCAGAATCTCACTGGGCTCCGATCCGTCGTACGTGTCAAGAAACTCGGTCACCCGCTGGTTGACGTCATCTTCGACGACGCCTTCCAGCACCAGGTAGCCGTTCCTGCAGAAATCGAGCACCTGCAAATCGGTCAGGGTCGGGGCACATTCAAAGGTCTGCTGTTCGGAGGGGGTCATCTGTCACCGCTCCAGAATGAATTCGAATTCCAGTCCGTGACTGTCGTCGTGGTTCAGCGCCATGAGCGCCAGGTTCGGAAATGAGATAACCCGCCAGCCGTCCTCCATCGCTTCGAGAACGGTCTGGTACGGCCACTCACTGGCATCCGATGCGCCCTCGTGGCGCTGGCCGTTTTCGATCATCATCATACCGATGACTTTGGAATATGGGCTGGAGCGCTCGGTCTGCAGGTAGAGCAGGTCCTGCATCGCCTTGTCGGACCGACCGGTAATCTCGCGAATCCCCCGACGCAAGGCGTCGGTCGTGAGTGTTCCCGCTGCCAGTGCCTTTTCCAGGTCCGCGGCGATCTGTTCCTGTATTGCCGTCATGGGTGTCGCTGAGTTGAAGTTCCGGCTGGT
>DPYP01000241.1:0-11154 GCA_003545375.1 Lentisphaeria bacterium
GCAACTTCGGCCTGAAACCAGTCGAAGACGCCGGCCATGACATAACGGCTCTTCATGATTACGGGGATCGACGTACAGGCGCCCGACAGCAGACATACGCTCAGAACCAGCAGCGCAGCGCTGAGCATGCGCTTGTGCTGCAAGACTGCCAGTACCGCCGGGCTTACGAAAAGCAGGTACACCAGCACATGCGGGCGCGAGATCTGCTTTAGGACCTCATGATTGATCTGTGACTCCAATCGCTTTTACTCGGGCGTCAGGTGTCAGGAACCGGCTCGCTCCCCCGAACACTGAACATCTATTCATAGATGAGATACCGCAGACGTTTATCATTGAACGCGCCGTGCGCTATCTCCCACTCACCGACGATATCGGAAAGTGCTACGCCACCAACGATCGAGCGCCTCACGATACTTGTGCCCATGGCTTTGTCGAATCGTTTGAGGCAGTCGGAACGCCAGCGCCATTGGTCGCCGTAGTGCGACTGCAGGTGCCGCAGCAACACCAGCTCGGTGGTCGCCGGCAAGAACCGTGTCGGTTCGGTCAGCTGCAGATACACTGCCTGTATGCCCCCCCCACCGTGCCCTCCGGACGTGTTGGGCACCACCACCGGAACGAATTTGACACCCGGCAATTCATAGGCGTTCAAGGCCTCAGCCGAGACCTGTGCATTGAGCCAGGACGCGCCGACCAACTGGAAAGCGTGTGGCGTGCCCATGCCGATGTAGAATTCACCAAGTGTACCCAGCGTGCCAGTGGCAGCGAAAGTCACAGCCGATGCTGCGGACGGAATATTCGGTGACGGCGGAATCCATTCCAGCCCCAGATCTTCCCATTTCAAGTCGCGGCCGTATCCGGTCATCGGCACGACAACCAGGTTGCAGTCCAGCTCATGCTCACGGTTGAGATACCGGGCAAGCTCGCCCGCCGTCATGCCATACACCCGCGGAATCGGATACAGCCCGATGAACGACAACCATTTGCTCTCTGTGATCGGGCCGTCGATCGTGTGGCCACCAAGCGGATTGGGACGGTCCAGCACAACGAACGTCTTGTCATGTTCGCCGGCCGCCGCCATCGCTTCCGCCATGCTCCAAATGTAGGTGTATGCCCGGCTGCCAACATCTTGGATGTCGTAAAACAGCACGTCGACCTGATCCAGCAATACCCGTGGCGGTCGTTTGTCGTTGGCACCGTACAGCGAGTGTATTTTCAGGCCCGTGTGACTATCGATCGATTCGTCAACGGCTTCGCCAGCCGGGATAACGCCGCGGATACCGTGCTCCGGCGCAAAAAGCAGCGTCAGGTTTACGGCGTCATGAGCGTGCAGTAGGTCGACAGTTGGCACGCCCTCTCGATTGCGGCCGGTCTGATTGGTGATCAGTCCGACCCGTCGACCAAGTACCAGATCGGCATATCCCGGATACACCCGTGGATTGTCTAGCGCCTCCATCAGCACATCGACGCCGAGGCGGAAGGTTGTGTTTTCCGCTAAAAGGACCGGACAGATGAAGGCGGCGCAAAGCAATGCTCTTTTCATTATCTCCTCGATTCGGGTGTCCGGCTGGCAACACAACACTAGCTGACGGCGGCATATTGTCAAGTGATTGTTTCTCTGTGTATAGTAAGGAATTCGCGATCCTGGCCGTAGTACCGCCATCATCATCGACAACGGAGCTTGAAAATGTCTGATGTCCGCGAGCTTGCCCGCATCGAATCGACTGCCAGGCAGTGGCGCACGATTGCCATCCTGGTTGCCATCGTTGGCGTATTGGCTCTGTTTTGGATGCACCGGCAGATACAAACATTGTCCGACATGATGACGCGGACGCAGAGGTTGGTCGATGACGTCGTCTATGTCGCCGGCAAAGTCGAACGCGGCTTCGATGCGCGCGTCGAAGTGCTCGATCGCCTAGCGACAAATGCCGCGACAACGGTTTCAGACGCGCGCCTCGACACCTCGGAGACGGCACGTGCCGCCGCCGCCGCTCGTCAGGCCGCAGCCAGCAGCGCGGATGCCGCGGCACGCATACAGAAGATGAGCCGCAAATCACTCGAAGCCGCTATCGCTGCCGAGAAGGTAAGCATCGACGCAGCGCAAACCGCGACGCGTCTGTCGGAAGAGATGGCAGAAATGCGGACGGAGTTGACGAGGGACGAGCACGAATTGCTGGCCGCCGTCAAAGCAGTACGGGACGAATCGGAGATTGCTGCTGCCGCCACCAACTCGGTCCAAAAGCAATTGACCGAATTGAGGCAGGCGGTAGGGAGCGCCGAGGAGGAAATCCGCGGACTTAGGGCCCAGCTGGCAGTGGCACGTGCCGATTTCGCCATCGTCACAGTACCGCCACAAAACGCAGCAACACCGGTAGGCAACGAGGTCAAGCCACTGGATATCATTCTGGACGGTTCGAATTTCGTGATCAATTTCGTGCAGGGCCCGTACCCTTACGATAATCTGACGATAACGGAATCAAACTACTCAGGTACCGTGGCGGTGCCAAAGAACCGGCACGCCCGGGTCAAGGGATCGGCGGACAACAGCTTCTTTACTATCGCGTCACAGTTGCAAGGCCGGATCGTCAACGACCTCAAGGGCACAAACAACAGTTGGGTAGAGCGTTGATAATAGCTGTAGCTCCCGTGCAGCCCCCGCACAAAACGCTGAACACCCCGATACCCGCCGCTGAACTGCTCGTCGGCAACCAGATCCTGGTAAATGTGTGCGCTGTCACAGCCCATCCTCCAGCCACGAACTGATCGACTCCCGGTACGGCTCACATTTGCTTTGGACAGGCTTGCCGAGCCGGTGGACACCCCGGCATATTTTGCCACGACGTCCTCGTTATTTGAGATATAATTTATGGTATTACAGTGAGTTACAAATATTTATTGCAGTTCCCCGTGTGCGAATTATGGATGTGCTGAGAAAGCCAAGACAACACGCGTTCTGTCAATTTTTCGAGCGCTTCGCAACAGGTCCGGCTGCATTCTTTGCGTCGTACCCGGGTTCTTTACAAGCTTTCCGCGTCTAACGGTTGAAATTTTCCGGAAAAAGTCTTATAACATACTTGTGTTTGCGGCTTTCGTGTTCGCGATTCTTGTGTTCGCGGTTTTCGTGTTCGTGATTTTCGTGTCCCGGCCAACCGACTGTCATTGCGGAAGTGAAACGCACGACATCGATAATTGGTGAGAGTAAATGAGAATTCTTGTAGTCGATGATGATGATGCTGACCATTTGCATCTGCAAAACCTGTTGACGGACGGCGACCACGAAATCATTCGTGTCGACGATCCGGGTCGGGCTTTGCAGGCAGTATGCGAGCACGACATACGGCTGGTCATCGCCAACTGGAGCGACTCCAGCATGGGCGCCTTGACCCTCTGCCGCGATATCCGCCAGTTGCAAAGAGCCGGATATACCTACTACATCGTGGCAACTGCCCGGAAACACACCGATCACAATTACGAACTGGCCTCGATGTCAGGCATCGACGATTTCCTCTTCAAGCCGGTCAATGCGTTTGAACTGCGCATGCGCCTCGACGTCGCCGAACGCATCCTCGGCTACATGTCACGCATCGGCATGCTCAATCGGCTCGTTACCATCTGCACCTACTGCAAACGCCTGCGAGACGAGGAGGAATGGATGCAGATCGAAACTGTCATCCGCCACAAACTCGGCACCGATTTCAGTCACGGCATCTGTCCGGAATGCCGTTCCCGGGTACGCGCTGAGCAGACAATGCATGAAGCGGAACAGACCGTCGGGCTGACGCCGCTCCCGCGTACACGCTGAGCATGCCTCCGACTCCGGATACTCCGGAGCCCTTTCGCGATCACGGCGCCAAATCTCACGCCAGTGCCTGACAAAGTGCCAGCAGGAAATCGCGGTTGTCGGCGTTGAGGTATTGCATGGTGCCGCCCATGCGGCTGAACGTCTTGTTGTATCGCAGATAGTAATCCGGATTGTCCTCCGGCGGTTCCCCCTGCCGCCAATCCCAACGCGATGGCGCAATATCCACTACCACAATATGATGAGTGTCGAGATGACGCCCCTCCTGCAGAGCCAGGTTCTGAGCCATCGACATCGATTTTTCGAAAACCATAGGTGACATGACGGCTGAACCGACGGAGAGATAAACGCCGGCGCCGATATGGCTGACTGACGCCGCGAAAGTCAGAAAATCCCGTAGTGCAGTCCGCCCCAGAGCACCGCCATGGTTCATCGGGTGATTGTAGATGATGTCGTGCCCGATCATCGGGTGGCCCGTAAACGGAATACCGAGCCGGTATGCCGCTGACTGCACGCTGAAACGCTTCCACGGATGCGGCACCTCCAGCCAACCCGGAGACAGACCGAAACGGCGGACTGTCGACAAAAGATCGGCAGCGGCAGCGGCAGCCTCTGGCTCGTCATCGACAGCCTCGCGCACCACAGCTGCCAGCGAAACGGCATCGGGGATTTCCAAGCCCTCGTCCTCGATCATTTTACCAACTGCCTCACCGTAGCCCTGGTCCAGGTAAGCCCCCACAACGAGGGCCAGGTTGATGTAGTAACCAGTCTCCTGCCAGTTACCGAACTCGCCACGCTCAACATTGATCCGGACGTCTTCACTACTTTGCCCCAGCCAAGCGAACTCCCAGTCGTGGATGATGCCGGCACCGTTGGTCGCCAGGTGAGAAATCCAGCCGTCCTCCATCAATCCAATCAGAACCGGCGCCAGACAGTTCTTGATGGTGTGGGCACCGAAACTCATTATGACCGGGTCCCCGGCCGTCCGGGCCTTGCGAATGCGCTCAGCCGTGACTCCGACAGCGGTGGCAGTCTCGTCATCGAGCCCCGTCGGCCTGGTGTCGGGCATGATGCGGTCCGCCTCGATTCGCTGCTTGTTGGCACGCTCTGCCAAAGGCTTCATACGTATCTGTGAACGATCGAGTCTGGGGTGTCTCACTTGGGTCCGTAGGGCTTATCGGTCATATGTCCGGAGACTTTCTCTCGCAGGGATTTTCGCCAACGCCGGCTGGTATGGAATATGCGCGTACCTTGCAATTCTACCACTCAGAACTAATTTTTCGGCCGCCCAAAACAAAAGCTCAGGGAACCGCTGTACCCATCTGCAGCATTGATCACGGAGGATTAAAATGTATCGTTTTGAGCTGGCCGTTATTGTCACTGTCGCTGCTTTGTGGCCGTTTCAGCTCACGGCTGAAGATGACCCTGTACTCGCTACCGTCAATGGCGTCGAAATTCTTGAAAGTGCTGTTCTGAGCGGTTTTCATCAGAAATTGAACACCAATCAGCGAACCAAACTCATCCGGGAAATCCTGCCTCGTGTTGTTACCAACGAGGTCATTGCCCAAGCGGCTGCGGCTGCCGGCATCCCAGACGATCCCAATTTCCAGGCACAGATCGCTGCCACACGGACCCAGTTTGCCCGCTCCCTCGTCGTCACCACGGCCACCGCATACCTGCGCAATCACATACCGGCCCGCAGTCAGGAAAACGCCAATCTGGTCAAAGCCGAAGCGGCGGCGTACTACGCCGCTCACGCCAAGGAGTTCGCCGGGATGGAGGAACGTTCCGCCCTCATTTCGATCCGCCGCCGCATCGCCATGAAACAACGCTCGGACCAGTTTGCCAAGCTCATCGATGAGGCGATCGCCGAATTCAACTTCAACGTCGCCGGCACGGCCGTATCGGCTGACATTATTAAAGCCAGCTTCGTCAACCGCGCGCGCAGCGCCGGTGAAAGAGAAGATCTGTGGGAATTGATCCACCAGCGTGCCGGTGCCGAGGAACCAGACCGCGGTGCAAGTGGCAGGGAGGTGCAAGCGTATTTTGACGCGCTCTTCGCCGTAAAAATCGAGATCGGCAAGCAAGAATTGACCGTCAAAGACCTCTATCCGGTCACCGTTTCCGATTCGCCGCAGGTTGTTCCCAACGCTCGCCTCTCAATGCTCAGCCTGCTGCAGAATTATTTCGTCGCCGTAAAAGCCGATAGCGACGGCTTCGAAGCACCGGCGCGGACCAGATTCGACCCGGAACGTAACCTGCTGATCCAAACCTACGTTAAGAAAAATACCGAGGAGAACCTGCATAAGATCAAGATCGCCGCGTCCGCTATCGACGAATATCTCGCGGCGAACTCGGACCGGTTCGCTGCGAAACTCGAGCGCAAAAACGGCAAGCGCGCCGTCCGCGCCGAAATTACGACGATCCTGCGAGCCCACAAAACTCGCGAACTGCGGGATGAATTCTTCAAGGGACTGATGTCTTCCGCGGAAGTCAAGTACTTCGACGATCGTTTCACGCCCAACGTGCCGGAACAGCAGAACTAGTACTGTGTGGCGTGCCCGTTGCCGCGTGATAGGACCAGTATTTCGATAACCATCGCGATGCCGATGACTGCCGCCGCCGCCAACAACAGGCCCTGGGCGCCCAGCAACTCCGCCGCATAGCCCGCCAGCAGTGACCCGGCCACTGCCCCGGCACCAACCAGCATCTCATTGCACGCCACGTATCGCGCCGCCGTCGCCGGATCCATGATCGCGTAGACCACTGCCTGGTAGAAACATACCCCGCCGAAGATGCTGGCAACACAGAGCCCGAGGCAAAGCAGCATGGCGTTGCTGCCACTCATCGCCGCCAGTACAAAACCGAGAATACCCAGAATATTGGCCACTGCCAACACCACAGGGTTGTACAGCCAGCGTGTATACGCCATGCAAACAAGCGCCGAGATCGCCATTGTCAGGCGGCTGAGGAACAGTACCGCACCCATCGTCATCGTGCCGATATCCAGCTCCTCCAGTCCGACTTTCGGCAGAATGCCCATGCAGCCGAATATCACAATCACCGCCGTCACGATGCCGATGCGCCCGATCAGCACATAGCGCGGATCGTGAGCCAGATCATCGTCCGCCTCCTCGTCGACCACCATGGCCTGCAGGCGGTCCCGGTAAAGCAGCAGCAGCGCGACGACGACCAGCGGCATGATTATCATCGGCACAATGAACCAGGGGTTGTCTGGCCCCGACACAACTCCCTGCACCAGAAGCCCGATCGCCATGCCCGTCGACCAGGCAAACGCATACCAGGCCGCACTGCGCCGCGGATGCATGCCGGTCACCGACCCCATCTTCAACTGGAAGCTGATAAAAAAACTGCTCGACGATATCGCCAGTCCTGTCATCGCAATCGCCAGCGGCCATGCCATATCGTCAATCAAAAAAAACAGCGCGAACACCGCCGGTGCACCGGCACTTAGCAGCAGCAGTACCGACATCCGGCCGCGGCCCCAGCGGCCGACGACAAACGCTGTGAGGATGTAGCTCCCGTTGAAAACCGTGAACAACCAGCCCGTGGCAGTGTCCGTCAGCCCCAGGTAGCTGGCCCGCACCGGCATGCCAAAAAGGAAGCAGGCAATCGTCATATCCACCAGCAGCGGAAACAGAAATACCAAATAGCGCATGGAATTGGCGGGCAGCGTCAAAATCAAGTACCTTGTTCAGGAAGCAAATTGGAGCGGAGGGCGTAGAAGCATGACAACAAAGCAGTCACTAATACAGTCCGGACTGACGCCGGACAAGGCACAGTACTGGGCCGAGCACCTGGACGGTCTGCCGTCCGTACCCGCGGTACGCTGGCAGCAGGCCAGTGCTGCGCTGTTGCAGGCCGGTGAACCGTTCGCAGTGCATCGGGCCGTGTACCAAGAAATATTCAGCCACGACGATGCCGATGCCAGCCCGCCCGCCGCCTGGTCACCGGCACCTGGCGACATTGCCGCCGCCAACATCACGCAACTGCAGCGGCAAGTCGGGCTCGACAGCAGCGAAGCGCTGCACCGCTGGTCTGTCACCTACCGCAACGAGTTCTGGGCCCGAGCCATCGAGCTCGTGGGCGTCCGCTTCCGCCGACCATATGACACCATCGTCGATGCTGATTCCGGCATTGAGACGCCACGCTGGCTGCCTGGTGCAAAGATGAACATCACCGACAGTTGCTTTGCTCATGCTCCAGATGCACCGGCAATTCTTTTCCAGGGCGAGGACGGTCCCCTGCAGACCTGGACCGTGGCCGAACTCGAAGCCCTGACCAATCGCGTCGCCAATGGCCTCACCGCAATGGGACTCGCTGCCAACGATGCTATTGCCGTCGATATGCCGATGACCGCTGAATCCGTCGCCATCTACCTCGGCATCATCAAGATGGGCGGCGTTGTCGTTTCCATCGCCGACAGTTTTGCTGCCGGCGAAATCGCCATTCGTGTGCGCATAGGCGAAGCCAAGGCGATATTTACCCAGGACGTAATCACCCGCGCCGGCAAATTCCTGCCGTTGTATCAGCGTGTCGTCGAGTCCGATGCACCGCCGGCAATCGTCATCGCCACAGGTGCAGCGCTTACTGTCGATCTGCGCGAGGGCGATTGCAGCTGGGGCGATTTTCTCTCCGACAACGATTGTTTCGATGCAGTCGCTTCGACGCCCGAGGCGAACGTCAATATTCTCTTTTCCTCCGGTACGACCGGCGCCCCGAAAGCCATCCCCTTCACGCAGACCTCCCCCATCAAGTGTGCTGTCGACGGCTACTTTCACCACGACGTACACCCCGGTGATGTTGTGGCCTGGCCCACCAACCTCGGATGGATGATGGGCCCATGGCTGATCTTCGCCAGCCTGATGAATCGTGCCGCCATGGCGCTGTACAACGGCATCCCCTCGGGTATCGGCTTCGGCCGCTTCGTTCAGGACGCCGGTGTCACCATGCTCGGCGTCATTCCCAGTCTGGTCCGTACCTGGCACGAAACGGCCTGCATGGAAGACTGCGACTGGTCGAAGATTCGGGCCTTCAGTTCCACCGGCGAATGTTCGAATGCCGAAGACATGCTGTACCTCATGTGGCTGGCCGGCTACAAGCCAGTCATCGAGTATTGCGGCGGCACCGAGATCGGCGGCGGCTACATCACAGGCAACGTCGTCCGCCCGGGGTCGCCGGCTACGATGAACACCCTGGCGCTGGGTATCGATGCGGTCATCCTCGACGATGCCGGACTGCCCTGCACCAACGGCGAGCTTTTCCTTGTACCACCGTCCATCGGCTTATCAAACACCTTGCTGAACGGCGACCACCACGACGTGTACTTTGCCGGCACCCCAACGGCCTCCGACGGCGGCATGCTGCGGCGCCACGGCGATCAGATCGAGCAGTTGCCGAACGGCTATTTTCGAGCCCACGGCCGGGTCGACGATACCATGAATCTAGGCGGCATCAAAACCAGTTCGGCGGAAGTCGAACGAGTCGTTGCCGAGGTCGATCACATTGTCGAGACCGCAGCTATCGCCGTTATGCCGGCCGGCGGAGGGCCATCACAGCTTGTCCTGTATACCGTCGCCGATGCCGAGGTCGATGTTGCTGTTTTGCAGACCACAATGCAGTCCGCCATCCGGCAGCACTTGAATCCGCTGTTCAAGATCAGCGACGTCGTTCTCATCGACAAACTGCCGCGCACCGCCTCGAATAAAGTCATGCGCCGCGTCCTGCGACAGCAATACATGGACCGGGCAGGAGCTTGAGACTGCCAGTGCTCCATTCGCAGCCCCGGGCCTCCGTCCGGCGACATATGATCGTTTCGGTTCCAGATGTTCAAGGACATTTCCGCAACACGGAACACCTGCTCCGGTCCCACAGGCCGTAAATCAACATGCCGGCAACCGCACCGCCCAGATGAGAGCCGAGCAAAGGTACGCCGATGTTTCCAAAGTGCAGACCGCCCAGGAACGGCACCCCCGTAATGACTTCGTACACACACTTGCCGATCAGAATCGCCAGACACACACAGCCCGTCATTCGATTGATTCGATCCTCGTCGGAGATCATCTCGAGCATCGAAAGTGCCAGGACGCCGTGAGCCGCCCCGGAAAGTCCGCAGAATCCGTAGGCCACCGTAACAGAACCGAAAAGATACGCACCGCCAAGACCGCCGAGACTGCAGATAACGATCGCCATCAGGCGCTTGCCCAGATGCGGTTGGCGCAAAGTCATGTAGCACAGAAAAAAGGCACCGCCATCCAGCGCCAATTGATAAAAACTCACGTGAACGAAGGGATGCGTGAACACCCGCCATAACTCGCCGGCAATGACTCGATCGCCTTGAAAAATCAGGGCTTCCGCAGTCGGGGCCCCGAGCAGGTGCAGGTTGGCAACGATGAGCAGACCGGCAAATGCCACAAGCTCCGGGTGCCAACGCATCATGCCCCGGGAACGCTCGGTGCCAGCACTGCTTGCTGTCATGGATGCGGCAATCATCGCGATGGCTCGCCCGCAGCATCCTCGGACCGGCGTCGTTTCAGCCATGCCAGCAGCAGCACTGCCGGAGTGAACAGTAGACCGACCGGGCCGGAGCCGCCGCCGAAACTGATGTTGCGGCTCTGCCGGCGTTGTTGAGACGGCTCGGTGGGAACGCGCACTGGGCGAGTCCCTGCCGGTGCTGTGGTCTGCCGCACCGGCGTGATATTGACCGGCTGCGTGTCGACAGCGTTCGGGCCGAGTCCAGCCATGGCGCGGTCACGAATCCCGTCGAACTTCGCCAGCACTCGTTCTTCCGCCGCCCGTTCCCGGTTGAGCCGCAAGACATTGCTCCGGGCGATCTTCCAGCGCCGGTACTCCTGATCGTTCTCGAGCACCAGGAATGACGTGTACTCAGTAGCGATGCCGTAGCCTTCGCCGAGCCGGACGATCTCGGGAATAATCTGGGCCCGCGTGCCATTGCGATCCGCCTGCTTCAGCAGCATGTTCACCTTGTGCCAGGCCCACATGCGCTCGAGCTCAGGGTTGTCGTTGTCGACCGCCGGAAACTCAAACGGTGCATCGGCAATGACTGTGTGTCCTTCCACGTCTGCACTGACTTTTACATTGACCTCGCCGCTGCCGCGGTAGCGGCCGTACACCCGGATCGGCGAGCCGTGGTACAGGTCCGGCAACTGTTGCGGCACGACGTCGTAAACTGAGATGTCCGCAAAATCGATCTTGACGTTGGCTCCGACCGGCCGGGTCAAAGCCCGCCGGAAGCCACGCGCCTGTCGATTGAAGTCGTCCCGGTTCGACACAAATGCCGCCAGCCCGCCGGTGTCCGTGGCAAGCTGTTCGAGCAA
>DPYP01000139.1:0-129 GCA_003545375.1 Lentisphaeria bacterium
CGCGCTGGGGAGTATTCTTCTGAGCCACCGCTTGATCCTCGCCCGGCCCGACACGCGCTACGCCGACATCATGGAGCAGGCGCTCTATAACGGATTCCTCGGCTCCGGCGGCATGGACGGCAGGGGTAT
>DPYP01000139.1:461-670 GCA_003545375.1 Lentisphaeria bacterium
TTCTATTCCGTATCGATTTTCAGCCGCGGCCACACCCGTCGCGACCAGCGCATCTGGTGTTGTCCGCCGAACTGGACGCGCTGTATGCTCGAGATGAGCGAATGGATGTACGCTGTTTCCGATGACCAGATATACGTGAATCTCTTTGCCGGCAGTACGGCCCAGATGGAGGTCTCCGGGCAAAAGATCGAACTGACCCAGGTCACCGA
>DPYP01000139.1:1050-10512 GCA_003545375.1 Lentisphaeria bacterium
TTCTCTCTGAAACTCCGGGTGCCCGGATGGAGCAAGGGGTTTTCGACAAGTGTTAATGGCGAAAAATTAAACGCTTTACAGGGGCAGGATGGCTATGTAACTTTCAACCGCGAGTGGAAAGCGGGCGATGTGGTCGACCTGAATCTGTCAATGGAAACCGAGCGCCTGGAAGCCAACCCGCAGATCAAGACTTCACCGGGATGTGTGGCCTTGAGGAGAGGGCCGATCCTTTACTGCTTCGAGGCGATGGATAACGGTGGGAAGGTTATGGACCTGGCGCTGCCGCGTGACGCCGAGCTGAAGGAACTCTTTGAAGAAGATGTCCTGGGCGGCGTGGTGACGGTGAGTGCCGCCGGGCGCCGCAGGACGTCACACGAGTGGAAGGACGAGCTCTACCGGCCGGTCAAGCCGGAAAAGGAGACGATTCTGAAAGCGGTGCCTTTTTACGCCAGGGACAATCGGCAAGCAGGGGAGATGCTGGTCTGGATCCCCGAGACGACGCTTGTCGCCGAAGATCAAATGGGTACCACGGCAGCGATGGACGCGAAGGTAGAGGCTTCTGTTTCGGTTGACGAGTGGCCGCCCGAGGCGGTCAACGACGGGCTCGTTCCTTCAAGCCCGATGCGCTGGGGGAAGACGCCCGGTTTCAAGTGGGGAGATCGGCTCGGTACTGAAGAATGGCTGAGCCTGACTTTCGGGAAGAGCCTGGAACTGTTTGCCGTCAAGGTGTACTGGCTGGACGAGTTCTGGAATGGAACCACGTGGGCTCCCGAGTCCTGGCGAGTCGAATACCTCGATGAGAGGGAAAAGTGGCAGCCGGTCATCAGCCCATCGGGCTATACCACCGACCAGGTGTGGTTCAGCCGGGTCAATTTCGAGCCGGTGCGAACCAAGGCGCTCAGGGTTGTCGCGCAGCTGAAGGAAGGCAAGCAGGGAGGCATCTACCAGGTCAGGGTGCTGGAGACGGATGGCAAGCATGAAGATCGTTGAACGTCGATGAACAATAACACGGACAGCAAAAGGGGAGGTTGGGCCATTGACTGACGACCAACAGATTGACGGCCGCCAGCCGCTGAGGCCGGTGAGATTCGAGGATGTGCGCCTGACCGACAACTTCTGGGCGCCGTGGCTGAAGCGCGTTCGCGAGGTGTATTTGCCGCACCTTCTCGAGACCTCCCAGCCGCTGATAGGTGACTTCGAGTATTTGGCCGGGATGCGTGAGGTGGAAGGCAAGTACACGCCCAGCACCGACCAGCATTGCTGGTCGGACATGTTCGTGCACAACACGCTGGAAGCCATGGCAGCCGGCCTGGCGCTGGCGCCGGATGCCGAGCTCGAGGCGGAACTGGACCGGCGTATCGACGTGGTGGCCAAAGCCCAGGAAAGCGACGGGTACCTGCAGAGTTGCCACCAGGTGCGGGCGACGCCACACTGGAGCGATATCGACAACCATGAGCTGTTCGCGGCGGGCCACCTCATGGAAGCCGCCGCAACCTACTATCGGTTGAGTGGAAAGCACGCGCTGCTCGACGTTGCCCGGCGGGTGGCCGACCACATCGTGGATGTCTTTCGCAGCGGCAAAGTGCCTTTCGACAGGGCCGGGCATCCGGGCGTCGAAATGGCGCTGGCCAAGTTGTACGACGTCACCGGCGAGAGCGCATACCTGGAGCGGGCACGGGCACTGGTCGAATACGCCCGCCATGCCGAACACATCGACGAGGCCCAGGGCCATGGCCACGCGGTGCGCGCGACGAATTTCTTTGCGGGGATGATCGATGTGGCAATTCGCACCGCCGACGAAGAGTTGCTGGCGACCGGTGACCGGGTCTGGCGCGATATGGTGAATCGCAAGATGTACGTCAATGGCGGACTCGGCGAAGTGTGCACCACAGAAGGGTTTGACAACCCATATGATCTCTCCGAAAAGAAGAGCAACTGTGAGATGTGTGCGACGCTCGGCAACATTTTCATGAGCTATCGCTTGCTCCTCGCACAGCCCGACACGCGCTACGCCGATATCATGGAACAGGCCCTCTATAACGGATTCCTCGGCTCCGGCGGCCTGGTGGGCGATGGCACTTTCTATTCCGTCGCACTCTTCAGCCGCGGCCACACGCATCGCGACCCGCGCATCTGGTGTTGTCCGCCGAATTGGGTCCGCTGCATGCTCGAGGTGAGCGAATGGATGTATGCCGTATCCGATGATGCGATCTACGTGAATCTCTTCGCCGGCAGTACGGCTCGGATCGAACTGTCGGGACAGGAGATCGAGCTGACGCAGGTTACCGACTACCCGTGGGAGTCGCATGTCAGGTTCGAGATCAAGCTGCCGCAGCCGACGGAGTTTGCGCTCATGCTCCGTGTGCCCGGATGGAGCAAGACGTTCACGATCGCAGTCAACGGTGAGCCGTCAAACGCTTCGCAGGAGCCGGATGGCTATGTAATGCTCAGGCGCCAGTGGCAGACCGGCGATGCAGTCGACCTGGACCTGTCAATGGCGACGGAGCGCTTGGAAGCCAACCCGCAGATCAAGACTTCCCCCGGCTGTGTCGCTTTGCAGAGAGGGCCGCTTCTTTATTGCTTCGAGGCGATCGACAACGGCGGCAAGGTCACGGACCTGGCGTTGCCGCGCGACGCCGAGCTCAAAGAGTCTTTCGAGAAAGATCTCCTCGGCGGCGTGGTGACGGTAACTGCTGCCGGACGCCGGCGTGCCCCGACGCTGTGGCGGGACGAGCTCTACCGGCCGGCCGAACCGGAAACGGAGACGCTGCTCAAAGCGATACCCTTTTATGCCAAGGACAATCGGGAAGCCGGGGAGATGCTGGTCTGGATGCCGGAGACGACACTTGTCGCCGAGGACCCAGTCGAGCCCACGGCGGCAATGGGCGCCGCGCTGACGGCGTCCGCTGCCGGTGAAGGATCGTCGATCGAGGTGGTCAACGACGGCCTCTTCCCGTCCAGCCCGGCGCGCTGGAGTAGGATGACCTGGTTCAACTGGGCACATCGGACCGGTACGGAAGAATGGTTGTGCCTGACTTTTGAGAAGGCGTTGGCGGTGTTCGCCCTCGAGGTGTACTGGGTGGACCAGTCATACTCCGGCACTGTGTGGGCGCCCGATTCCTGGCGGGTCGAATATCTCGATGCGAAGGAGAATTGGCGGCCGGTCGTCAGCCCGTCCGGTTACACCACCGACGCGGTGTGGTTCAGCCGGGTCAATTTCGAACCGGTAACCACGACAGCACTCAGGGTTGTCGCGCAGCTCAAGGAAGGCAAGGAGGGCGGCATCTATGAAATCAGGGTGTTGGAGACGTAAGATCGGAAGCGTGTAAGCATGAAACAATGGAACAATGGAAAATCACCCGCAACGCTGCGAACACCACATTGCTTTGTCAGTTACTGATGTTGAGGCGATCGATAACGCTTGCCGCGCTGTCCTCGTCATAATCTTTCTCACCTCTAACCAGTTAAACCAACCCCCCAATGACCTATATAGCCGCTATCGATGCCGGGGCGTCTGAGGTAAAAGCCTGCCTGTTTGACACGGACGGGAACGAAATCGCCTCCGCGTCACGCGATTGCCCAAGTGATTCGCCGGCTGCCGGCTGGGCTCAGTGTTCGGCCGAAGTGCTGACCCGCTGGCCGTTGGAAATTCTCAAGGAAACGATCGACAGCAGTGGCGTCGCTGTGGGCGAGATCAAAGTGATCGCTGTGACTGGCTCGCGGGCCACGGTTGTGCCGTTCGGCGCCGACGGGCAAGCCGTCGGGCCCGTCATTTTCTGGTACGACCGGCGTGCCACCGATGCGGCCGAACAGATCAAGAAAGAAGTCGGCCAGGATGATTTCTTCAACCTGACCGGTGTGGCCCTGGATCCAACGCCGTCGATCACCAAGATCATGTGGTGGCGGGACAATCACCCCGAGATATTCGCCGCAGCCAGTGTTTATGCGTTGCCGCAAACGGCGGTTGCACATGCCTTGACTGGCGAAGGTTGGTATTGCGACGACTCGAACGGATCGTATCTGGGGTTCATGGGCCTGCACTCACGGTCCTGGGAAGACGCATTGCTCGAGGTCGCCGGTGTAACGGCCGACAAGCTTCCCCAGCTGGTGCCGCCCGGCACAGTGGCCGGACCGCTGTCGGATGCGGCGACGACGTTCACCGGACTGGCCGCCGACACCCCCGTGGTTATATCAGGATCGGACAACGCCTGTTTCAAGTTGGGCGCCGGAGTCGAGGGCAAGGGGGTCGCGTGCATGTACATCGGTACGGCCGGGGTCGTTGGTGTGATCTCGGAAAAACCGATTGTTGACCGGCGCCTGAACTGCTGTCCTGCGGCCTTGCCGGATCACTGGGATGTCGATGCCCTGCTGTTGACCGCCGGTGCAGCGTATCGCTGGTTGCGGGACCTGCTGAACGGGGCAGGGCAGGGCGAGGAACTGAGCTTCAAGACGATGGACGCGATGGCCGCCCGGATACCGCCGGGCAGCGAGGGGGTGGTGGTCGTGCCGCACCTTGCCGGTGCCGGGTCGCCGCTCTGGGATCCCGACGCCTGCGGGCAGATCGTCGGCTTGCGGTTGTCACACGGTGCGGCGCACCTGGTCCGGGCGACCTTGGAAGGCGTCGTCTTTGCCCAGCGTCATGCCCTGGACGCGTTGATCGAACATGTCCCCGACATCAACCGCCTGCAACTGACCGGCGGCGGCGCCTCCGAGTTGTGGTCGCAGATATTGGCCGACGCGACCGGCTTGCCGGTCTCCATTCCCCGCAGTCAACAATCCACTTGCCTGGGCGCCGCGATGATGGCCGGTGTCGCCGCCGGGGTCTATTCGGATCATGCCGATGCGATCAGTTCCACGACCACGACCGAACGACACATCGAACCGGACACATCAAAGAAAGCGATTTATGACGCAGCGTATCAACTCTATCTGAACGCTGTGGAGCCGGACCACGGATGAAAATGATGGATAACTGTGGCGGCAGGGCGCAACGTCGCCACCGCACGCCAAAAACTGCCCGTTGCCGGATTGCACCCCAGCGCCGGACGGGAGGGGGAGAATCGAGAATATGACAAGTACCACCGGGTTTGCCCGGACCCATGTGATGCCGGCAATTTTCTGCGCAGCTCTGTTGTCTTCGGCAGGCGATGCCGCCGGGCTGATGCCATGGAAGAGCGGCCCCGACACTCGCGAAGTGGAAAACGGCACGGTGCTGGAGAACGATCTGCTCTTTGTTAAAGGCGGCGTCCAGCTGGGGCCTAAGTACTATCCCCAGGTCCCTGTGGTCGACTGGGAGCCGGTCACGCAGCCGGGCCGTTATCGCGTCACACTGCGGGCCCGCACCGAGAAGCTCGGCGCCAGCACGCTGGTGCTTCAGGCGTTGGTAAGCCGGGCGGCCGGCGGCCTGATAATCCCGACCGGGTATGGACCGATCCCCTTGGCGGATGCATCCGTCTCCATGAGCGGCTGCGTCTTTGACGCACCGGGCAGGTGGCAGGAGTTCTCGCTGGCCTTCGATGTGGAGAGCGGCAAGCCCGCGAAGGCGGGGCTGATGTATGTCGGTGACACAACCTGTGACGCCGGCAGGGTGCAGGTGGAGAAGTCCTCGATGAAGCTGGAGAAGCTCGACTTGCCGGTATCCATCAGCTGGGCGCGCCCGGTCAAGCTCCGTTACAAGCATGCCGAAAAGGCGGCGCTGGACATCCGCCTGACGAACGCCACCGGCGAGCCGCAGACTGTCGACGTGCGCCCCGTGGTAACCACCGACACCGACCAGCGAATCCCCGGCCGGGCAAAGCGTTTCACGGTGCCGGCGTCGGCCACCGTCAGCAGCACCGTGCCCTTTGTCGTCCCCGCCGAAGACGGCGGCTATGAGGCGGTCGGCGAACTGCTGCTGGATGGGCAAGTGATCGATCAACGCGGCGACGTGTTCGCCGTCAGCGACAGCCCGTTCCGCTGCATGATCCAGGGCAGCGGCTTGTTCGATGTCCCCTACTTCCTCTCGTCTTCCGGGCACCTGGGCCTGGCGGGATTCAAAGAGAAGGTGATGGGCAACTGGGACCAGTACGTCAAGGACACCACGCTGGCCATCGAATCCTCGCGCCGCGCCTACGTCACCTACTACGAGTACTTCGCCTGGGCGCGCGAGGATGCGACCTTCATGACGGAGGAGACCGACGAGCTATACCTCACCGGCCAGACCTTCTACATCGTCTCGCGCAAGCAGCTCCTGCACGTCATCCGCCTGATGAAGGCGCACGGTATTGCGCCGGTCGCCTATTTGAACGCGATCCCGTTCGGCTGGCCCGGTTTCGAGGTCATCCGAATCCACCCCGAATGGTACAGGGACACCGCGTTCAATACCGCTATCATGGAGAAATACATGAATGGCGAAGTCGTCGGCGGAAGCGTCTATCCCCATATTGAAATGCACTTCGACGTGGTCTCTCCGTTCGACGGCAAGACCTACCTGGAGTACCATATCGAGCAGATCGTCGCGAGCGCCGCGCAGTACGGCTGGGAAGCGTTCCGCTACGATGCCGCGCCGCTCTCGATCGAGCACTTCCCCATCGTCAAGCAGGTGCTGGCCGCCCTCGATCCGCCTGCGGGAATCGGCAATAACCTGGGCCGCAGCTTGCTGGGGCCGAAGCCGAGTGACACCTGGAAAATCTACTGCCGGGACGGCTCCCTGATGATGGATGAGAGCATCGTAATGGCCTTCCATAGCCCAACGGATCCGCGCCGCCGCTGGACAGACTGGATTGACTACCTGCGACTGGCCTCGCATATGGCACGTTCGCACGGCGGTCATCACACCTATATCAACCAGAGTGCAAACTGGTATTCCACCGCGCTCGGTTACGCGGTGGGCGGGCATCCGTGGTCATTCTACAAGAGTCCGTTCGGCGATTATGAACGGTTCATGATCCGCTACGGGTCATATTTCTGGGATCTGCGCACGCAGATGCTGCCTGATCCGGAGAAACAGGTCTCGGTCGAGAGCGGTCACCCGCTGTGGTGGAAGCCGCTGGTCAGCCAACGCATCCTCGATCCGCAGCACCGTCAGATCATCGTTCCCCTCTTCAATCCGCCGGCTGAAGAGGAGGTTGTCGGCACCACGTCGGTCGGCTCGGCGGACGGCGTCAAGGTTGTCTTGGCGCCTCGACCGGGTGAACAGGTCACCGCATGGTTGCTGGCACCCGAGCCGGTGGCCCGACGGCTGGAACTGGAAACGAAGCGGATGACGGACAGTGACGACGGCGCCGGCGATCGTGTGCAGGTGACCGTGCCCCGATTCTGGGGCTGGACCAACGTCGTCTTCGACTGCCGGACCAAGTGACCACGACGGGCAGGAGGATGCCATAATGGCAAATCGCCGAGCACTTGTGACGACCCTCGCATTCTCTCTCCTTCCTTGTGTATGGTTTACCACATCGTTGACAAACTGGGATTTAACTGGACGAACTCCGTGAATACCATCGCCAAGCCTCATTGTCCGCATCGGTGCGCTGTCCCGATTCTCGCAATTCTCCTGATCGCTTGTGGCCCCGCAACGGCCATGCGATTCGGCGAGATCGACCGATTTCGGCTGGTTGACCAAGCTGTCCCGGTGCTGGAGTGGAATACGATCGATTTCGAGGCGCGACCGTCTCTCGGAGCGGGTGAAAAATTCGCCATTCTTTCAGTCAGGCTCACCCCCGGCCGCAGTATCAGCAAGTATGACTACGACCTTGCGGGCACCACGTGCCTGGCAATGGCCATCGACGACGGCCCCTTCCGACCGGAGACCTGGGAACAGAGACAGGCGGCAGATGTGGAAATCGTGCACCTGCTTTACAAGGTCAAACAAGCCGACGCCCCTTTTTCGTTGACCATCGCGCTGCTCGACACGAATGAGACCGTCACCCTGAACAGCGACGGCACCGTAGAAGGGGGTGATGCCGGAGTTGCCCACACACCGGAAATATCACCCGACACGCAACCGGCGCCCGTCGAGGCGCCCGCTGCCGTTGTAGAAGAAAAACCGGAAGAACTCAAACCGGAACCTGTTCAGACCGTCCTGCCGGCTGTGGAGAAACCAAAACCCATCCTCGCCGGCGCCGCGGAGCAGAAGGCGCCGGACACCGTCGACAACCGACCGACCGAGGATGTGCTGATCACACTCAGGACCGGGCTGAAAGACAAGAGCCGCCGGGTGAAGGACGCCGCTGCCCGTTCCGGATGGGCCTTCAAGGCCGACCCGGCAGACAAGCCGGGGAAAGGGATGATGTGGTTCGAATACACCTACCGGCAGAGTCCGGGCAAAGTCCGCGGCACCTTCCGAGTGAAGATCGCTGACAACACCAGCCCAAAGCCCGTGGCGTTGATCCGGGGGGTAATCAGCAACTCCGAGCTCAAGGACTTTCCCAGCAGGTACAAGGAGATATTGCTCAAGGGCACAGATTTCGCGGCCCCCGACAGGTACCAGGATTTCCATATCGATATCTCCAAGGGCGAGCGCGGCTTTGCCTCCTGGTCCCTGGAAACCACGGGCGTGACTTCCCTTTGGTTCGATGGCGTCAGTATCGGACAAATCTCGGAATTCACGACAGAAGAGTTGCTGCAGCTGATCGAGCATCCGGTCAAGCCGGCCAACCTTGCCCTGGCAACCGACACCTTCCGTGTGCATGAAACCTACGGCGTATATATGCCGATGTGGAAAGTGTCGGAGGCGTTGCAATCTTTGCCCGGCCGCCGGCACGATGCCCAACGGACACAGTCGCATCTGCTTGTCTCTTCCCAGAATACCAGGCTCACCGGATTCCCCGCCGAATGGGAAGAGCTGTACGGACATTCTGTTGTCGTGCTGAATAATGTGCCGGCGAAATCGGTCGGCCTTGTTGGGAGTTTAATGCTCAAGCAGTACGTCGAGGACGGCGGTTGCCTCATCATGATGGGCGACACCCACGGCCTCGTCTCCGGAAGGTGGACTGAGTCGGCGCTCGGGCCGGTGCTGCCCGTCGCGCCCCGGAAGGAGAAGGACCTGGTGTATTCGCCGAAGCCTCTTCTGCTCCAGCCCCGGGGCAACGCATTCGACAGCCTTAACTGGGCCGAAAAACCGTACACGATCTACTACCACAGCGCCGAAGTGCTTCCGCGGGCCGCGGTGCTGCTGGCATCGGGAAAGATCCCGCTGATCGTCGAGCGCCAGGTGGGCAAGGGACACATCATCGTCCTGTTGATCTCGATGTGCGGCGGCAACAACCCGAAGGTCGGCGGGGTGCCCTTTTGGCAGTGGAACGACTGGCCGGGGCTGATGGCGGAACTGATCGTCATGGGATCCCGCAGCACGCAGAGGTAGCCTCAAGTCTGCAAATACAGATTTGGGCGGAAAGGGTGAGCTGCTTCATACTGGGCGGCGATCGCACCGCTGCCCGAGATCTGTTATGAAGAACACTGTATAATATTGCGGGGTCTATTGTG
>DPYP01000139.1:10891-12231 GCA_003545375.1 Lentisphaeria bacterium
TGATCCTTTTTGCCTCGGCGTTTCGAACTGTCAACGGGCGAAGCGAACACCTTGTCGGGACGGCTTCATGTTCGTGTGGAAGCGGATACGCGTCATTGTGTCGAGGAGACGGAAACATGCACAAACAGCGGCACCAACTACTGCGACAACGCAGCCGTCAACGGTTCGCCCTGATTGAACCCTTTGACAGGCTCGGAGCTTGCTGCCGTTTCACTCTCATTGAACTCCTGGTCGTGATTGCCATCATCGCGGTCTTGATAGCCTTGCTGCTGCCGGCATTGCAGCATGCAAAGGAGAGGGGAAAGCGGGTCGTCTGCATGAACAACCTGAGGCAGATAGGCACGGGGTTGACACTGTACGCGACCGGTAATAATGATAGTTTGCCGCATAACCTCGTGGACTATTCCTGGGAGGGACAGTTGATGTTTTTTGAAAGGTCCCCCTATAGTTCCACTATCGGAGACACGCATCCTTTGGGTAGATTGTATGAGCAAGGATACGTCGGCAGCATGAGCACATTCCTTTGTCCCTCTGCCTGGATTTACAATAAGGACTGGTTCGGCCTGGAGAGGAACATAGCTGAGGCGGTAAAGGCCGCGCCGGGTTCCGGTACCGTTGGACATGCCTTTTCAACCTATTCCCTGAATAAACGGGGGCGCAAGGGTGCCACCGAGTATGACGAGAATAAAGCGGGGCCGTATGGCGGGGAGGGGGGAAGAGGCAGGTTTTCCGCGAGCATGGCCGAGGAGTATCTTGCTGTTGCTGACGGCGTCGGCATGCCCACCAGGGGCATCCCGCCCGGACCCGCTGGTTCTCACCTGGGAGGTGATGGTTTTCCAGAGGGTTACAGCATACTCTTCTTTGACGATTCGGTGCGCTTTGTAAGGGATCAGAGCCGCAATCTCGCACGCGAGGGCAGTCAGTTTCGCAATTACTCTGAATGGCATCCGTTCTGGGATCTCACCCGGGACACATTGCCTTGATGATCCTATGGCCGATTTTGGGCGGAGATCGCGTGCTCGCCCCTCCGTTCGACGGTGACCTGCCGGTGGGTGCCTGCGTCGAACGTACCGCTGTGCTGATTTCCCAGCCTGCCAATGACGGCGGCACACGATGATCGAAGCCGCGTAGGATGTTGCGTCCCCTGATGTACATTCGCTCGTTCTGAACTTCAGAGGAGAGGTAGGTGACGTTATGAAGATTTATGTGCTTTCAGTCGGGTTGGCACTGGTGAGTTCCCTGTGGGTGGACACGGCGTGCGCCACGGTGGAAGGCCTGCGCGCGGCTCAGCAGGCGGAGGCCGGTATTCGGTGTCGGTGGAGCTTCGAGGGCGCGGATAT
>DPYP01000305.1:0-2512 GCA_003545375.1 Lentisphaeria bacterium
CGAGCCGCGATACGACCGAGGAAGCCGGCCTTCGAAGTGTGCGTGTGGACGATCGTTGGTCGCAGCCGGCGGATCAGTTGGCAAAGCTGCAGCAGCGCCAGCGAATCGTGCCACACAGAGCCCCGGCGTACCAGATGAGAGACGATGACCGGTTCGATGCCCAGTGCCCGGGCATCATCGAAAAGATCGCCGGCGGCATCGATATCGAGACCTGTTGCGACAACGCTGCGCACTTCGCAACCGTCGATGGCGGTGTGTGCTGCCGTGTACAGCGTGTTGAGTTGGGCACCGCCGCGAATCAGACGGGTGATCAGATGGAGGATGCAGATTTCACCTGGTTGCCCGGCATTTTTCATTATGTTGCCGTAGGCAGATTCATCGTCGGCGAGTGTCGTAATGGTTATTCAGCAATATCGACCGGCGTTGCTTTCCGGTTTGCGGCTGCCTTTTTCATGAAGATCGCGATGACAATGTAGAACATAATTATCTGTAGGAAAATCAGGACGGACTCGATTGGTTCGGTATGGCGCAGTGCCAAAGCCGTGAAGGCGACGCAGGCGGCAAGCAAATAGATTAAGCCGACGCTGCCGGGCACCGAGAATCCGAGATCGCAGAGGCGGTGGCCGATGTGGTCCTTGTCGCAGTGCACGATCGCCTTCCGGATCGTCCGTGTGGTGCCATTGAGCCATCTGGTCACCAAGACGTAGACCATGTCGAAGATAGCGACGCTGAGAATCGCCACGGGGACGATTCCCGCCTTCAGCGGGCTTTCCGACCATTCGCCCTGCACACCGACAGCAGCCAGCGTGAACCCGAGAAAAAAGGCGCCGCTGTCACCCATGAAAATTTTGGCGGGATGCCAGTTGAACACCAGAAAACCGAGTAGGCTGCCGATCAGGCTGGCGGACATCAGGCCCCAGAAAAACGTGTTCTCGGTGGTGTATATACCGATCTGCAGCGAGACCAGCAGATACATCAGCGCGGCGAGGCATGAGATGCCGCCAGCGAGGCCGTCTATATGATCGAGCATGTTGATGGCGCTGGTGATGGCGGTAATCCATAGCATCGTGATGCCCAGGTTCATCCAGTAGTACAACGCCGGGTGGGGCGCGGGAAACTTGGTGATCACGCCGAAATGGCTGATCAACACGGTGAGCCCGAAAATTGTGATGAGCTTGACTATTGCGGGGACGCGGAACATGTCGTCCAGTGCCCCGATGATCAACGCCAGCAGACCACCGTAGACAATGCCTTTCTGCTCATTGGAGAACCACCAGATCTGCAGCATCGGTATGACAAAGGCGGCGTAGATCGCAATGCCTGCCATCCGCGGCGTTGGTTTCGTATGCATCTTTCGCCCATTCGGCTGATCAACCAGTCCCGGCAGTTTCAGGCTCGGGAAGACCCAGATGCAGATCGCCGTGAACAGCGTCGAGAGAACGAAGGCAAAGATCAGAACAGTGAAATATCGGCTCATGATGGCGCGGTGCGGTGGGCCGAACGGGGGTTTAGGCTGTGATTCGAGCGTGTTGCCGGGCGGCGACGAAAGTCAACAAGTCAATCGTGAATATACCCGTTCATTGCATTATGGCACGGGATTGATGATGGTGCTGTTGAGGGTGTCGGCCTGCAGGATCAGGCCGATCACCGAGCTCAGATAACCCGAGTAGCGACTGAGAACACTCAGCGCGGTTTCCGGTACGAAGACGATGTCATTGGGCTCCAACTGCATGTTTTCGGTAGCCTTGCCATAGTACAAATTGTGCAGGTCCCGCTTGATGTATTCCGGCTTGTCGCTCATCGAGTTCTTGACAATATAGACCTTGCCGGCCCGTCGTCCCTTTGGTGTCACACCGCCTGCCTGCGTAAGTGCCTCGACCAGGGTGATTGGCCGATTGAAGGGGATTGCCAGCTCGGCTTTCACCTCGCCAACGACGAACACCTGTTTGAGCGCTGCTTCCGGCACGTAGATGACATCGCCTTCCATGACCGTCATGTTTTGCGACTTGTCCTGTGGCAGCCCGTCGAACCGGACATCGAGTATAGCGTTGTCACGCAGTAACACAGTGGAGCTCAGATCCCCAAGGAACCCGAGGTCGGAATCTTCGGCAACTTTGGCCCAGCCGGCCTTTGCCAGAATATCGAGTACTCGATCGCCGCGGTTGATGAGCTTCTGCCCCGGATCGCTTACCGCCCCGATCACTGTCACGTGCTTGGGCTGGCCCAGCGGCAGGAACAGGAAATCCCCGCTCTTCGCGGGAATGTTTGCGTCCATGCTGCCCTCGCCGATGAGCGCGGCAAAATCGACGTCGACATAACCGCCGTCCCGGAAGAGATAAGCCTTGTCATAGTCAATCATGGGTTCGTTGTTCTCGCCCATCTCCGCGCCGCCCGCCTTGGTCAGGATTTCCATCAGCGTGTCACCCTCGTGCAGCAGCAAGCGGCCGGGACCGGCAACCGCACCCATGACTGAGACATACCCCTCCGAAACCGGCGGCAGCACCAGCAGATC
>DPYP01000236.1:0-1155 GCA_003545375.1 Lentisphaeria bacterium
CAAAGGCGATGTCTGGCTGCGGGCGGTGCGCCCCGACAACTGGGATCCCGCCTCGATCGCCGCCAAGCTGCTGCCGTTGACAGATGAAGAGCTGGTTGCACGGGCGGCACGGGCGGCACGGACAAAGCCCGATCTGCCGAAGTTTACCGGCAAGGGCTTGCGCGTCGGGGTGATACAGGGTAAGTCGAGTCCCGCTTCGACGGCCATTCTCGCCTGCCTGCGCAAGGCAGCGGGTATCGACGCACAGCCGCTGCGCGACCCGACAAAGGCTGCCATCAGTGAATGCGAGGTGATCATTCACCTGACGGTCCTTTTTCAGCCCCAGGGGTTCACGGTGGGAGAGAAGCTGGTGGACTTGCTTGAGGATTTCGTCAAGGCCGGGGGCGGTCTGATATCCATTCATGACGCCGTCGGCTATCGCGGTCAGGCTGAGCTGATCACAAATGTATGCGCCAAAGGCGTGGCCCATGTGAGGGATATGCGTTGGACAGCAGTCAAGCAGCACCCGGTAACCGCCGGACTCGAGCCGGGGGAAACGCTCACTCACAGCTATTACGATCATATTGAGCTGGAGCCCGGGCCGGATGGCGTCGTGCTGGCGACCGGTAACAACACCGGGAAACCCGTCGTCGTCGCGGGTGCGTACGGCAAGGGACGCTACGTGGCCTGTGGTATGATCATCGGCCTGTCCCCCAACGATAACCCGGTACCGCCAACCGATGGAGAGAGGACCCTGCTCGAGAATGCGGTCAAATGGTGCGGCCGTCATTCCGCCGCGGCGCCCAATCGCTGAGGATCCTTATTCCAATTCGGATGTGCCGCTTCTCTGGGAATAAGCGACGATCGCACGACGCGTGACTTGACCCCGCTGAAAGTCCCCATTACGGTTCTCACCGAACACAGAAACCTGAGGGAATATGATTTGAAATACCGTATCCTCGGCAAAGACGGACCGGAAATACCCGTCATCGCCCGGTTCGGGCTTGTACAACACAAGATTCATCACAGCTTTGACCCGCTCCTGAATTCCCGGCGCTCCGCTCTCCCGAGATCCCGCCACATGAGCACAGGGTCGGCCAGATCTTGCGGGAGCTCGACCAAGGGGCTGGTGATGGTATCAACCCCGGCAAGTCGTAGCTAAAGAAAAGCCCCAGC
>DPYP01000236.1:1493-2673 GCA_003545375.1 Lentisphaeria bacterium
CGCCGGCACGGGGCCGTTTGCTGAAGGAGCAGCGCTATATTGAGAACGGCCGAATGATCTACGAGTACGCACGTTCGATCTCGTCCCGATTCGGATGGGTGCCGGAATTAGCCCAGCAGGTCGCGCCTACGGACGTGTTGTGTGAGACCTGCTGCATCAAGGATATGATCGAGTGCGCTTCGGAACTGATCAACGCCGGCTATGATGAGTTCTACGACGACCTGAACCGCTTCGCCCGCAATCAGTTGGTTGAGAACCAGTGCAAGATCAGTTCGTTCGTTGTTGTGGACAACGCCATTGAAGATACGGAGGCGCGGACTTATAGGGAAATCAACAAACGCATTCTCGGCGGATTCTCCGGATGGGCGGCCCCGGGGAATATTTCGTTCTCACATTCTGTATGTGGCTGTTGCACAGGCACGGCTGTGCAGGCGCTGCAGATTTTCTGGGACCGCGCGGTCGAGTACAGGCGCGGGGTCGTAACTGTCAACATGCCCGTTGACAAAACCATTCGCCAGGCCGAGGTTGCTATGGGCTATCCGAATGAGGGGTATATCCGTGTCAATACCAAGCAGCCTTGCGACGTAGCTATCCGGTTGCATTCTTGGATGCCGAATAACTTGGAGGGTTTCGCTAACGGCCGCCGGAAGACCTTTGACTTGGAGGGTAACCTCGCCGTGTTTCGGAACATCCCGAAGAATGGCACAGTGGAACTACGGCACGCTCTTCGCAGCCGGAAGGTCAAGGAGATCGTCCGTGGCCGCAGTTACATCGTCACCTGGCGAGGGCCAGACGTGGTGAACATCAGCCCGCACGGCGATGGAATCAGGCTCTACCAGAGGAATAAAGCTAAGAGCAGGCGTCGCTTCAAACCGACAGCTTCAGCGGATGACAAGTTACGCCAGTCGGTGGATAGTCTCCGGAGTTCTGCCAGTGAACAAAGATGATCGCCACGTCGGAGGGGATCACGCAGCCAAGAAGGAGCTGTACGCGGCCGCTAGGTCTATCTCATTTCGTGGGCGGAAGCTCAGCGAGATTTCTCCAGCGAGCCGGGCATAACTGGAGTGCGAGCCGCAAAGTTCTTTGGACTAAGTGTGGTTTAGGCGAAATTCGCCCTGAACTTTGTCGGCTGTTGTCGTGAGCTTGGCCGCTCCTCCAACTGGATTCAACCTGCAAGCCG
>DPYP01000585.1:0-4009 GCA_003545375.1 Lentisphaeria bacterium
CCGAGACCGCACTCTGCGAGCCCGGCGTCGTGCAGGACCAGTTGAACAGCGTCCTGGCACCACGCGGCTACCGGCTCGGCGCCGATACTTCGACCGGCAACCGGGCAACACTCGGCGGTATGCTGGGCAACAACTCTTCAGGCGCACATTCGATGCGTTACGGAAAAATGGTCGACAATGTCAAGGCGGTCAGCGTGGCGCTGGCCCGCGGCGAGCTGCTCAAATTCAGCGAGATTGAATGGGACCAGTGGCAGCCGGAAACCAACACGGCCAGGCGCATCCGCGACACGATAGATGGCATCCGGTCAAATCTTACGGACGAAATCCACCGGCGCTTCCCGAAAATCCAGCGGCGTGTGTCCGGCTACAATCTCGATGAACTCGTCGGCAACGACCGGGTCAACCTGGCAAAACTGATCGCCGGTTCGGAGGGGACCCTCGGCCTGGCTACGGACATCACCGTGAAGATCAGTAAGAGCCCGAAAGTTACGGGCCTCTGCGTACTGCACCTGAATGACCTCATCGACGGACTGAAGGCGGTGGATTTTCTGCTGCAGTACGAGCCGTATGCCCTCGAGTTGATCGATCACTTCATCATCGAGATGGGGCAGCAGAACCCGGTGATGCGTAATCGTCTGGACTGGCTCGACGGCCAGCCAAAGGGTCTGCTCGTGGCAGAGTTTGACGGTGACAACGTCGCCGAGGTCGCGGCCAAGCTCGAACGCTTCGACAGCGAGGTCGGCCGCGAATCGATCGCTTACAGCCAGGTCACGCTGACCGAACCGGCGGCGATCGCCAACGTCTGGCACCTGCGCAAGGCTGGCCTTGGTCTGGTTATGGCGCGGCGCACCAACCAACGCGCCATCGCGTTTCTCGAAGACATCGCCGTGCCGCCGGCCCGGGTCGGAGAGTTCATGAGCGCCTTCCGCGACTACATCGGCGACGCCGGCAAGGAAGCCGGCTTCTATGGCCACGCCGGCGTCGGCTGCATACATGTGCGGCCGATGCTCGACCTTAAGAGCGAGGCGGATGCGGACCTGATGGTACGCATGATGCACGACATCTCCGACATGGTTCTGGAGTATGGCGGGGCCATCAGCGGCGAGCACGGCGACGGCCTGGCGCGGTCCTGGCTCAACGAAAAAATGTTCGGCCCGGAAATCTACCAGGCCTTCATCGCCGTCAAGCGCGCCTTCGACCCGGACAACCTGCTTAATCCAGGTAAGATCGTCGAGGCCCAGCCGCCGGATCAGAATCTAAAAATCAACCCCAACACCCGTGCCATCGAAGTCCAGACCTTCCTCGATTTCGAGCCGGAAGGCGGTTTGACGTTTGCCGCCGGAATGTGCAACGGCAATGCGGAGTGCCGCAAGACGACGTCCGGCACGATGTGCCCGTCATTCGAAGCCAGCCGCGACGAGTTTCTCTCGACCCGGGCCCGGGCCTGGAGCCTGGCGTCGATCCTGCAAGGCGACCTGCCCCTGGACGAGCTCACCGGTAAGGGGTTGTATGACGTGCTCGATCTCTGTCTCGAGTGCAAGGGCTGCAAGCACGAGTGCCCGTCGCAGGTGGACATGGCCAAGATGAAGGCAGAGTTCTTATACCAATACCAACAGAAGCATGGCGTTCCGCTGCGCTCCCGGATCTTCGGCGCTGTCGACCGGCTCAGCCGGATCGGTACGGCAACCTCGACACTATCGAACCTGGTGCTCAACGCCCGCTGGAACCGCGCCCTGCTCGGGATGCTCGGGATCGCGCCGGAACGGCATTTGCCGGAGTTCGCACGGCAGCGTTTTTCGAAATGGTTTCATCGGCGCAAGCGTCCGCAACCCGCCGAGGACGCTTGCAAAATCGTCCTGTTCGCGGACACCTGGACCGAGTACAACTACCCCGAGATCGGTCGCGCCGCGGTCCGCGTTCTCGAAGCACTCGGGTACGAGATCGAACTGTGCGCCGGACTCTGCTGCGGCCGGCCCCAGTATTCGAAAGGGCTGCTCGACGGCGTACGCAGCAAGGCCGGACGCCTGATCAATGCGCTCTACCCGAAGGTTGAAGCCGGATATCGTATTGTCGGTTTGGAACCAAGCTGCATTTTAACGATCAAAGATGAGTACGGCAGCATCCTGCACAGCACGCGAGTCGCGGATGTTGCCGCGGCATGCGTCACAATCGACGAACTGCTGGCCGAATCGATCACGGCCGGGCGCCTGCCATTGCAACTGCGTAACGAGGCGGCCGTCGTTCGGGTCCACGGACATTGCCACCAGAAAGCCGTTGTCGGGATCCAGTCCACGATGGACGTCCTGCACGCTGTTCCGGGATTCGAAGTGGCAGCGATCAACAGCGGTTGCTGCGGCATGGCAGGCTCGTTCGGATACGAGCGTGAACACTTCGAGTTTTCCATGCAGGTCGGGGAGAGCCGCTTGTTCCCCGCCGTGCGTGCGGCGCCGCAGGACGCGATCATCGTGGCCGACGGCGTTTCATGCCGCGCACAGATTCAGCAAGGTACCAGCCGAAACGCGCAACACCTCGTAGAGGTTGTTGCGGAACGAATGACAGAAGAATAATGCACAAACAACATCCCCTCATGAGGCCCAGATTCCGGGTCTGCCTGGCCGTAGTCGTCGTCGTCCACATCATCGGAGCGATTGTCTGCTACGAAATATACCAGGCGCAACGTACGACGGAGATCATACCCGCCAATCCGGCGCTGCCCGAGAGTGCACCGGCACAGACCAGGGAGTTCGTGCTGGAACCGGCCGGAAACAGTGACAGCCCCGAAACGCCGGCGGCACGTATGCACCTCGTCAAGAACGGCGAGAACTTCANNTTCCCCGCCGTGCGTGCGGCGCCGCAGGACGCGATCATCGTGGCCGACGGCGTTTCATGCCGCGCACAGATTCAGCAAGGCACCAGCCGAAACGCGCAGCACCTCGTAGAGGTTGTTGCGGAACGAATGACAGAAGAATAATGCATAAACAACATCCCCTCATGGAATCCAGGTTCTTGGTCTGCCTGACCGTAGTCATCGTTTTCCACATCGTCGGAGCGTTTGTCTACTTCCAAATATACCGGGCACAACGTACGACGGAGATCGCACCGGTCAATCCGGCGCTGCCCAAGAGTGCACCGGCACAGACTGCTGAATTCGTGCTGGAACCAGCCGGAAACAGTGACAGCCCCGAAACGTCGGCGGCACGTACGCACGTCGTCAAGAGCGGCGAGAACTTCACCGTCATCGCCCGCAAATACGGTCTCACCCCAAGCCGGCTGATGTCAGCCAACGGCTATAGGTCCGGGCAGGTGTTGCCCGCCGGCGCCAGCCTGAAAATCCCGGATGGCTGACCGCTCCGTATGAATTCCATTTTTTGAAATTTTAGCTTGAGTAATCCGATCAAACTATCTATAACCTATTGAAGTTGAGAGCGGAATTGCCGCTAAACCAACCACGCACAATAGGATTCTGATTCATGAAGAAGCTGATTATTCTAACCAGCCTGATCCTCATCGGTCACGGCGCTGCGGCACAGTGCTCTCCCGACGGCGCTGACTGCAGCAGTTTCGAAACGGCGTTTCTGAACATGCTATGCAACAATCTCGCCGTGCCAACATCGATCCAGGGCGTGCTGGACAACGCAACGTCCGGAGCAACTACAGTGACCGCTGGGCAGACAGTCCCGCGTTGCCAACCGACCCTGCCGCCCTCGCCCGCGGTCGGCGCTTTGGACCCCGGTGATATCGCCATCACCGGTCTCAATACCGACAATCCAGATGTTTTCCGTTTCGTGGCGCTGGTCAACATTGCAGCCGGCACGGAGATCCACTTCACCGACAATGGCTGGAAGCTGCCGGAGAATGAGTTTCGTGACAGCGAAGGGACGGTCACCTGGACGGCTGTCACCGAGGTCCCGGTCGGTACTGAGATCGAAATAGAAGACACCGGGAGCAATACCTACTCGGCATCCAGCGGCAGCGCCATAGAATCGAACGCCGGCTTTGCACTGAGCGG
>DPYP01000044.1:0-15558 GCA_003545375.1 Lentisphaeria bacterium
GCCGGCGCCACAATGGATCACATCCACGGGCTTTATTCCCGCGACCCGGTAATACAGCCAGACGGACGCCAGTTGCAGATCCCGGATATCGACGGAACAGCGGGAATCATTGACAAGATCAGGGAAGAGTATCCCAGTCATCCGATCCAACAGGGTCTCGCCAGCATGCGACCGGAGCAGAAACTGCAATTATGGGAACGCATCAAACCGGACATGAGCTCGTTGAACATGGGCTCGCACGACGAGTACTTCGATCCGTACCCGCGCCAGGAAAAGCCGATCCCGTGCTATTCGGTACACCCGATCAATGAACTGCGGCAGTACTTCCAGTGGTCGAGGGAACACGGCGTCAAACCGGAGCTGGAATGCTTCGATACTGGCGTGTTCGACGCAATTCGCATCATTCGTGAGGGCGTGTTCTGGACCGATGACGACGTCATGGAAGAGGAACCCGACCTGCTCGATGATCCGCTGTGGCTCACCTTCTTTTTCGGTTGGCCCGGCCAGAGTTGCCAGCCGATGACGGACATCTCGATGTTCAATCAGATTTATCATCTGCCGGACAACTCGAACTGGTCGATGTCGGCAATGTCGCGTTGCCCGATGACCTACTGGGCCCAGATCAATCGCGGCATCCTGCAGAACGGCCACGTCCGTGTCGGCTTCGAAGACTGCGGCAAGCATCCGGATGGTACATACGCACAGACCAACGCCGAGCTTGTCGACCGTGCCGTGCAGATGGCAAAATCTGTCGGCCGCCCGATCGCCACGGCTGAGGAGGCACGAGAGACTATCGGGCTGCGGAAAATCTAAGCCGCTACCGTGGGAAAATCCGTTACTGCTCGGCTTCGAGGCGTTCCGCGTTCGCCTTCTGGATGGCCTTGACTTTCTCGACCCACTCGGGCGAAATCAGCGGTTTGGGATCGTAACTCATGTCCCAGGCTGGGAACCACTCGTCGCGCACCGGTTTGAAACCGAGCCGCTCGAGCCGTTGCTGCAGATCCGCCTGGTGTGCAGCGCCGTAGAAGATCGCAATCGATTCCACATCCGGCGCGCCGTCCAGGACTTCCTCCAGTCGCTGCATAACAACTTTGTTGCGGCCTTGGATAAGAATTTCCTGGACCCACGTATCGGCCCTGGGCAATTCGATTGCAGCTCCCGGCTCACCGGCTTCAGCCTCTCCGGTTTCCGGATCGACGGTTACAGATTGTCCTGTGGCAGTATCGCCAAGATATAACATCTGCGAGATCAGCAACTCCGCAAACGCCTCCTTGATCACCAGGTCCATCGGCTTGCGAGTGAATACACTCGTCATCGCATTCGTCATGGCGAGGAACATGATATTGTTGCTGATTATCTCCATGCGCAGATTCGAGCTGGAGAACATATCCATGAACACCGAGTTCTCGCTCTGGTCGATAAGCCCAAGCAGACCTTCCGAAGTCACATCGGCAGGCCACCACCAACTGTGCGAGTAATCGAGGCCGTCACGCTGAAAGGTCAAGTCGAGACTTTCCCCCATCCCCTCCTGCAGGGACGAGATAAAATCGAGGTACACCAGGCCCGAGTACCGCAAGCCGCCACGCCCCCGTGGATTCGCCAGTTCCTCGGCGCGCATCTCGGCCGTCTGAATTTCGATGTCCGCAAAATCTCGCTGAACACCCACCCCCTCGTAAAGGACGATGTCGTGGGCATCGAGATAATCCTGCAACACGTCATAGTACGCGAGATCAGCGATGTGCACCGCGCCAGTCAGCGTGACGCGGCGTTTGCCGTCGGCACTGGCAAACGTGCGGCTGAGCACTTCAAGGCGCGACCAGCTATCCCGGTAGCGGCTGAAGCGAGCATAGTCGAGAGTGCCCCGTTGCGGCGACTGCACCTCGAGAACCACTGCTGCTGCCAGCTCGCGGCGCTCGCCATCGGCAAGCTGTATGACGACACCCCCGTCCTCAGCAAACACACACACGACGCCCTGGACCCGTTCGCCATCGTGCAACTGGACTTCGTCGGCGTGCAATCCGGTCTGGATCACGAACGCGTATACAAAGGCAATCATACTTGATTGTGCTATCGCAGAGGTGAATCTCATTCGTTATCCCTCTCCCCGCGTTCGGCTCAGCACTTGCTCGAACAGTTCGGCATCCACATTGCCGCCGGAGAGAATCAGGCCGACTTTTTTCCCACGCATCTGTTCTCTTTCCTGCAACAACGCCGCCAAGGGCGTCGCGGCGGCGCCTTCGGCGACGTTGTGGGTGTCGGTGAAGTAAAACCCCATCGCGTCAAGAATCTCCGTCTCGGAAACCGTGACGATCCGACTGGCCCGGGTCAGCATGAATTCGAGCGCCTGCGGGTTCGGAATACGCACGGCCACACCGTCGGCCAGCGTGTTCGCCGACGTCGTTTCACACACCTCCCCTGCCGCAAAGGACAAGGCATAGGCAGGTGCCTGCTCGGCAGCGACGCCAATCACTTCGGTCTGCAACCCCAGGGCATTGCGCGCGGTGATCACACCGCAAACACCTGAGCCCAGACCGACGGGGACATAAACAGCATCAAGATCGGGCGCCGCCCGCAGCAGTTCAATTCCGTAAGTACCCACACCGCACACCAGCCCCGGAGCGAACGACTGGAACATGTGCAGCCCGCGCGACTCAGCCAGCGCTTGTGCATGGACCAGTGCCTCGTCGAAGTCTCGCCCGTACTCGATCAACTCGGCGCCGTAGCCCTGCATCGCGCGGTTCTTTTCACGGCTGTTGCCGTGTGGCACGACAATTACCGCGGCCAGGCCGTGGCGCGCAGCCGAAAACGCCACGCTCTGGCCGTGATTGCCGCGCGTGGCGGCGATGACACCGGGCGTTTCCGGGTGCTCACGAGCCAGCTCGCTGGCGTAGCAGATGCCACCGCGCACCTTGAAAGACCCGGTCGGGAGGTGATTCTCGTGCTTTACCAGAACGTCGCAGCCCGTCCGCTCGTTCAACAACGGCCACGAGAGCTGCGGCGACGGCGCCAGCACCTCATACACCTGTGCCGCGGCCCGTTCGAAATCATCCAATGAAAAATTCAATGGTTCCATTTATAGCACGTCAGGAATATCCCCAGCCGCCGTTCGGACAGAAGCAGATCGACATGGTATTCATGCAAATCTCAGCGAACGAACAATTTACATGGTTTAAGACGCTTCCGTTCTTCCGCTCTCCACCAATTGCACGCCAGCCGCCGCCGAGGCAAAGTATTTGTCTTGTTCTGACCACACAATTCACCACAATAGTTCGTCAATGCGGCTTTGCATATTATACACCTTCGCAGCCCTCGCCTGTGCCGCCCCGACGGTCCCCGCACAACCAGAACACACCAGTTACATCGAATGGCTGCGCAACGCCGGGACACGGCTGCCAGGCTCGCCCGCGAACCTCGCACTGGCGGAACGCGTCGCTGCGGACTTCGCAATTTCGGGCCTGGAGCATGGCGAGATCAACTTTACGGCACCCTCGTTCCTGCCGGGCAAAGCATCGCTGACCCCGGGCGACGGGCCGGCGATCGACATCAAGCCAATGCATCCGTCGCTGGTGCGTCCGGGCAATTTCCCGGAGCGCAGCTTCACGGCGCCACTGGTTTACCTGGGCACCGGTACCGAAGCCGACCTCGTCCGCCTGAAGGGCTCGCCTTTGAAAGGCTCGATCGGTCTCATGGAGTACAACTCCGGCGACAACTGGCAGCGGTTTCTACGATACGGAGTCAAGGGGTTCGTGTTTATCGAGCCCGAGCACTACTACCATTCCGAGTCGATCGACAAGGTGTATGCCACCGAGGTTGCGGTGCCGCGTTATTTCATCGAGCGCAATGCCGGGGGATCCCTAAAGGCCGCGATCCGGGCAGCGAATGACGCGCTTGCTGTCACTATCGACAGCGAACCTTCGCGCTGGAAAAACACCAGCCTGCGCAATCTGTGGGCACTGATCCCCGGCACAGACGAGGTGCTGAGCAATGACCTCGTCGTGGTGTATGCGCCGATGGATACCAATTGTGTGGTGCCGGAACTCGCCGTTGGCGCCCGCAACGCCCACAACCTGGCGCTGTTGATGGAGCTCTTCGACGAACTGCGCAACAACCCGCCGAAACGCAGCGTACTGCTGGCTGCGGTAAACGGGCATTCCCTCCACTTCCTCGGCGAACGCATGCTCGTGTGGCATCTGCTGATGCCGGAGAAGACCGTTGAGAAAACCCGGGAATTGGTTGTCGCAGACATCCGGCTGCAGGAGCTTTACGACAAGACCTATTCACAACTCCACCTCGACGGCACGGACGATGACAGCGACGAAAGACTGCTGATCGACCTGCGTGAGGCGGTCGACGAATCCACCGGCCGCATCGTTCGCCTCAAGACGCCGGTCGTCACGCTGGGCACGCAGGACAAGAATCAATTGAGCGAGCAGCTCGTGCAAGTGTACAAAAGCGAGCTGCCCGAGGCCGAAAAAAATCTCCAGCAGGAGGCGATAAGAACTGAACTCGAGCATCACATCAGCGTGCTCACCGTGTTCAACAAGGTCGGCCTCACGAAAAAGCTTTCCGACCTGCAGCCGGTCGAGCGGGAAATCTTGCTCAGGTACGTCGTGCAGATACGCGAAAGCAACCGCCGCTCGGCGGTGCTCAATCGCTACGACCTGGACACTGGCAAAGCAAACGACAGTATCCGCCAGGCCATCGCTGGCAAGAGCGTACGCCTGACTCTGGGACTCGACCTCAACTGGCGCAACAGCAAAATCGGCCTGACCTGCGACGATTTTTGGGGCAAATCCCGGTGGTACATCCGTTTTGGCCGAAACCTCAAAGAACTTGCGGAAAGCGTCAATCTTCCGGGGCCGGAGGATGCCGAGTATGTCGACGGGCTGAGCCGCAGCGAGGGTCTCCCAATCGGCCATTATTTCACGGAAGCCTCGATGAGCATGCGGTATTTCCAGGGGGCCGGCCAGATACCCTCGTTTAATTTCGTTACCCCGTTTACCGATGCCGGCCTGAGTTTTTCGCCGGCCGACAATTTCGAGCACACCAATGACGCCCACGTTACTGCCGGCGGCAACACGGTGAAGAAACTGGTCAACCTTCTGCTCAACGATCAGCAGATCCTGGCACCCTCCGCCTTCGACCATCAAGACGGGGTCATGCCGAGCTCGGCCCGTTACTACACCAACCGCTTCGACCCGTTTGCCGCCTCCGTGACGCCGACTCTGCCAGTCTCCGGCAGCGTTGTCATTCACCGCCAGCCCGGCGACCCGATCCAGGCCGGCAACGTCATCGGCGCCAATTTCATCATTACCGATGAACGCGCCGTCGCGATGTTCTACGGCTTGAGCTCATCGGGCGGCACCAACGACATCGGCGTCCGGGATCACTCAAAACATAAATCTCTCATCGACACCGGCTCGGAAACGACGTTGGCAGCGTTTCACTTCGATAACGATTTCATCGACATCGACTACGCCCTCGATTCGGGACAAGCATACTCGCGACTGATGGTAGGTGCCGCGGAAGTCCTGCGCATGCCGATGTTCCAGTGCATCGAACTGCCCATATACGAACGCAATGATCCGTCGCTGCTCTCTGCCAACACCATCAATACGTGGGATTATCTGGTACTGGACGCAGCGACGAATGCGGAACCGAACAGCTACGGCTTCACAGGCATCAGGTCTGGTCTGTCGATGCGGCCGTCAGCTTACGAACCGGGGCCGGGCGCGCTCTATGTCAAGCGCGGCAGCCGCTACAATATCCTCACGTCACGAAAACGGCTGGCAATCAACAAGGCCGGCCTCGGCTACGGCAGCGAACATCCGCTCGGGGCCGATTTTTTCCATGCCGCAGCTCTCGACATGGCAGCACTTAACCAGCGGCGCAAGGACGAGCTGAAAGGCGTCTCCAACAGCCTGATCGACGGTCTTATCGCCGACGGCGCCGGTCATATCAAAGCGTTGCAGAAGGCGGAATCGGCCCGGGATCATGTCGGCTACATTCAAAGTTTATACAGCGCACTGGGCGCCGAGGTCAAGGCTTACGCGCAGTCAACCAACGTCCGCAACGACATGCTGGTAGCCGTCGTTGCATACATGGCACTGATGCTGCCCTTCTGTTTTTTTCTTATGAAGCTGCTGTTCAAGGCTGTCCGTGTCGAGGTGCAAGGGGGGATTTTCCTTGGGCTCTTTGTGCTGACCTATCTGCTGTTTCGCAACATTCATCCGGCCTTCAGCATTGCACAGGCGCCGGAAGCTATTTTCGTAGCGTTTCTGATGGCCGTACTCGGGCTCGGCGTCATCTGGATCCTGCTCTCGCGATTCCAGGGCGAGATGCAACTGCTCTTCGATGCGCGCATGGCAATGCTCAAGACCCAGCACACCGGCGTCGGTCAACAGGCCATGCTGATCGGTGTCTCCAACATGAAGCGCCGCCGCATCCGCACCGGACTCACGGCAGCAACCATCGTACTCATAGCCTTCACCATGCTGGCATTTACCAGTGTCTCGAAAAAAATGAGCCCGACGATTATTCCGCAGTCCGCCAGCGCACCGTATTCCGGATTAATGTTCCACTGGCCGGGATTTCCCATGGACAGCGGTTCGGCCCAGGTCTTCCGCGAGTTGTTCGCCGGGGCTAATGTCGATATCGCCGAGCGCCGATGGCTCTGTGCGCCTACGACCATCGGAATCCTTTACGGCGGCGCACTGCCGCCGGTGAGCTATCGTCTCGACGTAGAAGGCAAAGACAGCCCCGCCCGGGTCAACAGCCTACTGGGACTGTCCCAGGCCGACGACGGTTTGATTCGCCGCATTCCGATGATCGCAGGCAGCAAATATTTCAGTTCCGACAGCGCCAATGAAACGATCCTCTCTGCCGGCGTCGCCAACGCGTTGCAACTCTCGCCGGCCGATATCGGCAATATCCATGTGAATTTCCGCGGCAACAGCCTGCGAGTCGTCGGCATCCTGCGCGACGAGGACTTCCGGGCCATGCGCGATATCAACGATCGGCCGCTGGTGCCGCTGCGCATCGTCATGCGTACCAAACAGGTAGCAGCCGACGCCGCCGCGCAGGCAGAGAGCGGCGGGGAAAGCGCTGTCTCCTCTGCCGATTACAACGATGTATCGAAGATGATCCTCATCCCGGTCAATACCTGCCGGCGCCTCGGCGGACACACATTCAGCATTTCCGTGCGCCTGCCCAACGATGCGCCAATATGGCCGTATGTGAAACAAATACTGACCACGACCAGCGCCAGATTTTACATTGCCGGAACGGAGCCATTCGCGATCGGCGATGAGGGTGCGCACACGCAGGACGTCGGCACCTATTATATCGGCTCCGGCTATCGCACCTCGGTCGGTGGTCTCGAACGTCTGATCCTGCCACTGTTGATCGCCTGTACGATCATCATGAACACAATGCTTGGCTCAGTGCACGAGCGCAAAGGCGAAATCGCCGTGTACAACGCCATCGGCATGAACCCAACGCAGATCGGCCTCTTTTTCATTGCCGAAGCGCTGGTGTTCGGCATCGTCGGTTCGGTCGGCGGCTATCTGGTCGGGCAGGTTTCCAGTATCGGACTGAAATACACCGGCTGGTTCCCGGATGTCAACTTCAACTTCTCGTCGTTGAGCGTCGTGTATGTCGTAGCGATCACCATCGCTGTAGTCGTCATCTCGACGCTCTATCCTGCGATGCGCGCCACCCGAGAGGCAGTTCCGTCCGGCACCCGAAAATGGGCCATGCCGGATCGCCGCGACAATCTCATGGAGGTGACGATGCCCTTCATCTACCAGCCGGCCGTGATGAGCGGCGCCCTGCGATATATGGAGGAGTATTTCGAGCATTATACGGAGGCGTCTGTCGGCGATCTGATCGCCGAGTTGCAAGCGCGAACGCAGGACATAGACGAACAGGCACGCGACCGTTATTGCCTGACCTATCATCTGGCACTGGCCCCCTACGATCTTGGGGTAACGCAGGAGTTGCGGATCATCGCCGCCTTCGATGATGTCGTCGGCGCTTACCGTATAACGCTCGAGATCGAGCGGATCTCGGGTCAGGACACCAACTGGACGACCGTCAACAAACCTTTTCTCGAACGCCTGCGCGCCTATCTCATGCAGTGGCGCAATCTCACCGGGGAAGAGCAACAGGCCTTTATCACCCCGGAAAAAAAAGAACTTGAGCCGGCAACGACGTGAATTAACGGTTTAACCGGATTGCCTTATGTGGTGGAGAAAAAACAAACAGCAGGACCAGGAGCTCGAGGACTACCGGGCGATCATGTCGCCGCCGGAGACGTTCGAAGAGGGCTTCAACTGGAAAACTGTCGTCGGTGCGATCTTTGTCGGTGCGATGATGGTGCCGGCAACGCTGTATCTGCAACTGGTGGTCGGTGCCGGCGGCCACGTCGACCAGGCTGGGCGCTGGGTAACCATCATCATTTTCGCGGAGATCGCACGACGCTCGTTCAAGGAACTGCGGATGCAGGAGGTCTACGTCCTATACATGATGGCCGGCATGGCCATGAGCTATCCGTTTCAGGGGTTCCTGTGGAATCAGTTCTTTGTACAGTCGGAATATGTCAACGCCGTGGGGGTGGCGCGGGAGATTCCCGACTGGTGGGCACCGTCTGCGGCGCAGATCCAGGCGGACGGTCGGACATTTTTCACCCAGGCATGGTTGACACCGATCGCCATGGTTTTTGTCGGCCTGATCATAACCAAAGTAGACCAGTTCAGCCTGAGCTATGTCAACTATCGCTTAGTCAATGATGTCGAAGAACTGCCGTTCCCGATGGCACCCGTCGGTGCCGCCGGCATGATCGCCCTGATCGAGACGCGGGACACGCAGCACAAGTGGCGATGGCGATGTTTCGCCATCGGCGGGGTCATCGGATTTATTTTCGGGATCTTCTACATCGGCGTGCCGGCTGTGTCGGCCGCATTCCTGGCTGCACCGGTGCAACTTATTCCGATTCCGTGGATCGATTTCACCCAGACGTTTGCCAACCTTCGTCCGGCAACCCCGATGAACATGACCATGGACCTGGGCGCCTTCCTGGCCGGCACCGTCATTCCGTTCTGGGCCGTGGTCGGCGGTGTGTTGGGAGTGGTTATCACAATTGTCATCAACCCGATCCTGCAGGAGGAAGGTATCCTGGCGTCGTGGACGCCGCAGATGGATTTCGTTGACACGACATTTTCTAATTACGTCGACTTCTACCTGTCCTTCGGTATCGGGCTGACGGTCGCGATTGTCGTCATCAGCCTTGGTCAGATCCTGAAACCGTTGATAACTGCCCTGCGCGGGAGCAGCACCGACGGGGCAGAGTCGCAGCTCTCCTTCCGCCAGGGCTGGCGGCGACTGATGACGAATAACACCAGGCGCGGCGATTTTTCGATCTTACTGGCGCTCTTCATTTACGTTGCCAACAGCGCCTTCTGGATCGGCCTCTGCACATGGCTGGTGCCCGGATTTCCGTGGCTGTTTTTCGTTTTCTATGTTGTCGTGTACAATCCGGTCCTGGCATACGCCAATGCGAAACTCGAGGGGCTTTGCGGTCAGGCCGTGAGCATCCCCATGGTCAAGGAAGCAGCTTTTATTCTGAGTGGTTACCAGGGGGCACGGATCTGGTTCGCCCCCACGCCGGCGCCGATGTACGGCCCGGCCATCGTCGATTTCCGAATCATGGAACTGACTGGTACGAAGCTCAAGAGCATGATCAAGACGCAACTCCTGACGCTGCCGATCCTGCTGATTTCAATACTGGTGTTTTCACAGGTGCTCTGGGGCATGGCAGAGGTGCCCTCGAACGCGTTTCCATTTGCCCAGGTGATGTGGGATCTCAATGCGAAAAACAGCAGCCTGATCATGACCTCCACCATGGGCAGCGGCTCAGAGTTCCTGGAGGCCTGGAACTTCGGCTACTTCGGTTGGGGCGTCGGTTCAGGTGTCCTGGTCTACATGCTACTGTCGGTGATCGGCCTGCCAACACTCCTGGTATTCGGGCTGGTACGCGGCCTGGGCGAATCGCACCCCGGTGCGTTGATCTTCCAGTTTATCGGCGCCATGGTCGGGCGGTTTTATCTGCGCCGGCGCTTCGGCGACGAGTGGCTGAAGTACGCACCGGTAATTCTCGCCGGCTATTCCTGCGGCATCGGCCTGATCGCCATGGTCTCGATCGCCATTACGACACTGTACAAAATGATCGCCCCGCTGATTTACTGAGACACGGTGACCGTAATCAATGGATAATCAGAAGTCCATCACAATCCGCGCTTTCCTGATCGGCATGATCGTCACGGTCATTTTCGCGATCATGACGGTGTATTTGAACAATGTGTATAACAGCCATATCTCGGCTACGCAGATTCCGCTGCTGCCCTACGTATTCCTGTTCATCATGGTGCTGGTGGTCAATCCGCTGTGTCGCCTGATCCGGGTGATCCGGCCGTTCAACCAGGGCGAACTGCTGATCATCCTGACCATGGGCGTTGTCACCGGCGGCATTTCGCTGTTCGGCTTGTCGGCGCAGGTCGTCCCGATCGTTGCAAACCTTTTCAATCCACAGATGAACTCGCGCCAGGCCGAGTGGGACCGGCACATCGAACCGTACGTCCACGAGGCCTGGTTCATCAGTGAACCCGGCATCCAGGCGGCCGCACGGAAGTACCTCAAGGCGGCTGATGCCCGCGACGAACTGCGTGACCTCTACGCCGTGGCCCAGGCAGTTGTATCTGCCAAAGCTGGGGTCGATGCTGCCGAAACACAACTGGCCGAGGTGCAGGCAGCCGATCTGACGAAGGCAGAGAAAGACATGGCAGTGAGCCGGGCGCAGACAGCACTCACGGTGGCGCGCGAAGTATACGGTGAGACTGTGACCGCCTGGCAAGCAACAGGCGAACCGGACGCGGCCGCTACGATGACGGCCGCCAAGACGAAACTGGAAACGCAGAACAAGACTGTCGAAGAAACCCGCAAAGCGCTGGCCGAGCTCGAAGCGATCGCTTTCAAACGCGTTGAGATGTTCCGCAACGGACTGCCCGATGACCTTCGGGCCTATCCGGGTATCGTCTTCACACTCGACGACACCTTGGCAACCTACACTGCCCGGCTCGGGCGCTGTGTCCGCGGACGCAAGGCGGTGAAAACTCTGCGCGACGAGTTTAAGAATCCATCGGATAATCCGGCAGTCGCCATCGATGAAGCAATCGCCGTTCTCGAACCGTTGAGCAACACGGCACAGCTCGAAGCGGATGTCGCCCAGGCCCAGGAACTGGTCGACAGCACTCGCGCCGAGCTGGTCAGCCTCGGCGAGACATTGAAGGAACGTTACGAAACCGAGCGGTTCGCCAAAAGCAGCGAACGCAAGGCACTCAAGAAACAAATCTACTGGCTGGAACAAGATCGCAAGGAACTGGATAAAGATCTGAAGCACCTGGAACGGCGCCGCGAAACAATCGCCCGCGAACTCGCAACGAACCTGCGCCTCGACACTCTGACGACACAACTGCGCACGCTGAAGGACGGCCTCCTGAACGGCACCGTCGCCACCGGCCAGGTTAAAGCAAGCCTGGCGCCGATACTTCGGGCCTTTCCGGGTATCGATGTTTCGCTGCGCCGCCTGATCGTTGGCGATGTTCCCTGGGGCGTCTGGAAAAAACCGCTGATCCTTTGGGGCATCATCACTATCCTGCTGTACGCCGTGCTGATGTCATTCAACGCGCTCATTTTCCGGCAGTGGGCCTATCATGAAAAAGTGGTCTACCCCTATGCTGAACTGCAGGAAGAACTGGCCGGCAAAGACGCTGCACCGGGTGTACTGCCCCCGGTTTACCGCAGCGGCCTGTTCTGGGCAGGGGCGCTGATTGCCGGATCAATACTCGGCTGGAACCTGTTCGCGGAGTCCGGCATAGTCCCGGGAGTCACAGGCATAAACCTGACGCACAAATGGACCAGGGGAATCACCGGCACAATCTTCGAGGGGCTCATACCCTATGCCAAATCGACCATTTTCTTCACGCTTATCGGCATCGCCTTTCTCATACCGCAGCGCGTCTCTTTTTCCATGTGGTTCTTCGTCATCCTCTATATGATTCAACTGCTGGTTCTGGTGTGGCTCGGCTACGGTGTCAATGAAAACTCCTTCCCGTCCGACTGGTTGTACACCATGAGTTTCAAAACCGCCGAGGGTGGCGGAGCCCTTTTGGTCTTTTCGGCGGTAGCACTGTTCAAGGCCCGGCACTATTTCCTGAGTTGTTTCCGGCCAACGGCGGTAGCCGGCCTGGAAGCAGGCGAGCGCCTGGAATTGCGGATCCAGTCGGGAGTTTTTTTACTGGGCTCAGCCGGCTTGATAATAGCGATGTGGCACATGGGCATGCATCCCGTCTATGCCGTCATTACCTATGCCATCCTCATCCTGCTGACTACCGGACTGATTCGCGCGGTTGCCGAGGGCGGCATCATCATGGTGCAGCCATGGGCCGGGCCGCTGCACTTCATCAAGACCACCGTGGGTATGGTCAACTCCTGGTCGGCGCCGTGGCTGATGTCACCATTTCTGATTTTCTATGCGGTGTTCTTCTTCGATCTAAAAACCTTTATCGCACCGGCCATGGCCAACGGTTTGAAGATACGCGCCGATCTGAAAATGAAACGGCGACATTTCTATACAGCCCTGTTCGCCGCCATCGTGCTTGCCGTGGTTGTTGCAGTTGGAACGGAGATCATGATGTCATATAATCGTGGTGCCAACGCCATGTCCTGGTGGTTTCACACCGGCTTGCCACAGATCACCTATGCAAAGACGGCGGAACTCGTCAGCAACCCGCCGAGTGCCTCCCCTGCAGAGCGCAACTGGATGATCGCCGGGGCCGTGTTGATGGCCGGCCTGCTTTTCTTCCGCCGCCGTATTTTCTGGCTGCCACACCCGCTCGGACTGATACTTCTGGTCAACCACCACATGACAACCTTTTGGTTTTCCATCATGCTCGGCTGGCTGGCAAAGACAATTGTCACGAAACTCGGCAGCAAGGATGCATATGCACGAATCAAACCATTTTTCATCGGTCTTATTTTTGGGGAGTTGATGCTGGTTGCTGCAGCGGCAGTCGTGTCGATTCAGCTGGACAAATTCATCGGCATTACTCTCAACCTGGGGCTGTGACCCCACACCCCCGGTTTCGGACTGATTCTTTGTCCTGACTCTCTCCACCCCCAATCCTCTTCAAAATCGGCTCAGCCGTCTGTGTATTAAGGTTTGGGAATCAAGGGCTCAGGGATTATGGTGAATCCATTCACCAAACTCGGGCGGCAAAAAATGCGAATAACATTTCTGATCACTCTCATCGCAGTGCAATGGGGTTGCCTGGCTACACCGCTGACCGAACGACAACAGTGGCTGAAGGCGCACGCCTCGCCATTGCAGCACCTGGCCCCGCACAAAGACACACACGACCTGAAAGCAGTCCTCGAAATCATCGGCGACAACAGAATCGTGGCGATGGGCGAACAGACACACGGCACCCGTGAGTTTTTCCAATTCCGCAATCGCGTATTTCAGTATCTTGCCGAGCACAAAGGATTCAAGTATTTCCTGCTGGAAGCCCACCTGGACGAAGGGCTTCTGACCGATCGCATCCTCCAGACACGCGTGCCGGTACCGAAGGAACTGTTGCGGCGCGACTACTTCAACTGGCGCGCCCTGGAAATGCGCCAGAACCTGATTTGGATCGCCAAATACAATCAGGACAAACCGCCTGGGGAACGCATTCACTACTGGGGCATCGACATGCAGGAGTGCTATCAGGCGATCAACATTCTCCTGGGGTACCTGCAGGACAAAGAGGATCTCGGCGCGCGGGCTGAAAAACTGTATGCACAGTATCGGCCATACGGCAATCTCATGCAGATGATGGCCTACTATGAACAGAGCCCGGAGATCAAGGAGCAATGCCGGCTCGGGGTCATGGCAGTGATTCAACTGTTCGAGGACAATCGTGAAATGCTCATCGCCAAGAGCTCGCCCGAAGTATATCGAACCATGCGCCGACTTACCGAGATCGTCCGCCAGAACGAACATCTCTATGGGACCTCCGACGTCCTGCTGCGCGAGTTCTACATGGCGAAAAACCTGAAATGGATCGTCGACAACGCACCGGACGGCGCCAGGTTTTTCCTGACAGCGCACAACCTGCATCTGATCAAGCAACAGATTCGTGTCCAGATGCCGCACATCGGCGTCGACGAACCGATACGCTATATGGGCGCGCAGGTATACGACGACTATCGCGGGACGATCTGCAGCTTCGGGTTCGCCACGTTCTCAGGCCGCTGCAACGCCCTGGCCGGTGACCGCATCGGCGTATACGAACTGCAGCCGAATCCCGCAGCACACCAAGTCGATCTGGCCGCCGCGCAACGCGGCCCCAGCGTCATCGATCTGCGCCAGCTCCCGGCGGCACTGGATGAGCTCAAACCATTTCGAAATATTGGATTGATAATCCCGGAAAAGTTTTACCCGGAGTACCCAATGCAGCTCAAACTGCACGAATGCTGGGACGCCCTCGTCGTCATCCCGGAGACCACAGAGACGACCTATTAGAGAGCGTCAAGCCAGTGCCGGCGGCTGCAGATGGATCTTGATCCGCTTTTCCGGTTGGGAACGCTGGATTTCGAACGCCTTTTCCGCTTCGGCCAGGTCGAGAACGTGGGTAACGAGCGGGGCAACCTGCAGCTTGCCCGTCGCCATCAGGCGGAGGGTCTGCTCAAAAGCATTTGGACTGGCAACGGAACAGCAGATGGTGAGATCGCGGACGACAGCCACACCCATGTCCAGGTTCTCGATCGGACGCTCATAGATGCCGACCACCGATATCGTGCCGCCCTGGCGCGTCGCCGTGATACAGTCCTCGAACGCCGCCGGATGGCCGCTGGCTTCGACGGAATAATCCACCCCCAGCCCGCCGGTGTGGTCGTTGATATACTCGGTGACGTTCGTGTCGGCGACATTGATCGTGGCATGGGCCCCGAACTTTCTGCCCATCGCCAATTTGCCGGCGTCCGTACCGCTTACGACGATCCATCCGGCGCCGTACGCCGCGGCAGCCTGCAGTGCCAACAAGCCGATCGGACCGTCGCCGGTCACCAGGACGGTGGCACCCGGCTCAAACCCGACTTTGCGGATCGCCTTGACGACCGTCGCCGCCGGCTCGACCAGTGCGCCGTCGTCGAGACTGACCGCTTCCGGCAAGTGATAACAATGCCGTGCCGGCATGGTCAGGTACTGTGCGAAGCCGCCGTCCTTGCCGCGACAGAGACCAACTTCCTGTTTGGTGATGCACAGGTTGTACAGTCCGCGCATACAGTTGACACAGTCGCCGCAGCCGATAGTGACGTCGCCGGTCACCCGGTCGCCGGTGGCGAAGGTGCCGACGGCGCTGCCCACCTCCTCGACCGTGCCAGACCATTCGTGCCCGAGAATTACCGGGTACTCTGTCCAGCCCAGCCGGAAATACGGCATTGTGCCGTGCAGCATTTCGA
>DPYP01000243.1:0-1976 GCA_003545375.1 Lentisphaeria bacterium
AATAAACGTACCATGTCCCGGTCACGAATGATTTTTTGTACCAGTCCTGGGCGGGAGGTTTGGGTTTGTACCAGGTGCCCACCCAGTCCCGGTACAAACGGAAACTCTCACGCCAGTCACCCGGCGAAACCGCGATCATGAAATCGGGAAAGCTCCAGCTTGCGCCGGGTTGAATCCATTTCTCGAGATATTCCAGCCGGTACCAACCTCCTTCTTCTCCCTTGCCCACGTCATACCAGTGAAATTGCCCTTCCAGATCATTGCTCAACAGAGTGAGTACATACCATTGTTTCGGGTTAAAGAACGAGTCCACCTGGTGCGGATGCCCGGCGCCATGGGAGGCGTAAACATTCCCCTCGATATGGTGAATCATGGCGCTGCCGCCATCCCTCGGGAAGTAATACCACGTATCGTCGAGCGGACCGAGCTTGATCCCTTCCAGGATCGGGAACCGGACCTTTCCCAGAAAAGGCCGGCCGTCCTTGTTCTCCAGCGTCAGGCCCATCTTGATTTTTCCGTCTTCGGTCAGGCCTATGGTTACCGCCGCCCCAAGATCCGTTTTCTGGTCCTGGTACTCGAGATTGACCAGAATGCCATTGTCCACGGATTGCCTGTCCACCACTTTCCACTGGTCCGATCCGATCCAGTTCTCGGTGTGCTTGATCGCGAATACCGGGGATTGATCCAGCGTGATTTGACCGAATACCGGCGATCCAAGCTGTCGCCATGCCAGGCCGTGTTGAAGGCTGACTTCCGCGGCAATTAGCCCGTCCGATGCACGGGCACTGTTCTGCTGGACGCTGGACTCGGGTTTGCGGGTGATTGCCGGAAGCTTCTTGTCCACGACCGGATACCACGGCGAGATCTCACCCGGGCCGGGCTCAGGCGAGATGGGCTGGCCCGGGTTACAGGTAAGCGCCACCAGGGCGAAGCTGCACTTGTATACCTTGTCGTGGAAGACCAGCCGTTGGGAGACTTTTCCGGGGCCGGGATGGATCACATAAAGCGAAAGCCCGTTGTCCAGCCCATAACTCCTGCTGGTCAGGTTGAACGGGATGACATGATCGGAAGTGCCGTCGCCATAGACGATTTCGGCGGTGAAACGCTCACTCTGGTTAATCGGGGCAATCGGCGTCTTGGGCGGTCCGGAGTCGCCGTCGATCAGTGGTATCTTCGACCAGATCAAAAGAAAGATTTCACGCACCGGGTCGGGAAGGTCGACCTGGAGCGGTCTTTGTTTCTCGATCAGTCGACCCGTTTCAGGAACATCATCGACCTTGGGAATCCGGAACGCAATCTCGTTGACCAGGACCAGCGGGTGAGAAAAAATGTCGGCCGATTCGCTGCCCGGTGGAATTGAAAATGGTTCTTCCTGCAACCTGGGGGGCAGATCCACCGGGAGAAGGTTCGCCTGTCCGGAGGCGTCTTCCCGGTCAAGCGGGGTGAAGCGAAAACCCTTCTCTTCAACCCGCCATTTCCCACTGCCAGCCTCGCCAACAATCTCAAGCCCGATCACCGACAGGTGACTGCCGCCGCCGATACTTTTTTGACCAACATTCCTGATCTTGATGGCATGCTTTCCCGCCGCAAAGAATCGGTCACACACCGGGAATGTCGCACGATGATTGCCGGGTGCATACGTGTCCACTTCCGTTTGAAGCTCATTGTCAACGAACACCTTCAGAAAGCTGCCGTTGGTCACTTTCACCAGGTCCAGGGACACCTTGTAAACGGCTCCCGGCTCCGGCACGGTCAGATCGAAGATCAGCGCGGCATAAGGTGAATACGTCTGCATGCACGGGATGCCGTTCTGCGGCGACTCATGAAATTTCTCAACATTCCCTGCAAGATTGGCAGGGATCGATTGCGTTGTCTGACCGTACGCATCACCCATCGATGCGGCCAAGGCCAAGGCCAAGGCGAACCGGGACAGCCAACCGCAATAGTTCGGCGGCTGTCCGGCAACCGTTTGTCTG